>CANRIU010000053.1 GCA_947630755.1 uncultured Oscillospiraceae bacterium | reverse complement strand
ACCCCCTGTTGTACCTTTTATTCTACAACAGGGGGTGTCTTTTTTCATTGTCTGTTTTTCGGGATACGGTCCATCCCGTCGGCGGCAGCTTTTTATCCGTCATGGTGAATTTTACTGGAGAATAAATCAGGTCATCTTCTCCTGCTTGACCTTCCTGTCTATGACGTGGCGGGAGGCGAGCTCCGTCTTGAGCTCGTCAAGGGAGATACCCATGTGGGCCATGAGGACCATGACGTGGTAGGCAAGGTCCGCAAGCTCATAGACCGTCTCCCGCTTGTCCCCCTCCTTGGCGGCGATTATGACCTCGGTGGACTCCTCACCAACCTTCTTGAGTATCTTGTCCCTGCCCTTCTCAAAGAGGTAGGTGGTGTAGCTGCCCTCCTTGGGGTTTTCTATTCGGTCAAGGAGCAGGTCGTAGAGCTTCCGGTAGGAAAACTCCTCCTCCCCCTCGCCGTATACGGGCGCGGTGAAGCAGCTGTCCGTCCCCAGATGGCAGGCGGGACCGTCCTTTTTCACCTCCACCACCAGGGCATCCCTGTCGCAGTCGGCGGTGATCGATTTTATGTGCTGGTAGTTCCCACTGGTCTCGCCCTTGAGCCACAGCTTCCCCCGGGAGCGGGACCAGAAGCAGGTGAGCCCCCGCTCCATGGATATTTTAAGGCTCTCCCGATTCATGTAGGCCAGTGTCAGAACCCTTTTCGTCTCCCGGTCCACGACAATGGCGGGGATGAGGCCCTTTTCATCAAATTTCAGCTCGTCTATATCTATCATGGTATCACTCCAATCACAAACGCACGTTTATGCCCTCGGCCCGGAGGGCCTTCTTTATGTCGGCGACGGTGACCTCGCCGAAGTGGAGGATGGAGGCGGCAAGGCCCGCGTCCACCCGTGGAAGGGCCTTAAAGAGGGTGACGAAATCCTGCACGGACCCCGCCCCGCCGGAGGCTATCACCGGGACATCCACCGCCTCGGACACGGCGCGGAGCATCTGAATGTCGAAGCCGCCCCGGACGCCGTCGGTGTCGATGGAGTTGAGCACTACCTCGCCCGCGCCCTCGCCCACGCAGCGGCGGATCCACTCCACCGCCTCAAGCCCGGTGTTGTCCCTGCCGCCCCGGGCAAAGACGGTGAACACGCCGTTGACACGCTTTACATCCGCTGAGATCACCACGCACTGGTTGCCGTAGCGCTTCGCCGCAAGGCCGATGAGGGACGGGTCCCGCAGGGCGCCGGAGTTGACGCTGACCTTGTCCGCGCCGCATTTGAGCACCCGGTCGAAGTCCTCCAGAGAGTTTATTCCACCGCCCACGGTGAGGGGTATAAAGACCCGGGAGGCGGTCCTGGTGAGGACGTCGGTGAAGAGCCGACGCCCCTCGGCGCTGGCGGTTATGTCGTAAAATACAAGCTCGTCCGCGCCGGAGTCGGAGTAGAGCTCCGCCAGCTCCACCGGGGAGCTGACATCCCGCACCCCCTCAAAATTCACGCCCTTGACGACCCTGCCGTCACGGACGTCGAGGCAGGGGATAATGCGTTTTGTTATCATTTCGCGGCTTCAATGGCCTCCTTAAGGTCTATCTTCCTTGCGTAGAGCGCCCGGCCTATGGTGGCGCCGTAGAGCCCGGCGTCCCGAAGGGAGCGCACGTCGTCGAGAGTGGTTATGCCGCCGGAGGCGATAACGTCCATGTCAAAGCGCTCCGTGAGGCTGCGGAACAGCTCCACATTGGTGCCCTTGAGGGCCCCGTCCCTGGAGATGTCGGTGCACATGATGGTTTTGACCCCGATCTCCTGAAGGCGGGAGACGAAGTCGAAGCACTCCACCTTGCTTATCTGTGTCCAGCCCCGGATGGCCACGAAGCCGGAGCGCACGTCCACGCCCACGACTATCTGCTCGCCGTATTTGGACACCATGTTCGCCAGAAAATCCGGGTCCTCCATGGCGGAAGTGCCAAGTATCACCCGGAAAAATCCGGCGCCTAGGGCGCGCTTCACCGTCTCCTCATCCCGGATGCCGCCGCCCAGCTCCGCCTTCAGCCCGGGGATCCGGGCTATCTGACAGGCGATGTCGTAATTCTTGCTCACGCCGTCCCTCGCCCCCTGAAGGTCCACAAGGTGCAGGTACTCCGCCCCGTTGAGGCGGAACTCCATGGCCTTGTCAACGGGGGCGGTGGAGCAAACTGTCATTCTGCTGTACTCGCCGTGAACAAGGCGCACGGCAACGCCGTCATACAGGTCGATAGCTGGGAAAATTTTCATAGCGCACCTCACAAATCAGCAAAAGCTTTCAGTATGCGAAGGCCGGCGCCGCCGCTCTTCTCCGGGTGGAACTGGCAGCCGTAGACGTTCTCGCGCTCCACCGCCGCCGTCAGTGTCCCGCCGTACTCCGTCACCGCCGTGGTGTGCTCAATACACCCCGTGGCGTGGTAGGAGTGGACAAAATAGACGCACTCGCCCTCTTTCACATCTCTAAATATAGCTGATTTGCTCAAAAAATGCAAGAGATTCCAGCCAATATGCGGAATTTTTAATCCCGGAGCCATGCTCCGGGCTATTGGGGCCACCGTCCCGGGGATGAGGCCGAGGCCCTGATGCTCCCCGTACTCCAGACTTTTGTCAAAGAGAAGCTGCATCCCAAGGCAGATGCCCATAAGCGGCTTTCCCGAGGCGGCCTCTCTGAGTATCTCGTCAAAAAGCCCCGTCTCGCGAAGCTTTGAGGCCGCGTCGCCGAAGGCGCCCACTCCCGGGAGTATGAGCCTTCCGCAGTCCCGGAGCCTTTTGGCATCCCCGGTGACGACACACTCCTCCCCGATGGCGGCAAGGGAGGACCTGAGGGAGAAGAGGTTCCCCACGCCGTAGTCGATTATCCCCGTCATAGCACACCCTTTGAGGAGGGCACCGCCCCGCCAAGCTCCGCATCAACAGCCGCTGCTCCCCGGAGGGCCCGGGCCGCCGCCTTGAAGGCTGCCTCGGCTATGTGGTGGGAGTTGCGCCCCGCCAAATACCTTATGTGGAGGGTTATCCCGGCCTCCCGGGTGAGGGCGGCGAAGAACTCCTCCACAAGCTCGGAGTCAAAATCCCCGATCTTCTGCGCGGGAATGGGGAGGTCAAAGCCCAGATACCCCCGGCCTGATATGTCAACGGCGGCGAGGACAAGGGCCTCGTCCATGGGGATGGTCACGTCGCAGTAGCGCCGTATCCCGGCCCTCGTGCCGAGGGCCTGCCGCAGGGCCTGCCCGAGACAGATACCAACGTCCTCCACGCTGTGGTGGTAGTCCACGTTCGTATCCCCCTCGCATTTTATGTGAAGGTCGAAGCGGCTGTGGACGGCAAGGAGCGTCAGCATATGGTCGAGAAAACCGACGCCTGTTGAAATATTAAAGCTTCCCGTCCCGTCAAGGTCCAGGGTGAGGCTTATTTTCGTCTCGGCAGTAGCGCGGTTTATGGCGGATCTTCTCATAAGAGCCTCCTTTTTTATTTCACAGTGACGCCAGGATCTCTTCGACGCGGCCTGTGAGACTTTTCATCTGCTCCATTGTGCCCACGGAGATCCTGTTGTAGTCCGCAATGGCGGGTGAGGAGAAGTGGCGCACCAGTATTCCCCGCTCCCGGAGGAGCTTATACAGCTCCCCGCCGGGCACCGACGGGTGGCGGGCGAAGAGGAAATTGGCCTTTGAGGGCGTCACCTCAAACCCCAGGTCCCTCAGCGCCCCGGCGGCGTAGTCCCGGGCGTCGGCCACGGCCCGGCAGTTTTCCATGTAGTACTCGTTGTCCCGGAATGCAGCTGTCCCGGCGGCCTGAGTCATGGCGTTCACGTTGTAGGGGTTGGTGCAGTCCTTTATCGCGGTAAGGTCCGCGATAAGCCCGGGGTCGGCTATGCCGAAGCCCAGCCTTCCCCCGGCGAGGGAGTGGGACTTGGAAAAGGTCCGGGTGACAAGGAGATTTTTGTACCTTTTCGTGAGGGAAATGGCGCTTTTTGCCCCGAAATCCACATACGCCTCGTCAATCACCACCACATTTTTCGGGTTGGAGGCGGCTATGGCCTCAATGTCAGATAGCTCCAGTGCTGTGCCCGTTGGGGCGTTGGGGTTTGCAATTACTATGGTGCAGTTAAGGCCCAGATAGTCCCGGTAGTCTATGATAAAGCCCGGGCGCAGGGGGACCTCCACCGCCCGGACGCCGTGGAGCCCCGCGAGGACAGGGTAGAAGCTGTAGCTTATGTCCGGGAAGGCTGCGGGGATGTCCCTGTCGCAAAAGGCCATGAAGGCGAAATTCAATATCTCGTCAGAGCCGTTCACCGGCAGTACCCACTCCGGCTCCACGCCGTAGACCTCCGCCGCCGCCCGGCGGAGCGTGAGCGCCGTGGGGTCGCAGTAGAGGTTGAGACCCCGGGATGCCTCTCTCACCGCCTCCAGAACGGCGGGGGAGGGTGGATAGGGGGACTCATTTGTGTTGAGCTTTAGGTATTTCCTGTCCCGGGGCTGCTCCCCGGGGACGTAGACATCTATCCCGGCGAAGCGGGAGGAGCGGTACTCACTCATTTGACCACCTCTCAAGCCGCCTTGTGATGCTTCTGGCGTGGGCCTCAAGGCTCTCCCGGCGGGCGAGGGCCGCGATGTCCCCGCCCTCGCGCAGAAGGGCGTCCCGGGTGTAGTACATAAACTGTGACTTCTTCAGAAAATCATCCACGGACAGCGGGGAGGAGAACCGGGCAGTGCCCCCGGTGGGGAGGGTATGGTTGCAGCCGGAGTAGTAGTCCCCCACGGGCTCCGGACACGCCCCGCCGAGAAATACCGAGCCCGCGTTCGTGATGAGGTCCAGGTACTCCATGGGCTCCCGGACGTACACCTCCATGTGTTCCGGGGCAATGCGGTTTGCCACCTCCACAGCACTTTTGAGGTCCTCCGTCACGATGAGCTTTCCGTTTCGCTCTATTGACGCCCGGGCGATCTCCTCCCGGGGGAGCAGGGAAAGCTGACGCTCCAGCTCCGCCTGGACGTCGGCTGCCAGCTCCGGGCAGTCGGTGACAAGGACGGCGGAGGCGTTTTTGTCGTGCTCCGCCTGACTTAGAAGGTCCGCGGCTACAAACTCCGGGTCCGCGCTCTCATCCGCGAGGATGAGTATCTCGCTGGGGCCGGCTATCATGTCGATGGCGACAACGCCGAACACCTGACGCTTTGCCTCCGCCACAAAGGCGTTGCCGGGGCCCATTATCTTGTCCACCCTGGGAACGGACCGGGTGCCGTAGGCCAGAGCGGCTATCGCCTGCGCCCCGCCCAGCTTGAATACCCTGTCCGCGCCGCCGAGCTTCGCCGCGGCGAGTATCTGTGGGGCTATGACGCCACCCTTCGCCGGGGTGGTGACGACTATCTCACGGCAGCCCGCGATTTTCGCGGGGATGACGCCCATGAGCACGCTGGAGAACAGCGGTGCCGTGCCCCCGGGGACGTATAGGCCCACCTTCTCGATGGGGTGTATCCGCTGGCCCAGAGTCACGCCCTCCCGGGGGGAGATGGTGAAGCCCTCCCGGAGCTGGCGGCGGTGGAAGGCCGCGATATTCTCCGCCGCCCGTTCCATTGCCCCGAGAAGCTCCGGCTCCAGAGAGGAGAGGGCGGCGTCCATCTCCTCCGGCGTGACCTCGAGGCTCTCCGGCGCGCCGCCGTCAAAGCGGCCGCAGTACTCCCGAAGGGCCTCGTCGCCCCGGACCCTCACGTTTTCGATTATCTCCCTGACAGGCCCGGACACGTCAAGCCGCTCCTGCGCCCGGGAGAAGAGCTCCTCCTCCGGGACCTGCCCCATACGCATTATCCTGATCATCCCTTGTCCTCCAGTACGTTTTTAAGCCGTTCGGTGAGCTCCGTCACGGCGTCGTATTTGAATTTGCAGCTCACGCGGTTGGCGATGAGCCGGGCGCTTATGCCGCAGACCTCCGCCAGAGGCGCAAGGCCGTTTTCACGGAGCGTTACGCCCGTCTCCACAATGTCGACTATCACATCGGAGAGGCCCAGCAGGGGCGCAAGCTCGATGGAGCCGTTGAGGTGGATTATGTCTATGCTCCGGGAAAGACCCGCGTAATAATCCCTTGCTATCCTCACAAACTTTGTGGCGACCCTGAGCACGGACGAGGGGTCGTCAATAAAGCCGGGGCGTCCGCAAACGCACATCCTGCACCTGCCCACGCCCAGATCCAGAAGCTCATAGACCTCCGGGCGGTACTCCAGAAGTATGTCCTTCCCGGCAACGCCGATGTCCGCCGCGCCGCGCTCCACATATATCGCCACGTCCGAGGGCTTGACAAAGAAGTACCGCACGCCGCTGTCTTTCGCCTCAAAGACCAGCCGCCTCCCCGGGTCGCCCAGCTCCGGGCAGGCATACCCCGCCCGCTCAAAAATCTCATAGACTCTGTCGCCCAGCCTCCCCTTGGGAAGGGCGATATTCAGCATCTCATCCATTGCGCGGGCCCTCCCCGTCAAAAATCACGACCCTGCCGAAGCAAAGCCCCTCGGGCTTTGCCCGATCCACCCGGACGCGAAGCCCGGAGGAGGTGAGCTCCTCCACATATTTCTCCAGCTCCGCCGCGCCGCCGCCCCGGTGCAGCACCAGAACGTCCGCGTCAAGGCCCCGCTTTCGCGGGAGAAGCCGGGAGATAACGTCCATGTACAGCGCAAAGCCCATCGCCCCGGCGCCGCGCTTCATGCGCCGCATGAGCCCGTCATACCGCCCGCCGGAGAGCACGGCGGAGGACGCTCCGGGCAGGTATCCCCGCATCACCACGCCGTTATAATACCTGGGGTCCGCCAAAAGCGACGGGTCGAGCCACAGCCCCCGGTCGGTGCCGAGCACACCGGATATGTCCCGAAGCTCCGCCAGCGCCGCCGATGCCCTTGGCCCCAGACCCATCGCCTCCGCCTGCTCCACTCCCTCCCGGAGGGGGGCGCGAAGGCGCATGAGCTTGTTAAAAAGCTCAAATCCCCGGGCGCTGCCGCCGCCGCCGAGCCAGAGGGACCGGGCCTCGTGGGAGTTTTTCTCCCCGGCGAGGCGCAAAAGCTCCTCCCTTAAGCCCTGGGGGGCCTCAAGGTCCTCCAGCACGCCGGAGAGCAGCCCCATGTGGGACAGGTCGAGAATGTACCTTTCGTTTATGGTCCCGAGGCTCCCTGCGGCGAGAGAAATCACCTCGCAGACGCTGTAAAGGTCGAGCTCGCCTATGCACTCAAGCCCCGCCTGGGGTATCTCCGCAAAGCCGGAGGCGGCGTCTCTGGCGCGGTAGACGCTCTCGGCGTAGTAGACCTTCCGCAGGGCGTCTCCGGGAACGGTATTTTTGATGAGGGACAGCGTCACGTCGGGCTTTAATGCCATGAGCCGCCCGTCGGTGTCGGTGAAGGTGAGGATGGAGCTTCCGGTGATGAAGGAGCGGTTTTTCGCGTAGAGGTCGTACTCCTCGAACTTGCCCATTCTGTATCTTGTGTAGCCCCGGGATTCAAACAGCTCCTTGAGCGTTGCGGGGATGGAGCCGGAAAAATCCCGTCCAAATATTGTATCAGGCATAAAACCCCCCATTTTCAGGTGCTTTTTTGTATTTATATTCATTATATATTGTGTTACTATGGTAGTCAAGTGAAGATGAGTACAAAAAATAATGCAAATGTTTCGGATTCTCGATTGACAAAGCCGAAAGGATGTGTTAATATAACTGGGCTGGTTTGGAGAGATACCGAAGTGGTTATAACGGAGCGGTCTTGAAAACCGTCGGCGGGCAACCGCCCGTGGGTTCGAATCCCACTCTCTCCGCCACAAGTGTCCGCGAGCCGGACATTTGTGGGGGAGAGAGTGGAAAACTTAATTTAACATTTGCGGAAGTACCCAAGTGGCCGAAGGGGCTCCCCTGCTAAGGGAGTAGACGTCTAAACCGCGTGCGAGGGTTCAAATCCCTCCTTCCGCGCCAATCAGAAAAATCCCGGAACTACAATGGTTCCGGGATTTTTCTTTGCGTATCAGGGAGCTTTTGGCCTTGCAGATGCGGAAATGTATGATAATATATGTAAAAATATTTTGCATCGGCGTTACACACGGATGTCCACAAGCCCCCTCATCCCACCAGCACGGTCCGCCAGTATGTGAGCACAATGTACAGCGCCACGGCGTCAAAGACAAGATACGCCAGAAAGCACAGCCACAGACCCACGCGCGCCAGCGGTCGGTACCGAAAGTGGTACAGCGTCCACAGCGCGGCGGGGATGAGCACCAGCTTCATCCCCAGCGCGGCCCAGGGCGTGCCGAGTATGCCGCCAAGAAACGGGTTGATTTCAAAGCTCCCCGGAATGAGCCGCAGGCCCACGGTGGTGTAGATGAAGTCCAGAAGGCTCAGGACCTGCGTCCCCACGGCGAGCAGGAGATACCGCCGCGAACGGGGAAAAGACCTTTCCATGCTGTCGCCTCCTTAAAAACGGGCAGGACACGGGACACGAGGGACGGTTTTTTTGTACCACCGCAGCGGCGGGACATGAGGGACGGTTTTTTTGTACCACCGGAGCGCAGCGGAGGTGTGACTAAAGAACCGTCCCTCTGTCACGCCAGTACCGCAATCTGTAACGCCCGCACCGCAATATCGACATCGGTGTTACATGGGGACGGTTCTTTGGTTCCACCAGTGTGCGCACTGGTGTTACAAAAGAAGCCGTCCCCACTGTCCCACCTACTCAGTAGAACAAACGCAAAAAAAGAATCTATCAATTAGGAAGCACCTTCCCGCGGGACTGAGGGACGGTTTTTTTGTACCACCGGAGCGCAGCGGAGGTGTGACTAAAGAACCGTCCCTCTGTCACGCCCGCAGAAGGTTGGATTATGTATTTTTAATTGCGCTCAATGATACAAAAGAACCGTCCCCTTGGGTCTGTTGTATCAAGAACCGTCCCCTTGTCTTTCTCTCTTGCTTATCCGAACAGAGCGTTGAGCATATCGGTGAGTTCAGAATCACCAAATCCATTATCCATTACCCTATTATCTATAATTGCATCCTGATTGTCACGAATAAATTCCATAGCGCCAAGGTATCCGTCTATGTCCTTTTGACCCTCGGCGTCCAAATATGTTTGATATTCGCCCGTCTTTACCATAGCTTCAAAAAGTTTCGAAATACCACCATAAGCTTGACTGGGCATAGCGCCATTATTAATTATATCCGAAACGTTTTTTTCATAGAATTCTCCAATTGGACCATTATAGTCAAATCCATCTCCTTGTATCTTTATGTTTGTAGATGAACCTACGTCACTTTTTGCATATGCCGTTACCATGGCATATTGCAATGCTGTTAGACTTGCCAAATAAGCATACTGACCGTCTCCTTCTTGGTTCTCCGGCATTGATCCATAGAAGTTTCCTGTCCGCATGAACTGAACAATATCTTCACTTGTCCATGTGTCAGAGTGCATTGCCGCCTGAACCACCAATGCATTTGCCGCAGCTTTCTTGTACTCTTCACTATTGGTATCAGTATAAACAGCAGCAAGTTTTTCTTGAAGCTCCTTAGTCAGATAGTCATCTGGTGTACTGTCTTTTGTAACATTTGACATAGCCACGGCCAGCTTGTCAACCTCTTGCATCAGATTATCTATTCCTACGTTTTTGCCAAAGCTGGATTCAATGAATTTCTGAATATCCTCCTCTTTGGATGTGAACTCGATTTCTTGCTCTCCCTTTTTCCAAGTCCATTTTGTACTGCCATCAGGATTCTTTCCTTCGTTAATGAGAGAGTTACCTTTTCCGAGAAGTATTGTATTCCCACCGTTAAGGCTCGCGTAGAAGAAACCCCCGTCTTTGTTATAAATTAGGCCCTCCACAACCTGGAATTCCTTATCTTCATTGCCCTCAAAATACATGAAAAAGGCATCGTTAAATCCGGAAACGTCGTCTGCGGTTACCTGATTTACTTTTTTCTGCTTTAGCGAAGCAACGGCCTCCGTCGGGTGCCCTTCTACGCCAGTTTCGGCACATGCCGCAGCAAACGCCGTGTTGACGGCACCTATAAGCTCCTGGTCTGCGGCTTCGTTTGCCTTTTCTATGTACCCACTGTACGCCACCGCGCCCACGCCCGCTAAAATCGCCAGCACCGCGATGACCACCACCAGCTCCACCAGGGTAAAGCCGCTCTGATTGCGCTTTTGCATTGTAAAAACCTCCTTAAAGAGTTGAGCTCGCGTCCTCCCCGGTGAATGGGACATTATTGATATAATGTCCGCTTTTCCCCGGGCGGAGAAAACCCAAACGGGCGGATAAAGCGGAGGTTTACGGCCTTTGACGGCAAAATCTGGCGCGCTTTCGCGCGGCAGGCCGTTTTGGGCCTGTCGCGGCGTGGGTTAATTTGAAAAATCAAGAAAAAATTGTTGACATTATGCTGTCGGGGTGCTACTATGTAATGGAAGAATTTCGTGCGGCTTGTGTTTTCCCCGGAAATGTGCGTGACATTATATCAATAATGTCGCGTTATTTTTTTGCCCATTTGCCCTTCCTGCCCCTGCGGGCACGGGAGGGCTTTTTCGCGGGGCAGTCGAGGCGCGGCGCAAGACCCAGCGCGTTGACGAGCCTGCGGTGCTCCGCGCCGCTGGATTTGGTGTATATCCGCGTGGTCTCGATGCTGCTGTGGCCCAGCACGTCTGCCAGCTTCACCACGTCACGGCTGGCGTTGTAAAACGTCCGGGCGAAGAGCTTGCGGAGGTTGTGGGGGAAGGCCTTTGCCAAACGGACCCCTGCCCGGGCCGCCAATGTTTTCATAATGGCCCAGACCCGCCCGCGGCTCAGGGGCTGGCCCCGGCGGCCCCGGAAAATGACGCCGGAGGCGATGCCGCGCTCGCCGGCGTAACGCTCCAGCTCCCGCCCCAGATCGTCGGGGACCATGATGCGCCGGGTCTTGCGCTTGCAGGTGACGAGGACCTCACGGCTTTTCACCGCCTCAAGGGTGAAGAAGCGAAGCTCCGAGACACGGATGCCTGTGGAGCAGATAGTCCCGAGAATGAGTTTGTCCCGCCGGCGGGCCGCGCCGAGAAGGGCCTCGTAGTCCGGGCGCGTGAGCTCCCGGTCCTCCGGGCAGTAGGCGTCCCGCTGGATCACAAGCCGCTGGGTCCGGCAGTCCGCCCAGCCCATGAATTTGAAAAATGCGAAGAGGGATTCCAAAATCGTGTTGACGCTGGAGGGCTTGTAGCCCTCCTCCAGAAGCCTCCGCTTGAAAAGCCCCGTCTCCTCCGCAGCGGCCTCCCGCCCGCCGAGGAACCGGGCGTATGCCGCCACGTCGCGGACATACCGCCGGATGGTATGCGCGCTGCGCTCTCTGGCGGCGAGGTCCTCCCGGAAAAGCCGGACCTCCGCTGATGTGATAAACCGATTTCCCATGGTGCGCCTCCTTGTAGAGTGTAGATATATTTTGTCCCAAATTGGCGCAGACAATCTACAGCATTAAAGGAGAAAGCACAGGTGAGCGCGGGAGAAAAGCATAAGAGTAATCAGCCGGAGGAAAGGAAGCTCGAGGGAAACAGTCAGAGTCCCCCTCGAATGGAATTGTCACCGGCACCAAAAAAGCGCAGCCCTTCAGGCTGCGCTTTTTTGGAATTAGTGGTTAAAAACACTATTTTTCAAAAAGCCTTGCGGCGCAAGGGCTTTAACCCTTTTCTTCATTGGATTCCAACATTGTCAAAAGCTCCGCAGGTGTGCACACCGGAACGGCAGATTTCGCGTAGTCCCGCACGTTTCTCGTGACTATGGCGTCCATTCCCGCGCGGATCGCGGTTTCTGTCATGACGGCATCCTCAAAATCTGAAATCTCCGATGAGATCGCCTTCCGGCAGTCGAGCCCCGCCGTGTCCAGAAGATCCAGCGGGATCAGCAGCGTGGAAAGCACCTTGCGGGTCTCTCGGTCATCGTGGGTAAACCGATGAATCAGGTAGTAAATATCCGTCAGGGACTTGGCGGTCACGAAGCCGTCAAAGCGTCGATTGGCCGCCGCCAGAAAAATTGCGTAGGCGTCGTCACAGAACGGCTCCCGCCGCTGAAGGAAATCCACGACAATACAGGTGTCCAGCAATACCCTCATATCCGGTCAAGCCTCTCATTCCTTGTCTCCTCCGGGGTCACATCGGCGGGCAGGAAGCCGTAGAGGGACTTGACCGCATCCACCCTGTCCTGATAGGGGTTGGACAGCTTTGCAATGACCTTGCCGTTGCGGGTGATGTAAATGTCCTCGCTCTCGGCAAGCTGAAGGTATTTTCCCAAGTTGAGCTTCAATTCTGTGGCTGAAATAGACATCGTGGGGCCTCCTTTCACCGATGGTGATGTCCGCATAGTTATTATAACAAAATCGTTCGATTTATGCAAGACAATCGAACGGAATTTTTGCTTTCCTGAAATAAGTGGTTAAAACGCCTATAAAAACAAAACGCGAGCCCAGCGCAGCGGGTCGAGTTTTGAGAGGACTGCGCCCGCAGGCGCGTTTCGGAGGCCAACCGCCCGTTCCGGGCGGCTCTTAGGCCGGAAACGGAGCAAAGTCAGCGAGGAAAAAGACCCTGCCTTGAATTAAAATACCCGCCGAAAGGGAACGGAGGGGAGGGAAGCTCGAGGGGAACCGTCAGGGTCCCCCTCGAATGGAATTGTCACCGACACCAAAAAAAGCAACCCATTCGGGTTGCTTTTTTTGGTGCCGGTGACCGGGGTCGAACCGGTACGATGTTGCCATCACGGGATTTTAAGTCCCGGGCGTCTGCCTATTCCGCCACACCGGCCTGATTTTTCTTCGGGAGGGGGTGCTTCTCGCCGTGCTCGTCCACAAGATATGTGCTGTCAAGCTGCCCCTGAAGGCTCGCCTTGACGCTGGCGATGTACTCCGCCCTCAGCTCCGCGCGCTCTCCAAGCTCCTCCTTCGTCAGAGGACGCACACGGGAGATGCGGGTGAGCTCGCTTATCCTGTCAATTCTGCGCTGCTCCACGCTATCACCTCACCTTTGGATATTTTACGCACTTTTGTCCCGTTTGTCAACTGAAAAAATGAGCTCCGCCTGTCACATTCGCGATCGCTGCCTGAATAGTATGGGTGGAACCCGAAAGCAAAGGAGGACCATGGATGAGATTTTCGGTGGTGGGCGGAGATTTAAGGCAGGCGCTTTACGCAAGGCTCCTCAGAAGCGACGGACATGAGGTGCTCTGCGCCGGACTGGAGGGGGCCGGAGTTGACTGCGTTCCCCTGCCGGAGGCCGTTGCCGCGGCGGATTATGTGGTCCTGCCCCTGCCCGCCGGGGGAGGGGAGACGCTGAACGCGCCCTTTTCCGCGGCGCCCATCGGCGTGACTGAGCTTGTGGGACTTCTTGCCCCGGGGGCGGTCGTGCTGGCGGGGAAGGTGGAGGGGCATCTTGCGGAGCTTCTTTCCGAAAGGGGCGTCCGCTTCGCCGACTACTTCGCCCGGGAGGAGCTGACGGTGAAGAACGCGGCCCTCACCGCCGAGGGCGCGGTGGAGCTGCTATTACGGGAGATGCCGGGACAGCTTCTCGGCTCGCGGGTGCTGGTCACGGGCTTCGGGAGGATCGGCAAGCTCCTGGCGCTGAAGCTCCTGGCCCTTGGGGCGCGGACCTCGGCGGCGGCGCGAAAGCCCGGCGACCTGGCCTTTGCCGAGGCGCTGGGCCTCGGGGCGCTGGACATCCGGCGCCTGGAGGGGACGCTCTCCGGCTTTGACGCCGTGGTGAACACCGTCCCCGCGTGCATATTGACCGGGGATGTCCTTGCGGGGCTTAGTCCCGGGTGCCTCTGCCTGGAGCTTGCCTCTGCCCCCGGGGGTTTTGATGAGCGCGCGGCACGGGACCTGGGGCTGCGGCTTGTGCGCGCCCCGGGACTTCCCGGGAAGACTGCCCCGGAGGCCGCGGCCCGGGCGGTGAGAGATACGGTATACAATATTATAAATGAATTGGAGTGTGGAACTTGGAGAGGTTGAGAGCGGGCGTCGCGCTTTGCGGCTCCTACTGCACATTCAGGAATGCCGTGGCTGCCTTTGAGCGGCTCTGCGGCGAATACGATGTCACGCCCATCATGTCGGAGCGCTCCGCCGCAACGGACTCGCGCTTTGGCAGGGCGGAGGACTTCCGGAATCGGCTCATGTCGGCGTCTGGGAGGGAGATCGTGGACACGGTGGTGAAGGCGGAGCCCATCGGCCCGAAGGGCCTGCTGGATGTGGTGATAGTCATGCCCTGCACCGGGAACACCCTTGCGAAGCTGGCAAACGGCATAACGGACTCCGCTGTGACCATGGCGGTAAAGGCGCATCTGCGCAACGAAAGACCCGTGGTGCTGGCAGTGGCTACGAACGACGCCCTGGGAGCCAACGCCGAGAACATAGGGAAGCTCCTTGCGAGGAAGCACATCTTCTTTGTGCCGTTCTATCAGGACGACCCGGTAAAAAAGCCCTGCTCTCTGGCGTCGCGGCTGGACCTTGTGGAGGACACGGTGGCGGCGGCAATGGAGGGCAGACAGATCCAGCCCCTGTTGGCGGAGGCAAAATGACCCGCCGCAGGGCGGTAATTCGCGGGGCGGAAGATCCCCGCGAATTTTTTAAAAAAAGTCGAAAAAAACTGTTGACAAACGGAAAAGAAAAGTGTATATTAAGCAAGCTGTTGCAAAACAGCCTCAAAAAAGAAAACCACAGCAAAAAACTTTGAAAAGAATGAAAAAAAGGTCTTGACAAAGGTAACGCGATGTGGTATTCTGAAATTCCGCTGAGCGCACGGGAGTGAGCGAGGCGGGGGGATGTACCTTGCAAATTAAACAATGTAAACGAGAAAAGCACCA
>CANRIU010000052.1 GCA_947630755.1 uncultured Oscillospiraceae bacterium | reverse complement strand
ATGTTCTAAACTATTTATGTCTTTATCTTTCACGATAGGACCTCCCTGTTCTTGTAGTTGTGCGGTCGGCAAACCACCTCTACTTTAACAGGGAGCTTTTTTCTTGTCTACTTCTTTCACCGCTAAAGCTTTTTCCTTCCCCCAGCATAGCTGGGGGTTTACTTTGCTGCACGCAAAAAAAGCGCAGCGGCATACATGCCCGCTGCGCCCCGAAAATCCGTGATGAAGCTGCCGGAGGTCACCGCTCCATGAGCAGCTTGTTAAGCTCCTCCATAAACGTGTTAATATCCTTAAACTGCCTGTAAACCGACGCAAAGCGCACATAGGCGACCTCGTCAAGCTGCTTCAGATTGCGCATTACCAGCTCGCCAATGTAGCTGGATGGTATCTCCCGCTCAGGGTAATTCTGCGCCTCCTGCTCGATCTCGTTTGCCACGGCCTCTATTTGGGAAAGTCCCACTGTGCGCTTTTCGCAGGCGTGGAGCATGGAGTTTATTATCTTCACCCTGTCAAATGCCTGACGGCTGCCGTCCTTTTTGACCACGACAATGGGCATACGCTCCACTGACTCATAGGTGGTGAAGCGGCGCATACATGACATGCACTCCCGGCGGCGGCGGATGTTGTCGTCAGTGGGCCTGGAGTCCACGACCTTGCTCTCAGAGAACCCGCAATAGGGACATTTCATGGAAAATCACCCCGAATAGAAACATATATATAAATTATACCAAAATCCAGCACGTTTGTACATAGGTTTTTTTCTGATTTCTCGAAAAAAACCGTGGTAATTTTACTCCAGCATTTGTCACTTGAAAAACCGCCTGCCCCGGAATACAATCCTTGGTGGAGGTGGTCTCATGTTAAAGCGTGCAGTTTACATAATATCCCGGCTGCTGTCCTTAAGGGGCGTCTCGCCGGAGGCCCGGCGGATGGTCAGGTGGTCGCTGGCGCTCTCCTGCGCCATACTTGCCCTCGCGCTTTTGTACGGGGTGTACATAGGCCCTCTCAACGCCGGAAACGTCCAAAGCCACCGCCTTCTGGCGGACCTCTACCGCGCCCCTCAGGGGGTGCTGCTGGTGTCCTCCCTTGGCGCGCTCATCGTTGACTCATCTCTTCGATGAGCTCCCAAAGCTCCCGCCTTGTGAGGATGGCGTTCAGCACCTCCAGAAGCCCGTTTGCCGAGAGGCGCTCCGGCAGGCCCAGTCTCCTCTTGAGCTCCCCTCTCAGCCTCGCGCTGTCCTCCCCGCCGGAGAGACCCATCTCAAAAAGGTCCGCTTTAGTTATCTCCCCCGTAAGGTCCCCTGTCTCACTGTCCTCAAAGGTCGCCCCGGCCCGGCGCAGGGCACGGAGTATGACCTCCGCTCCCACGCCCTCCACGCCAAGCTTCCCCTCCCTTGACGGTGCGGACTTTCGCCGCTCCTTGCCGGGTATGTCGGGGATGTACGCGTGCTTCAGCCCCTCCGGAACCGCGCCCCTGAGACGGGCGCGAATGAGAAATCCGGCGGAGTCGGAGTCTGTCAGCACTATTACCCCCCGCCTTTTCGCCAGCGTCCGTATGAGCTCCATAAGCTCCCGGTCGGAAAAAAGGCCGAAGCCCCGCGTCTCAAGTATCAGCGTGTCAACGACCTGACTTACGGTGTTTTTGTCGTAGCGCCCCTCGACGACAATGGCCTCTCTTATCCTATACCTCATGCCGTGAGCATCCTTATCGCCATATCCGTCATTATCTCCCTGTCGTCAAGGCGTGAACTGTTGAGCTTGAAGGCGGTGTCCACGGACATAAGGCACATTCTCCTGCACCGCGCCATGGTCATTCTCCGCGCCGCGCCCACAAGGGCCCGGGCCTGAAATTCCCACTTCATATTCGCGGTGTCCATAAGCTCCCTCACTCCCCCGCCGGACTCCAGGACCGCCTTTGCTGTGAGCAGCTGCCTGAATTTCATCGTCACATAGTACATAAGCCTGTGGGTGTCAATGTCCATGCGGAAAAGCTCCGCCAGCTTCTCCATGGCAAGGTCGTTGTTTCCGGCTGTTATGGCGTCCGTGAGGTCCCAGGCGGCGGCGTCCGGGACCGGCACCACCACCGCCTCCACGTCACGCACGTCCACCACGTCGCTTGTGTAGGCGGAGAGCTTCTCCACCTCCGTCAGAAGGTTCGTCATCAGCCCCCCGGTCATGGTAATCAGCCTCTCTATGGCGGGGCGCGTAATACGCCTGTCATTTGAAGCCAGATGCCGCACGATCCACGACGACAGCGCCGCCGTGCCCTGGGGCTTGAACTCCACGGCGGAGATGAGCTTTTTCATCTCCCTGCCGAAGCTCGTCCTGGCGTCAAAGCCGTACTCCACCGTATCGAAAACAAGAACCACCGTGGCGTAGTCGGGTATATCCGTAATTATCCCTCTCAGCGCGTCCCTGTCCCCCTCCGCAAGCTTTGAAAGGTCCAGGTCCCACACCTCGATGAGGGTGATCTCCGAGAAGGCCGGGAGGGAGTCCACCGCCTCGGCGAGGAGGTTCATCGAAAGTCCCTTCCCCTCCAGCCTGTGGTGGTTAAACTCCTCCGTGCCCTGTGGGATCATCCCCCGCAGGGTCCTCAGCGCGTCCTCCAGAAGGTACCGCTCCTCGCCATAAAATGCATACAGCCTCCCGGGAGTGCCTTTTTTAAGGTCCTCCCGGAGCTTTTCATATTCCAGGTTCGTGTCCTGCTTCTTTCTGCTTCCGGAAGCCATAAGATCACCTCGAATGAATTGTTATGTTCCCGCTCTCGTCTGTGCGGAGGACCTGTATCCCCCGCTCCTCAAGCCTCTCCAGCGTCTCCGGCGCCGGGTGGCCGTAGCTGTTCTCCCCCACGGATACAAGGGCGAGCTCCGGCGTCACCTCGTCGAGAAGCGCCTCGGTGGTGGAGCCGGCGGAGCCGTGGTGCCCCACAACAAGGCACTCCGTATCCGGGAGGGTATACCTTGCCGTGAGCTGTCTCTCCAGATACCCCGGGGCGTCGCCTGTCAAAAGCGCGTCAAACTCCCCGTCGGACACAAGCGCCATCAGCCCCCGCTCGTTCTCGCTGTCCGAGCCCATTGGCGGGTAGAGGGTAATATCCGCCATGCCGAGCTCAAAGCGCGTAAGGTCCGTCACATAAACTATCCGGCACCCGGCATTCCTGGCGGCCTCAAGGACCTCCTCGTCAAGGCTGCTCTCCTCAAACCGGGGCTCCGGCACAAATACAGCGCCGACACGCAGTGTCGATAAAAGCCGCACCGCTCCCCCGGCGTGGTCGGAGTGGTAGTGGGTCAAAATCAGGGCGTCTATCCCGTCCCGCCCCAGGCTTCGGACGTATCTCTCGCAAATCTCTCCGGCGTCCTCCCCGCTGGAGGAGCCGCAGTCGATCACCGCCGTGTACCCGCCGGAGGCTATCACCGCGCTCTGCCCCTGTCCCACGTCAAGAAGCGTCAGGGCATAGCCCTCCGCCCCTCTGACGGAGAGATCCCGCAGAATAAATATACCGCACAGGGATACGGCCGACAGCGACGCAAGAATGATAAACCTCCTCGGTCCTGTCCTCGACAGAAGTATTGCCGCCCCGGCAAAATAAGCCGCCGCAAACCATACGAGCGCCGGGCCGTCCATGTACACCGCCGCAAAAAACGGCTTTGCCAGCACCCGGCAGGCAAAAAGTATCCCACGGGATATTATAGCCGGGTAGAACGCCGCCACCCGCCCCAGTGGCAGCCACACTGCCCCCGCAGCCACTGAAACTGCGCCGATAATGAACGCCGGGGACACGGCCCAGAGTATGAGCAGGTTTGAAAGCGGCGCAATAAGCGACACGCATTTAAAATAATACGCCGAGATCGGCATGGTCAGCGCCAGCGCGCCCAGAGATGTGGACACGCTCCCCGCGGCCCACCTTAAAAGCCCCGGGAGAAAGCCCCTTTTCTTCTCCCCGCCCCGGGTCATGACCCTTCGGAGCCTGGGGGATATGACTATGATCCCCAGCGTCGCCGCGAAGGAGAGCTGGAGCCCCACCCCCGCCGCGGCGTAGGGATTTGCAGCCACCAGAATAAAAAGCGCCGCCGACAGCGCCGTCAGGCTGTCGTCCTCGCCCATCACCCAGGGTGCGGCAAGCAGGAACACCTGCATTATCACCGCCCTGACCACCGATGGGGAGAAGCCCGAAACCGCCATAAACAGCACCAGCACCGGGATTACCGCCGCCACTGCCCATTTTCTCCTGCCAAGAACTGAGAGCAGGAACCCCGCGAGGATGGAGACGTGCATCCCCGATATTGCAACGATGTGCGTGACCCCCGCCCGCTCCATGGCGCTCAAGGCCGCCGCATCCGCGGAGAGCTCCGTCCTGTCCCCGGTCAGCAGCGCCAGCATAAACGCCCGTGCCCTGCCGGAGTAGAGCCTTACTATCATATCCTTTATGCTCCGGGCGAGGTATCTGTGGAAAGTAGTGACGCCCGCCCCCGGGGATTCCAGAACCTCAGTCACCGTCGCCGTTCTCGCAAACAAAAATATCCCCCGTGAGGTGTAGGAGCTTATCTGCTCGTCCCCCACAAGGCCGGAGAAGGAGAAAAGCGCCTCGACCCTTATCCTGTCCCCGGGCCGGAGCCCGTCCGCGGACCCGTCGTAGACGTATGCCTTTGCCCGAAGGTCCCATGCCTCCGGAATGTCCAGCCGCAGCTCAACGGTCGTCGCCCTCCCGTCCGTCTCGGGGAAGTCCGTCACCGTGGCCTCCAGCTGCCTCTCGGTCCCGTCAAGCTCCCTCGCCCCGGCAAGTATCAGCCTGTCAAACCCGAAGTCCCACAAAAATCCCGCAAAAACGCCCAGCGCCGCTATCGCCGCGGCAATTTTCGCGTCTCCCCGGGCAAGAAGATACGCCGCTACCCCGGCAAGGCCCGCGATCACCGCCGCCAGCGGCAGGACCCTCCCGGGGAGAAAGCACAGCGCGAAAAACACCGCCGCGCAAAAGGAGAAGGCGAACCAGGCGAACTTGCGCATGACCTCCTTCTCCTTTCTCGTTTATTTTGTCTCCCGGCAGAGCTCCGCGCTCAGCCTATCCTCGCCCTGACGGCGGCGTAGGCCTCATCCGCCATGGGCACATATTTTGCCTCCATGGCGTCAAGCTCGCCTGTAATCGCCCCGGCGTACTCCCTGTCCGCCATGCTCTTTAAGTTTATCCGCAGATTGAGGCCCGCGGATAAAAGCGCCGCCCTTGCAAGCTGCGCCCCCACGCCCACGTCGGACACCGCCACGGCGCTGCCCTTCCCGGCAAGCTCGAAAAGCAGCTCCACTACCTCGCAGCAGCGCTTCGCTATCCCCATGGGCGGCCTGCACGCCGTCCTCAGCGCCCTCTCCATGACCTCGCCCCTCTCCGGGTCGTCCTTCGGTATGGAGTACGCCCGGGACAGCGGCTCAAACGCCGCGGCGTCCTCGTCTATAAGGCACAGAAGCTCCAGCCGCAGCTCCGACGCCCTGTCGGCGATGCGTCTCAGGTCCTCCTCATACTGTGCGTACCTCTTTTTTCCGAAGGTGAGCTCGCACACCATGGACGAAAGCGCCGAGGCCAGCGCCCCCGCCAGAGCCGCCGCCCCTCCCCCTCCTGGGACGGGCGCTTTTGAGGCGAGAGCCTGGGCAAACTGTGGGATCGTGTGCTCAAGAAATGAGTTCTCCATCATTCACCTCCATATCCCCGGGAGGGTAAAAGCTCCCCCGGTGAATCTCCCGGTCCGGCCCTTCAATATCAGAAAAGCCCCGAGATAACGCCGTTCTCGTCCACGTCTATCTTCTCCGCCGCGGGCACCTTCGGAAGCCCCGGCATTGTCATGACCTCCCCCGTGAGCGCCACGATGAACCCCGCCCCGGCGGAGACCTTCAGGTTCCTCACGGTTATCTTGAAGCCCTTCGGCGCGCCCAGGAGCTTCGGGTCGTCGGAGAAGCTGTACTGCGTCTTTGCCATGCATATGGGCATATTCCCGAAGCCCAGCTCCGTCAGCTTCCTCGCCTGCTTTTTCGCCCCGGCAGTCAGCTCCATGCCGTCCGCGTGGTATATCCTCTTTGCGATAGTCTCCAGCTTTTCCACAATGGGCCTGTCGGTGTCATAGGAGAAGGCAAAGTCGTTGGGCTCGCCGCACAGCCTGACAACCTTCTCGGCCAGGGCGATGCCGCCCTCGCCGCCTTTGCCCCAAACCTCCGAGAGGGCCACGTTGACGCCCAGCTTCCGGCACTCCTCCTCCACCAGGGAAAGCTCCGCCTCCGTATCCGTGGGGAAGCGGTTCACCGCCACCACGCAGGGCAGCCTGTACACCTCGGTGATGTTTGAGACGTGCTGGAGGAGGTTCGGAAGTCCCCTTCTCAGGGCCTCCAGGTCCTCATTGCCGAGCTCCTTCTTGTCCAGCCCCCCGTGCATTTTAAGCGCCCTCACCGTGGCTACCACCACCACCGCGTCGGGGCGAAGCCCCGCCATGCGGCACTTTATGTCCAAAAACTTCTCCGCACCCAGGTCCGCGCCGAAGCCCGCCTCTGTGACGCAGTAATCGCCCAGCTTGCGCGCCATCTTCGTTGCGACGATGGAGTTGCACCCGTGGGCGATATTGGCGAAGGGCCCGCCGTGGACAAACGCGGGCGTGTGCTCCAGCGTCTGCACAAGGTTCGGCTTGAGCGCGTCCTTCAAAAGGGCCGTCATCGCCCCGGCAGCCTTCAGGTCCCCGGCGGTCACGGGCTCGCCGCTGTAATTGTAGCCCACTATGATGGAGCTGAGCCGCCGCTTTAAGTCCATAATGTCGCTGGAGAGGCAGAACACCGCCATTATCTCGCTGGCGACGGTGATGTCGTAGCCGTCCTCCCGGGGGGTGCCGTTGACCCTCCCGCCAAGTCCGTCCACCACAAAGCGAAGCTGCCTGTCGTTCATGTCGACGCACCGCCTCCAGGTGATGGACTTGGGGTCGATGTTAAGGACATTGCCCTGATAGATGTGGTTGTCCAGCATGGCGGCAAGCAGGTTGTTTGCGGCTCCGATGGCGTGGAAGTCCCCGGTAAAGTGCAGGTTTATGTCCTCCATGGGCACGACCTGCGCGTAACCGCCGCCTGCCGCGCCGCCCTTGACGCCGAATACGGGCCCAAGGCTCGGCTCGCGAAGGGCTATGACGGACTTCTTCCCTATCCTGCGAAGGGCGTCCCCAAGTCCCACCGTTGTTGTCGTCTTGCCCTCACCGGCGGGGGTGGGGGTTATCGCCGTGACGAGGACCAGCTTCCCGTCGGGCCTGTCCGCCATGTCCGTCAGGAGCTTCAAGTCGATCTTCGCCTTGTAGTTTCCGTACTGCTCCACATATTTTTCGTCTACTCCGCACTTCTCCGCGATGGTCCTGATGTGCTCCATCCTTGTGGCCTGAGCTATCTCAATGTCGCTTTTGTATTCCATCTTCTCTTCCCTCCAAAATTTTTTGTCCGGTAGGGGTATTATACCACACTATCTTCCCCCGCGCCAGTGCCATGACGCATAAACTTTTATGCGCTTTTGCCCTCCCATAGATTTAAATGCCAGTTTGAGCCTTATCCGCCCGTTTTCCAGTGATGCGCCCCGGCGCACAACAGAAAAATCCGGGGAGCTCCCGCCCCCCGGACAATATGTTCCCCCCTGTCGGAAAAGCCCGGCAGGGCTTTCCCGGCAGTCTGATTTATACGCCGCTTTTTTCCCTCTTCCGCCCGGAGCCGTCCGCGCCCTTCCGGAAAATGAGCCCTGCCGCCGGGAGGTACGCTACAACGCACACCGGGATCGCCGCCAGAATATCGAGCACGGAGTGCTGCTTTATGAACACCGTGGAGACGGAAATGAGCACCGCCGCCGCGGTATAAGCCGCCCTCCACCCCGGGGTGTTAAAGTGCCTGCTGTCCCAGGCTCCGACCACCACCGCCACCGAGCCTATGACGTGTATGGACGGGCAGACGTTGGTGTTTGTGTCAAAATCATAAAATCCCGCGATGAACCTTGTAAAGACGTTGTCCCGCTCAAAGCTCCCGGGCCGGAGCTCCTGACAGTTGGGAAATAGTATGTATATGACCATGGTCATGGAGTAGGAGACGATAATAAACTTCATCATCCGCTCAAAGGCCCTGGGGTCAAAAAGGAGCGTGTAAATTATCATCCCCACCAGGAACACGAACCAGAAGAGGTACGGGATGAGAAAATACTCGCAAAAGGGTATGGCGTCGTCCAGGGCGCAGTGGATTGGCGTATAGCTCTCCCTCACCCACAGTCTCTCCACCGTCCCGAAAACCGCCCCGTACAGGGGCCAGAAGGCCAGATACTTCAGATGTCTGAACTCATCGGTGTTCAATTTGCTGAATCTGAATTTTCTGTAATCAACGATCTCATTTTTCAGCATTGCCCGGCCCCTTTGTCAACTGATAAAAGATGAGCTCCGCGCCGTTTGGCTGTCTGTAATCCTCCAGCGCGCTCCTCATCCGCGAAAGCTCCCCCTCGGAGGAGAGCAGCTTCAGACACTTTTCCGCGAGCCCCTCCACGGAGGAGTCCGTCACTGCGGCGCCCATTCCGGTGAAGAAGTCCATATTGTACCTCTCGCACCCGGAGACGGCGTCGATAAAGGCCATTGGCAGACCCTTCGCGGCGGCCTCGGTGACGCTTATTCCCCCCGGCTTTGTGAGGTACAGGTCCGCCGAGTCCATATAAAGGGATATATCGTCCGTGTACCCCAGCACCCGCACTCTGTCAATGCCGGAGTACCTCCTCTCAAGCTTCTCCCGGAGCCTCCCGTTTGTCCCGCATATGACCGTTATCTCCAGATTCTCCGGAAGCCTGCGCACCAGCGACCGCAGCACCTTAACTATCGGTCCGCAGCCCATGCTCCCGCACATGAGAAGAAGGTGCCTTCTCCCGGCGCCGATGTTCAGGCGCCTTTTGGCCTCGTCCTTCTCCATGCGCTCCCAAAATTCCCTTCTGACGGGGATCCCCGTGACCACCGCCCGCCGCAAAAACGAGCTCCTGTCCCGGTAGACCCCCTCCGGTGACTCGCAGGGGATGAACATCCACTCAAGCCCGCAGTCCTCCATCCCCGGGCAGCAGGTGTAGTCCGTCGCCACAAACGCCGTGGTGAGCCCCGTGTAATCCCCGCCGCAGGCCTCGGAGAGTATGAGCGTAGGGAATACATGGGTGCATATGACGGTGTCATAACCTCCCTCGTTAATATGCTCCCGGAGCCTTGCCGCCCCCTTTGAAAGCAGCTTATGCACCAGGGACTTTTTTCCCAGAAAGCCCGGGTGGTGCTCGCTGTAACGGTATCCCCATCTGAAAAACCAGGGTATGTGCCTGTACATAAAGCTGTGTCCCCAGGACACAAGCACCGAAAAGCCCGGCGAGACGAACCGCAGGGCGTCAACAATATCGCACCTTATATTTTTTTCTTCAAAGTATTCCTTGAGCGCTTCGGCGCAGGAGTTATGCCCCTGTCCCGTGCTGCAGCTCAAGATGATCGCATTTTTCATGAACACTCTCTTTTTCCCTGGCCCTCTGGAGGATACGCATGAGCTTCGGGCGGTTATATCGTTGTATTATGATGTCGGGGATGTTGCACAGCATATACACTACCGATGCGGCCCAGCCCCAGAAGCCCTTCCACAGAAAAACGCACCCGAAGCCCAGCACCGCCAAAAGGGTGTGGGTCATCTCAGCCACGCACGTCTCCTGTACCATAAGCTCCACCTGCCCGGCGGTGAAGGACCTGGGCAGTCTCTTCGAGGGCATGACCTTCGGCAGTATCCGGCTCATGTCCGGCACCTTCTCCTTCCACTTTTTCACGCCCAGAAGGTTGTATACCGCCCCCTGCCTCTCCCACTTAAAGCACATGAATGGGAACCTGTCGCCATGGAAAATCCCCTTGGGCAGCACCCTCCCCAGCAGGAACCCGGAGGCGCCGATGAGCGCGAAAAATATAACGCATCTTATAAATCCAACCATATCCGCGCCCCTCCCTCATTCAGCCGCGCCCTTTTCGGAGCGGCAGAAAGCACATTGATCCGTATTGTATTGTATTCTCAACCGCGACAGTTGTCAATCCTTCAACGATTTATTAATATAAATTTAACTCCTGACCCCCGCCGGAATCATTATATGACGGATCCTTATTCCTCATCCGGGGGCTGGCCCACATGGGCCTGCCATTTGCACTCCGAGAGGTCAAAATCCGTAAACACCGCCCTGAAGGAGGAGTCCTCCGGACTGCACGCGTACACCCCGAAGCGCACCGCCCCCGCGGCCTTGAACATGTGCGCGATACGCATCTGGGAAAACTCCTCCCCGTCCGGAGAGCACTCAAGGCAGAAGTCGTCCTCCCTGCGGCTCAGCCTGTACCACATGGACCTTATGCCCGCGTCAATGCGCGTGGTGGCCCAGTCCGACCAGCCGTTGTTGGTGACGACGCTCCCCAGGTGCTGGAACCTCTCGTTTTCGTACTCGATGGACGCCTTGAGCCAGTTTTCGCTGTCCAGATACATCACCACCCCGCACTGGTCGAAGCGCACGGAGCTGTCAAACTGCGTCTTTACCGTGAAGGAAAAGTATTTCTCGTCGGTGCTCATTTGAAACACCGGGGCGGAGTCGTTGCGAAAATGGTAATACGTCCTCTGCCACAGGTCCGTATGGGGCCTTGTGACCACCTCCAGGCTCCCGCCGGAGAGCCAGAACTGCACGGGGCTCCTTGTCCACTCAAAAGCTGTTAAATCGAGCATATTTTTTACCTCCAATGTCTTTTTTTAACTAAACCTCTTGCGCAAAATCAAAAACGTGGTAAAATTGACACATATTTCGCAGTATCGGAGGAGCATAAAATGAGATCATCAAGCTTCATTCCCTCCCGTGACCAGCAGGACCCCTCGGTCCAGTGGGACATCGGGGCTCTTTACGCCGACGACGCGGCCTGGGAGTCGGCAATGGACTCCTGCCGTTCTCTTCCGGACCGAATAAACGAATTTCGCGGAACTCTCGGCGCGTCGCCGGAGGGGCTTCTCCGCTATCTTCTGTTCAGCGAGCAGCTGGATGTCACTCTGAACAGCCTTCTCTCCTACCCCTCTCTCCGCCGTGACGAGGACACCGCCGACCCCGTAAGGCAGGCCCGGGACGGCCGCGCCAAAAATTTCGCCGTCTCCATCCTAAGCGCCCTCTCCTTTGAGGGGCCGGAGCTCGCCGCCATCCCCGAGGACACTCTGGAGAGCTTCTACAAAAAGTGTCCCGAGCTTGAGCGCTTTCGCCGCTATATCACCCTCGCCCGCCTGAACCGCGAGCACACTCTCCCCGCATCGGAGGAGCGGCTTCTCGCCTCCATGGGCAATGTCTTTCGCGCAGGCGCGGATATTTTCGGCGCCCTCACAAACGCCGACCTCAAATTTCCCGACGCCTCCGACTCCTCCGGCAGCGCTCACCCCGTCACCCTCGGCTCCTTCCGCGCCCTCCTCTCAAGCCCCGACAGGACCCTTCGCGAGGGCGCCTTCCGCTCCCTCTACGGCGTCTACGGCGGACTGTCCAACTGCTTCGCCGCGATGCTGAACGCCGAGGTCCAGAAGAACGTCTCCGCCGCCAGAGTCCGTGGCTATGACAGCGCCCTTCAGGCCGCTCTTCTCCCCTCGGAGATACCCGAGAGCGTCTACCACAACCTCCTCACCGCCGTCAACGCCGGCCTCGACAAGCTCCACAGATATATGTCCCTGCGCAAGGCCGCATTGGGCCTTCCGGAGCTCCATATGTACGACCTCTACACCCCCATGGTGCCCGACGCGCCCCGGGACATCCCCTTTGAGGACGCCAGATCCATGGTGCTTGAGGCCGCCGGGGTCCTCGGCGAGGACTATGTCCGGGCCATGAGCTCCGCCTTTGAGGAGCGCTGGATCGACATATACGAAAACCGCGGCAAGCGCTCCGGCGCCTACTCCCGCGGCTGCCGCGTCCACCCCTTCATCCTCATGAATTACACAGGCGGTCTTGACAGCGTCTTCACCCTCGCCCATGAGCTGGGCCACGCCATGCACTCCTACTTCAGCACGAAGACCCAGTCCACTCTTGACTCCCACTATGTGCTCTTCGTGGCGGAGGTCGCCTCCACCTGCGGCGAGGCGCTTTTAATGTACAGCCTCCTTAAGCGCACCACCGATAAGCTCCGCCGGGCGGCGCTCATCAACCACTTCCTGGAGCAGTTCCGCACCACCCTCTACCGCCAGACCATGTTTGCGGAGTTTGAGCTTGCGTGCCACAGGCTCGTCGAGAGCGGCGAGACACTCACTGCCAAAAGGCTCTGCGGCATCTACATGGACTTAAACAGGCTCTACTACGGCCCCGATGTCGTTTTGGACGAGGGCATCGCCATGGAGTGGGCCCGCGTCCACCACTTCTACCGGAATTTCTACGTCTACCAGTACGCCACGGGCTTCTCCGCCGCGATGGCGCTCTCCCGCCGCATCATGTCCGGCGGCGAGGATGCCGTCGCCGACTATCTGGGCTTCCTCTCCGGCGGCGCCTCGGCGGACCCGGTGACGCTGCTCAGGAGCGCCGGGGTCGACATGAGCACTCCCCGGCCCGTCAGCGACGCCCTTGACCTTTTCGGCAGTCTCCTTGACGAGATGGAGTCCCTTCTCGCCTCGATAAAAAAATAACCTGACATTTTTCCGCCGGCCCTTCCGGGTCGGCGTTTTTCGCTCTGACGGAACATATCCCGATTAAAGAGTTATTATACTCTGCCGGGACTTTAATTGCAATTACAATTTCGCCCCCGCCTGTGATACTATCCCAATATTACCTTCCGCGCCAGTACAGATACGTCCCGCCCTTCAATGCCAGGGCGAAAACCAGAAGCGCAAACGTCGCGTAAAACGCCTCGTTGCTGAACAGTCCCGCCGTGGTGGTGGCAAACAGCAGCGCCAGCAGCATCACGTCCATCACCGTCCCCCCGGACTTGTCGTGGAGGTACAATGTCAGCTCATCCCGCTCCCGCCGGAGCTGCTCGCGCATGAGCTCCCGGCTTTTAAGGAGCCTTTTGTTGTGCACTATCCTCCATATCACATATCCCATCCCGCCAAAGAAAATCACGGAGGATACCGATCGGGCAAGGGGCGTCATTACTCTGGAGTCGCCGCCCGTCTCCCCCACGACCACCATGTACACCAGCATCAGCGCCAGCACAGCCCAGAGTCCACGGATACGCCAGCGTATTATTTCCGTCCTGCCCATGACCTTAAAGCTCCTCATATTCCTTCTCCTCTCTCTCCAGATTCTCTTTAAGACAACAAAGCTCCTCCACGCTCACGTCAAATACCCGCGCTATCCTGTACGCCAGCATCAGCGATGGACTGTACCTCTCCGTCTCGATGGATATTATCGTCCTCCCGGACACTCCCACCAGCTCCGCCAGCCTCTGCTGCGTAAGTCCCGCGGACAGGCGAAGCTCCCTCACCCTTGTTTTCATGCAGCCATCTCCCTTGGTGAAGTTTGCTTCATGTGAAGTTAGCTTCATATTAGCATATCCCTCACCCTGTGTCAATAAATTTTTTTATGGTGATTATTGATAAATCCTTAAGAATATGTTAGAATATGCTTAGTTTTAATGCATTAAAGAAAAAGAGAGTGACAAAAATTGGTAAAGTTCAAGAATTCCCCCGAGGACGGGCGCCGTTCCCACGGAGAGAGGCTTTCCCACCTGCTTACCGGGAAATGGGCCTCCCGTACAGCGCTTATTCTCGCCGTTGCCCTGTGGGCGGGGATGATATTTTTCTTCATCCGCAACAGGGACAGCTTCACCGTTGACAACATCATAAGCGGCTCCCCAAAGAGCCGCGGCCTTGCCGTGCTGACCATGCTCCTTCTCTTCGCGGTAAAGAGCGTCAGCATAGTCCTCTACTCCGGCATACTCTACATCACCAGCGGCCTTCTCTTCCCCCTGCCCCTGGCGATACTGGTGAACATCCTCGGCACAATGGTCATGCTCACCATCCCCTACCTTCTGGGGCGGCTCATGGGCAGAAACGCCCTCCGCCACATTGAGGAGAAGTACCCCCGCGCCTCCGCCATCTCCGACTTTCAGCACAGCTCGGACTTCATGTTCTCCTTTATCATCCACATTATCAACCTCCTGCCCACCGACCTTGTCAGCATCTACATGGGCGCGTCGGAGCTCAAATATATCCCCTACCTCTCCGGCGGCGTGCTGGGGCTGCTTGTCACCTGCGTACTGTTCCCCATAACGGGCATGAGCATCACCCGCCCCTCCTCCCCGGAGTTCATAATCTCCGTCGCGCTGGAGATTTTCGTCACCGTGGTCTCCGTCGCTGCCTACGGAATAATAAAAAAGCGCAAAAGGGCTCGGGAGGAGCAGGAGAGCAAGAACGAGGAGCGGGACAAATAACGCCTCCTCAAAAGCTTACCGCCTCCGCTTTCCAACTATTATTAAAAAGGACGATGCCAACGCATCGTCCTTTCTGCTGTGTCACATGAACCCCCGGCTATGCCGGGGGGCAGAATAGGCTTTAGCTAAAAGCATCGAGCGAAGCGAGCCGCTATAAAGCCAGACTACGAATACCGACACGTTGCAAACAAGCGGATAAACCCGTTTACGGGTCGTAGGGCAAGTGATGCGAGTGACGGATATTCGGTGCGTCTTGAGACGCCTGCCGGTAAAAGGCCCTTATAGGGCCTAATCAAGCCTCCGGCTTAGCCGGAGGTCCTGACTTGTCAAAATACTCATATTTTTTCCGGCGACATGCGCGTCGGAAAAAATCCCTTTTGCCGCGCAAGCGTGCGGCCCTTCGGGCCGTGCGCGCA
>CANRIU010000051.1 GCA_947630755.1 uncultured Oscillospiraceae bacterium | reverse complement strand
AGGCTCAAAGGAAACGAGGTCTGCGGGTCACATTTTATCCGTGCCGTCGTTCTCGAAGAAGGCGTACTGAAGCATTTACAGCTTGTGGCGTTCTGCATCTCCAACTATGAAGATGCGTTTCGGAAGGCTCTGGGCGCAAAACGGGATGCAGAAGCGAGAAAAGAGCTGTCGGGTAAGCGGCGAACGCTCCAGAAATCCGAAAACCGTATCGCCGAGTTTGACAGGCATTTCAAGCGGATCTATGAGGATATGGTCGCGGGACGGCTGAGCGAGGCAAGGTTTCAAATGCTTTCAGATGACTACGAAAAGGAGCAAACGGAGCTGCGGGAAAGGATCGCTGTTCTGACCAGGGAGATTTCCGAGCAGGAGGATCAGGCGGACAATGTAGACCGTTTTATCCGCACGGTGAAGAAGTACCTCTGCCTGACGGAGCTTACATCTGCAATCCTGAACGATCTGGTCAAGGCGGTCTATGCCCATGCGCCGGACAAGTCCAGTGGGCACCGGGTGCAGGATGTAGACATTAGCTACAACTACATCGGGATACTCCCTGCCTCGCTTTTGAACGACCTCATAAACGGAAACGCGGCATGACTGAAATCATGCCGCATTCCGAAAGCAATCTGAACTTGTTTTATTGGACGCCGCTTTCAGGTGCGTCCTTTTAGATTGTCGAAAAAGCCCAAAGGGCTTTTCCGGCTGATTTGGCGGGAAAATCGGGGCTTTCGGAGGATACGGGCGGTCCGATTTCGGCGGGCTCGCCTTGCCTTTTACGGCTTTTCCTCACCGCCGCCGCTTTCGCCTCCCTCGGCTCTGTCCTCCCCGGGGGTTTCCGGCTCTTCGCAGGCTGTCTCTTCCTGAGACTCCGGCTCCGCCCCGGGCACTACCCTTCCGGGCTTGTAGGAGGGCTCCTTCGTGGAGGGGTCCAGCGACTCAAGCCCCGCGTAAAACTCCGTCTCCTCCGGAAGTCCCCTGCGGCGCAGACGGCGGTTGTTGAGCCTGCGGATTATACTGTAAAGCACCGTCGTCAGAGGCACTCCAATGACCATGCCGACTATTCCGAACAGCCCGCCGAAGAAGAGTATGGCGAACATTATCCAAAAGCCGGAGAGGCCCGTGCGGGAGGAGTGTATCTTCGGCTTTATTATCTGCCCGTCTATCTGCTGGAGGACCACGGTGAAGATTATGAATATGAGGCACTTCGAGGGGTTCTCCAAAAGTATCAGCAGCGCCGAGGGCACGGCGCCTATGAAGGGTCCGAACACCGGGATGAGGTTCGTGATGCCGACGATGAGCGACACCAGGGCCGTGTAGGGTATGCCCACGATGGTCATGAAGATGTAGTTCACAACTCCCACAATGAGCGCGTCGATGAGTGTCCCCGTGATGTAGTTGCCGAAGGCGTCGTTTATGAAGTCCATCTCCGCCATGAGGCCGTTGGCTGTCCTGGTGCGGAGGAGGGAGTATATGAATTTCTTCGCCTGGGCGCAGAAGGTCTCCTTGTTGTACATGACGTAAATGGAGATTATCACGCCCACAAAGAGGTTGATTATCGTCCCCACCACGGAGATGACCCCGCCGGTGACGTTGGTGATAAGGGTGGAGATCTGGGGCAGGACGTTGTTCTCAAGCCACTCCACCACCTTGCCGGAGATGGTGTTCACCCACTCCACAGCCACCTGCTCCAGCTCGTAGCCGTTGAACACCCGCTCCAGCCAGCCGATGGCGCTGTTCAGATAGTCGCCGGAGTTGGAAATTATCTTCATCACGCTGTTGTATATCTCCGGCAGAATTATCGCCATTATACCGGCGATAAACCCCAGGGCAAGTATCAGCGTCACCGCGATGGAGATCATCCTCGCAGCCTTTCTGGCGGTGTCGGGCTTTTTGAAGAGGCGCTTTGCCAGCTTCGAGAACACCCGCTCCTCAAACACCACAAGTATCTTGTTGAGAAGATACGCTATGAGCAGGCCGTAGATTATCGGCGACAGCGCCGACATCACGATGCTGATCCCCGCGTGGACCACGCTCCAGGAGGTCAGCACCCAGAAAAAGGCTATGCTGGCGACCACCACGCAGAAGGCGGTCACCCCCCAGTAAAGGTATTTCTTGTCCCACTTAAAGTTTTTCATATTCTCCCCCCGGCAGGCCCTATCTCGTTATCTCTCTGTACATCCCGGCGGCGTCGTCCTTTCTGACAGTCTCCTGCACGGACAGGACCTCCACAGCCACCTTCCTCGCGCCGAAGCTCAGCTCAATTATGTCCCCCGGCTTTACCTCCCTTGAGGGCTTGGCTGTGACGCCGTTTACCGTCACCCTTCCGCCGTCGGCGGCCTCCTGGGCGACCGTGCGGCGCTTTATGAGCCGGGAGACCTTTAAATATTTGTCAAGTCTCATTATATTTCACAGCTCCTTCCTCAAAAACGGAATTTGCCCCGGCGTCCCCGGGGCAAAAACTCTGGACGGGCGTCGCCCATCTTATTTAAAAAGCGAAAAACTGGTAAAAGCTCACTCCGCGATGGTGTCCTTGAGGGCCTTTCCGGCCTTGAACACGGGGACGCGGGTAGCGGGGATGGTTATCTCCTCCTTGGTCTGGGGGTTGCGGCCCACGCGGGCGGCCCGCTCCTTGACCTCAAAGGCGCCAAAGCCGATAAGGGTGACCTTCTCGCCGACCTTCATGGCCTCGATGACGGAATCAATAGCCGCGTTGACGGCCTTATCGGAGTCCTTCTTTGAAAGCCCGGTCTTTTCAGCAACGACGCTGATAAGTTCTGTCTTGTTCATAATTAATTACTTCCTCCAATGTATTTATATCTTTAAAGGCCCGGGGCCTTTAAATTCTCTTTACTTCCTCCCAGAGGGCATCCATCTCCTCGAGGCCCATGTCCTCCAGCTTAAGCCCGCGCTGAGCGGCCAGTGACTCCATCCTTGAGAATCTGGCGATGAACTTGTCCGAGGCGGCCCTGAGGACCTCCTCCGGGTCCTTTTTCAAAAATCTCGCCGCGTTGACGCAAGAGAACAGCAGATCTCCCAGTTCCTCCCCGGTGTCCCCGCCGCTGGCGAAGGCCTCCCGGAGCTCTCCGGCCTCCTCATCTATCTTATCCAGCGCGCCCTCGGCAGATACCCAGTCAAAGCCCGCTTTTGCCGCTTTTTTCCGGATTTTTTCCGCCCTCCACAGCGCGGGAAGGGATTTTGCCACGCTCTCAAGGGAGCTTGTGACGGTGGCCTGGTGCTTCTCCACCCTTTTTATCTTGTCCCAGTTTTGCAGCACCTCCTCGGAGCCCGAGACGGTGACGCCGCCAAAGACGTGTGGGTGGCGGAGTATGAGCTTTTTGCATATGCCGTCGGCGACATCGTCAAGGTCGAAGCGCCCGGCGTCCTTCTCGATGGAGGCGTGGAACACCACCTGCAGCAGCACGTCCCCCAGCTCCTCCCTGAGGTGCTCGGGACTGCCCTCGTCGATTGCCTCGACGACCTCGTAGACCTCCTCGATAAACTCCCGGCGGATGGACTCATGGGTCTGCTCCCTGTCCCAGGGGCAGCCCCCCTCCCCCCGGAGTACGGCGACGATGCGCCGCAGGTCCTCAACGTCATAGTTTGATTTGTATTCAAAATCTATCATATTTTTCACCTGACTTCAAGACGTAATCCATCAATTTGGCTTGTATCACCGCATTTTCAGCAATTTTGCCAGTTTCTCGCCCTTCGGCAGGAGCAAAATATCCTCCTTTGTCACAGCGCGCAGGGCAAAAATGAGCACAAAGTATATTACCACGGCCACGCCTATCGCCCCGGCGAGGCACACTGCGCCGCCGAGCCTCCCGCCGCCCAGCGCCGGGAGCAGGAAGCGCTCCAGAAGCCCGTAGATGCCCCAGGCCCCGGCGCCCATTATCAGCGAGCATATAAGGGGCCTTACGGTTATCTTCAATATCCCCGGTCTCTCGGGGACCTTTATGGAGATGAACACAAGGTTTATCACCGTTATGAGGGCGTAGCACAGCAGCGTCCCCACAGGAGCGCCGGAGATGTTTATCCCCGGGTTCCCCACGAGGATATAGTTTACGCTTATCTTCACAACTCCCCCAATGGGGAGGGCCAGAAGCGCTGTCTTCTCATAGCCCGTGGCCTGTAAAATAGCGTTGGTGATGAGGTATGTGCACACAAAGAGGCTGGCTATGCCCAGCACCCTCAAAAGCCCCGGGCCGTGGGGGTCGGAGCCGGGGAACACCACGTCGAAAATGGGTCCCGCCAGCACCGTGAGCCCCACCGCGGCGGGCATCGCCAGAAGGTTCGTTATCTTCATGCAGGACTCCATGGTGGAGCGCGCCTCGGAGTTTTTCCTCCTCGTCAGCGCCGCGGCAATGGCGGGCACCACGGAGACGGCTATGGGCGTTATGAAAGAGGATGAGAAGTTGAAAAGTGTCGTCCCCTTGGAGTATACGCCGTAGAGCACATCCACCATATCCGCCGAAAGCCCCGCCCCGGAGCCCAGCCTCCCCCGCACAAGGGAGGTGTCGATGAGGTTAATAATATTGAGCACCGAGGAGCTGAGCGTTATGGGTATGGAGACGGAGAGTATCTTTCTCAGCGTCTCCCCCCGGGAGTCCGGCTCGTCAAGATTCAGCGTCATGGGGGTGTTTTTCGCGATGCTCCTGCGCCATGCAAGGAGCACCGGGATGGAGAGCCCGAGGCCAATGGCAATGCCCACTATGGCCCCGGCGGCGATGATCTGCGCCGGGGCGCCGGAGCGCTTTAAATACCAGGCTATGGCGAGGCCGAATATGAGCTTGCACATGACCTCCATTATCTGGCTCACCGCCGTGGGGACCATGTTCCCGTGGCCCTGGGCGTAGCCCCTGAGCACGGAGACTATGCAGGCGAAAAACACCGCGGGGGCAAGGCACCGCACCCCGGCGGCCACAAGGGAGTCGTTCATGGCGTCGGCCAGAGGCTGGGCAAATATGAGCATCAGCGCCATGGCCACGGCACCTATCACCCCGAAGGCCATCATGCCCACGGAGTATATGCGCTTTGCCTGCATGGGCCGGGAGGCCGCCCGGGCCTCGGATATGAGCCGCGAGAGGGCCACGGGCACGCCGGCGGTGGAGATGGTGAGTACAAGGGTGTAGATGTTGTACATCACGTTGAAGTGCCCGGAGCCCGCGTCGCCAAGCATGTTGAAGAGCGGTATCTTGTATACGAAGCCCACGACCTTCGTCAGGGCCACGGTGGCGGCGAGTATCGCCGCGCCTGTGAGGTAGCTTTGCTTTCTGGATTCTGCCAAGACCATCGTCCTCTCGTAAGCTCGATTGAAGGGGCGGAGGCCGTCCCTGTTTGAATCTATTCAAAACAGCGATATTTTACACCGCTGTTCCAAAAAAATCAAGCCCGACAAGCCCTTTCCCCGGGGACTTGGAGGTTTTGCACACCGCTTTTTCGGAATAATTGCGTTATGTAACCCGTTTAGACCCCGAAAAAAACCGCACCGTTTACATAACAGCTGTGGAAAACTCTGTGGAAAACGTGGAAAACCCCACTGAAAAAGGGGCTTTTCCAAATGCCTCCATGTGTGGACAAAGGCGGCGGGGAGCTTTCGTCACTTTACCGGATAACCCGATTTTTGTAAACCTACATCCCCTGGCGCCTGAGGCGCACGTCGGAGCCGACGAACCGCAGGGTGTAAAACTCCCCGAGAAGCCGGGAGACTATGGGGGCGCTGTACCGCTCCGAGAGCTGTGCGGTGGTGAGATTTGAGTTTATGACCGTCTTTTTCCCGGTGGCGAGCCGGGTGTTTATGAGGGTGTAGAGGGCGCTGGTGACGAAGGCCGTGGCAAACTCCGTGCCCAGATCGTCAAGGATGAGAAGGTCGCAGCCCTCGAGCCTCCTGACCTCCGAGCGCGCCTCCTCCAGGTCCCCCCTGCCGAATTTCTCGTTCTCGTACTTGGCGAAGGCCCCGGCGGCAGTATCATACACCACGGAGAATCCCCGCTCGGAGACGGTCCTGGCGATGCAGGTGGAGAGGAAGGTCTTTCCAAGGCCCGTGCCCCCCTGAAGGAAGAGGTTCAGGGAGCCTTTCGGGGAGAAGCTTCTGGCGTACTCACAGCAAAAGTCAAAGACCATCCCCATGACCTCCCTGGGGGATACCCCGGTGGCGGGGTCCGGCTCGTCGTCGTACACACTCAGGTCAAAGCTGTCGAAGGTCTCCTCCCCCAGCTTCAAAAGGCCGGAGAGCTCCAGTCGCTGCTCCTCCCGGTAGAGGTCCATAAGGCAGGAGCACAGCTTCGTCCCGTCATAGCCCGTGTCCCGGCATTTGGGGCAGACATACCGCTCCTCCAGGTAGTCCATGGGAAAGCCGGAGCGAAGAAGCTCCATTCCCCGGCGCTCCTGAAGCTCCAGGTTCTCCTCCCGGATTGCGCCCATCGCCTCCACGGGGTCCGAGCCATGGGCGAGGGCGGTGGTCACCGCCAGGGTCATGGTCTCTCTGAGACGGCGGTCTATATCCCGCACCCGGGGATTTTTGGCGTAGACCTCCTCCCGGCGGCGGGCGTACATATCCTCATTGGCGGCGCGGCGCCTGTCAAGGCGCTCCTTGGCCCGCCTTAAAATCTTTCCGTCAAGGCTCATCTCTATCCCCCTTTATCTGCCGGAGCTTCCGTCGCATACGCTCAAGCTCCTCCGCCGTGACGCCCCCGGCGGCGCTCTCCTGCCCGCCGCCCTTTGCCGGGGCGGCGGGGTGCTTTTTCTGGGGCGCGTCGCCCCGGTCTATCTCCTCCGGCGTGTGAAGGCCCTTGGAGTGCCAGCTTTTTAAAATCGAGTCCATATATTTCCACGCAAGCCGCCCGGTGTTGGTGACGGTCCTGTCGTAGGCCATCTCCACGGCCTCGGCGTGAAAGCCCATCCCGGTCCAGGAGTTTAAGTACCTGCGCTCCGTGGCGGAGAGGGCGCGGCCCGATATGCCCAGCACCGGCGTAAGCTCCCGCTCCCCCGCCCGCATGGCGCTCTGGCGCTTTATATATCCCTCGGCCGCCTCAATGGAGAAGATCTGCTCCCGCTCCCAGACGTAGGCGGCCTTCTCGATGTAGCGCATGGAGGGCGGGCGGCCCGGGCCGTAGCGCTCCAGACACTCCGAAACGCAGTGGTTGACAAGCATCAGTATGACCTCCGGCGGGAGGCGCAGGTAGTCGTATATGCCGAAGAGTGTCATAAGCCCCTCGCTGGAGAGCTCCTTTCCCAGCTCCCGCTGGACATCCCTCACCAGCGCCGGAAAAACGCCGCCGTTCGCGATCTCCCTTTCCACGTCCTCAGGTGTGTACTGGGGAAGCTCGTCCGGACGCTGGATCGGCGCCGGGGCGGCGGCGCGCTCACGGACCGCCACAAGCCCCGTTCGGGAGAGGACCCCCAGGGCGGCGTCCACCTGATCCGGGGTGCGGTGGATGCTCGCCGCCGCGTCCTCCCGGACGAACCTTCCGCCGTGGGCGAGGATGTGTATGTACAAAAGCGCCGCGTCGCCGTTCCCGGCCCCCAGGAGCCTTCCCACGGCATCGGAAGATATGACGATATTGCCGCCCTGGGGCAGCACATAGCTTGACATCCGCCGCGCCTCCTTTTTTGCAGGTTTTCCTGTTATTATATCAAATTATCTGAAAAAGCACAACCCATTTGACCGTTTATCTGGGCGTATACATTAATAAAAGCCCTTTTTCCTTGACAATCCCGCCCATTGTGATACAATGGTATGGCTTAAAAAAGCGCCTTGGAGAGATTATTTTGAAGGGCGGAGGAACACTTGCGTATCGATGTTCTCGGAGTAGAATTTGATGACTGCACCATGGAGAAGGCCGTTGAAATGGGCATGGAGTTTATTGCGCGGCCCGGCGCCGACATGGTCGTTACTCCCAACCCCGAGATAGTCATGCTCTGCCGGGCGGACCCGGAGCTTTCGCGGGCAGTCTCCGAGGCGGCCCTTGTCATCCCCGACGGCATAGGCGTAATTTACGGCTCCAGGATACTCCGCCGCCCCCTCCACGACAAGGTCCCCGGGGCGGATTTCGCCGAGGGCGTGATGGCGGAGCTGGCGAAAACAGGCGGGAGCGTCTACCTTTTCGGCGCAAAGCCCGGCGTCGCGGACATGGCGGCGGAGAAGCTGCGGGCGAAATACCCGGGACTTCGCATCGCGGGGACCTCTGACGGCTATTTTGACGACCCGGAGCCGATAATAAAGCGGATAAACGACGCATCCCCCGACTTCCTGCTTGTGTGCCTCGGCGCGCCGAAGCAGGAGCTGTGGATGTATGAAAACCGGGAGAGGCTGAATGTGCGGCTGATGGCGGGGCTTGGCGGCTCTCTGGACGTGTACGCCGGGGTCATTCCCCGGGCGCCGAAGCTCTGGCGCAGGCTGGATCTGGAGTGGCTTTACAGATTATTGAAGCAGCCGTCGCGGATAGGCAGGATGGTGAAGCTGCCGAGGTTTATTTTCGCGGCCTTCGCGCAGCGGCGTGAGGAACGTAAAAACGAAAAAAAAGCCTGAAAATCGGCGGAAAAGGAGAGAAAAAATGGTCTATATTCTTTTGGCTGACGGTTTTGAGGAGGTGGAGGCCATCGCCCCCGCCGACGCACTGCGGAGGGCCGGAGCCCAGGTCGCGTATCTCGGGGTGACGGGCATGAGCGTCACGGCGAGCCACGGCGTCAGGGTGGAGGCGGATTTGCCGCTGTCTGACTTTGACGCATCAAATTGCGAGGCGATCGTTGTCCCCGGCGGGCTTCGCGGTGTGAAAAATATAAAGGCGTGCCCCCAGGCCCTTGACGCCATTAAGGCGGCATACGACGCCGGGGCGGTAGTCTCCGCCATATGCGCGGGGCCCACGGTCCTGGGTATGCTGGGGCTTCTCAACGGCAAAAAAGCGGTGTGCTACCCCGGCATGGAGGAGGAGCTCACCGGGGCGCAGGTGCAGCCCGGGGCGCGGTGCGTCACCGACGGCAGGATGATCACCGGCCGCTCCGCCGGGACATCCTGGGACTTCGCCCTCGCCCTCACAGCCGCGGTCCGGGGCGGGGCCGAGGCGCGGCGCGTCGCCGACGCCATACACTATGACTTCTTTGAAGAGTGATATAAGGAGGCTTGTCCGGGAGAGGGAGGCGGGGCTTTCAGACGCCCGGCGCTCAGAGCTGGACAGGGCTCTCACGGATAAGCTCCTCGCAAGGCGGGAGTTTATGCTGGCAAGGTGCGTCATGCTCTACTGGCCCCAGGGCGCGGAGGTGGACGTAAGGCCGATTTTCCTCCGGGCGCTAAAGCTCGGGAAGCTCGCCGCCCTGCCGAGAATCACGGGGCCCGGGACCATGGAGGCGAGAGCCTCCGACCCGGGGGAGCTTGTCCCGGGATTCATGGGGATACCGGAGCCGCCGGAGAGCGCGCAGTCGGTACCGCCGGAGAAGCCTGACCTTATTATCGTGCCCGGCGCGGCCTTCACCCGCGACGGGAGGCGCCTTGGGCGCGGCGGCGGGTATTACGACAGGTTTCTCCCCCTGACCCGGGGGTTAAAGCTCGCCCTTGTCCGCCCGGAGGCGCTTTTTGACGACCTGCCGACGGAGGTCCACGATGTAAGGGTGGACGAGGTAATTACGATATAAAACCGCGGCGGGGTCCCCGCAGGGACCCCGGGCCTTCATGTGCTTATGCCGACGCCGTTAAGGGGTCAGCAGCAGGTGTTGCCGCAGCCGTTGTTCCCGCAGCCGTTGCTGCCGCAGCCGCAGCAGCAGACGATGATGAGAATGAGGATGATCCACAGACAAGAGTTACCGCCAAAGCAATTCATAATTTACTCCATTCCGCCGACGCGCACGGCATTTTTGAGATTATTATCGGACCGCCTGAGCGCGTGACGGCGGCCGCCCGACGGCCCGTGGGGCCATCTGGCTCATTCTATGTTGTTTTCCCCCGCGCTGACACAGCGCATTGCAAAGGAGGCTTCAATGACCGACAAAAACGAGGAGTTCTGGAAGGAGCTCATGGGAGAGGACTTCAAGGTGGACGTTCCGCCCGCCTCCCCCTCCCCTGCCCCGGAGCCTAAGGACCCCGGGCAGAGCGCGCCGGAGCCCAGGGCTCCCGGCGGCGGGTCCGCGCCCCTGCCGGAGCCCCGGACCGGGGGCGGCGACCCGGGATTTAAAATAGAGTATGTGAGCCGTGACGGCTCAGCCGTAAGCCCCGGGGGGCAGGGATCTCCCCGCCGGAGCGATGGCGCGGAAAATACCCGCCAAAGTCAGGGCGATGGAAGCACCCGCCAAAACACGGGGACCGGGGACCGGACCCGGAGCGGCGGCGCCGGGAGTCTGCCCCGGAGTGCGGACACAGGAGGCCTGCCCCGGAGCGGCGGTGCCGGGAGTACCGGGGATGCCCGCCCGGAGGGCGGCAGCGGCGCACCGTCCGGCGGCTCAAGGCCGCGGCAGGGCGGCGGACAGGGCGGAGACAGGCCCCAGCCTCGCCCCTCAGACGCCCGCAGGGTCTCTCCCCCGGAGGAGGCTCCAAGAGTACGCCGGGTGAAGCAGAGCCTCGACAGCGAGCCCGAGTACGGCTTTGACGGGGACGAGGAGGAGTACTACACCACGCCCCGCCGGGGCAAGAAGCGCAGTCCCGCCGACGATTTTGAGGTGGAGTACGACTATGACGCGGAGTACCCGGACGTGGAGGAGAAGGCGGTAAAGCGCGGGCGCACAAAGCGCACGGGGTGCCTCTCAGGCATACTGCTGGCGGTGTTCGTCATATGCGTGAGCACGGTCCTGGCGGTCATGGGCTGGACCTGGGCCACGGACGTGCTGGGCCTTGACGGCGAGGATGTGACCGTTGAAGTGACACTCCCCAAGAGCATCTTCCACACCGAGGAGCGCGAGGAGGAGGACGAGGAGGGCAACACGGTCCCCGTAGAGGTCAACGTGGCGGATATGGACAAGGTCGCCGAGGAGCTCTACCAGAAGGGCCTCATAAGATACAAGTGGCTTTTCAAGCTGTTCTCGCGCTTTGCCCACGGCGACACGAAGGTGGAGGCGGGGACATACAGCCTCAATATGAATTACGACTACCGGGCCCTGATACACGGCATGTCCCACCGCACGGGAGTGCGGGAGACGGTGGACGTGACCATCCCCGAGGGCTATTCGATAACGCAGATAGTCGGGCTTATGGTGGACAACGGCGTGTGCGAGAGGGAGGAGCTTCTCGACGTGCTGGCAAATCAGGACTTTGACTACCCCTTCCTCAAGGACGCGGACATCCCGCCGCTGGGCGACCCGAAGAGGCTGGAGGGATTTCTCTTCCCGGACACCTACCAGTTCTATGTGGACGACGACCCTGTGAGCGTGGTGCGGCGGTTCCTCAATAACTTCCAGAAGAAGTGGACGGAGGAGTTTGACGATATGGCGGCGGAGCTGGGCTACACCCGCCGGGAGGTGCTTATCATAGCCTCCATGATAGAGAAGGAGGCGGGCGTGGACTCCGAACGGGATCTCATAGCCTCGGTCATATTCAACCGCCTCAACCATCCGGACCGCCAAGGCACCAACGGCCTTTTGCAGATAGACGCGACCATCTACTACGTCATCGCGGACACGAACGAGGCCTTCTCCACGGAGCTCGACAGCCCCTACAACACCTACCTCTACCCCGGTCTTCCGGCGGGACCCATAGCAAATCCGGGCGTGGCGTCCATCCGCGCCGCCCTCAACCCCCAGGAGACGAAATACTACTTCTACGCCCTGGGGCAGAACAAGTCCCACAGGTTCTTTGAGACCTACGAGCAGTTCACAAGCTTTGTAAACTCCGACCAGTACGGCGGCTGAGAAAGCCAGGTCTCCCCGGCCTCCCGGCGGAAAAAAGATAAATTACTTTTTCAAGGAGATATAAATATCCATGAAACCTTACGGCTTAAACGAGCTTCGCGAGATGTTCCTTCGGTTTTTTGAGTCAAAGGGGCATCTGCGCCTTCCATCCTTCTCCCTCATTCCCCAGAACGACGCTTCGCTGCTTCTCATAAACTCCGGCATGGCGCCCATGAAGCCCTTCTTCACCGGGGAGCAGGAGCCTCCCCGGCACCGGGTGACCACCTGCCAGAAGTGCATCCGCACGGGGGACATCGAGAACATCGGTCACACCGCCCGCCATGGCACGTTCTTCGAGATGCTGGGCAACTTCTCCTTCGGGGACTACTTCAAACGCGAGGCCATTCCCTGGGCGTGGGAGTTTTTGACTTCCCCCGAGTGGGTGGGCCTGGACCCCGGCCGCCTCTACCCCTCCGTCTTTGCCGGTGACGAGCAGGCCCCCGCCGACGACGAGGCCTACGCCATCTGGCGGGACGTGGTGGGCGTTCCGGAGGACCACATCGTCCGCTTCGGGCGGGAGGACAACTTCTGGGAGCACGGCTCCGGTCCCTGCGGCCCCTGCTCGGAGATTTACTACGACCGGGGCCCGGAGTGGGGCTGCGGAAAGCCGGACTGCCATGTGGGCTGCGACTGCGACAGATACATCGAGGTCTGGAACGTGGTGTTCTCACAGTTTGACAACGACGGCGAGGGGCACTACACCGAATTAAAGCAGAAAAACATCGACACCGGCATGGGTCTTGAGCGCTTAGCCTGCGTGTGCCAGAACGTGGCGAGCCTCTTTGACGTGGACACGGTGATGAGCATCACAAACCGGGTCTCGGAGCTGACAGGGGCGCACTACGAGGAGAGCCGGGAGAAGGACGTGTCCCTCAGAGTCATAACCGACCACATACGCTCCGGCGTATTCATGATATGCGACGGGGTGCTGCCCTCCAACGAGGGCAGGGGCTATGTTCTGCGCCGCCTTCTCCGCCGAGCCGCCAGGCACGGAAGGCTCCTTGGCGTCACGGACCCCTTCCTCTATGAGGTGGTGGAGACCGTGGTCCGGGAGAACGATGGCCACTACCCGGAGCTTCGGGAGCGGCAGGACTATATTACCCGGGTCATAAGGACCGAGGAGGAGAATTTCGCCCGCACCATAGACGGTGGGCTTCGGATATTCAGCGATATGCTGGCGGGGCACAAGGAGCGCGGCGAGACGGTATTTTCCGGGGAGGACGCCTTTAAGCTCTACGACACCTACGGCTTCCCCATCGACCTCACCCGGGAGATGGTGGAGGAGCAGGGCATGAGCGTGGACGAGGCCGCCTTCCGCGCCCAGATGGAGGAGCAGCGCACCCGCGCCCGCAAGGCCCGTGAGGCTCTGGGGGATCTGGGCTGGGCAGGCGTGGAGTTCGGCAAGGACGTGCCTGAGACGAAATTTGTGGGCTACACCCAGCGCTGTGTCCCCGACGCCAGGGTCGTGGCTCTGGTGGTGGAGAACGAGCAGGCCGAGGAGCTCATGCCCGGCGTGGAGGGCATCGTGGTCTTGGATAAGACGCCCTTCTACGCCGAAATGGGCGGTCAGGTGGCGGACCACGGGCGGATAACCGCCGGGGACACTGTCTTTGAAGTCACGGATGTGCAGAAAAACAAGGGCGGCAAGTACATGCACTACGGCAAGCTCACCTCCGGGACGCTGAAGCTGGGGGACACCGTCGCCGCCGCCATCGAATCCGAGCGCCGGGAGGCCATTATGCGCGCCCACTCCGCAACACACCTTCTGGATGCGGCGCTGAGGAGCGTTCTGGGCGACCACGTCCATCAGGCGGGGTCCTTAGTGGAGCCGGACAGGCTGAGATTTGACTTCACCCACTTCGCGGCCCTAACGGGAGAGGAGCTTCTGCGGGTGGCGGACATTGTGAACCGCCATGTCTTGGCGGGCGATCCCATCGTCACCGAGGAGCTGCCCATCGAGGAGGCGAAGAAGAAGGGTGCCATCGCGCTCTTCGGCGAGAAGTACGGCGACATCGTCCGGGTCGTCACCATGGGCGGCGGGTTCTCCGTGGAGTTCTGCGGAGGAACGCATGAGGACAATACCGCGAAAGTGGGGCCATTCCGCATTACAAGCGAGTTCTCCGTGGCCTCCGGCGTGCGGCGTATAGAGGCAATCACGGGGCTTGAGTATTTCAGGGAGAACGAGCGCATGAACCGCACGCTTCTGGAGGCGGCGAATGTGATGAAGTCCTCGCCCTTCGAGCTGGTGGAGAAGCTCCGGGCAAATCAGGAGGAGATAAGAAAGCTCCACCGGGACATTGACGCGTTGAGCGACAGGCTGCGCTCCGGGGAGATCGGGAGCTTCCTCGCCAGCGCAAAGAACGTGGAAGGACTGCACGTCGTCACCGCAAGCCGCCACAACGCCACGGCGGACGAGCTGCGGCGCATCGGCGACATGCTGCGCGACAGGGACAGCGCCGTAGTGGGCGTTATCGCAAGCGTGGAGGGCGAGAAGCTGACCTTCCAGGCGGTGTGCGGGAAGGACGCCGTGGCCCGGGGCGTGAAGGCCGGGGACATCATCCGGGCTGTCACTGCCATTTGCGGCGGGCGCGGCGGCGGGAGGCCGGACTCCGCCATGGGCGGAGGGAAAAATGTCCTCATGCTGGACGACGCGCTGGCGGCGGTGGATAATTTCGTAGCTGAGAAGCTGAAGTGAGACCCGCCGACAGGCGGGGGTAAGTAGTCCGCCGGAGGCGGACGGAGAAAAGTCCCCGAAGGGGACCGTGGGGACCCGCCGTCAGACGGAGCGAGTCCACCGAAGGTGGACGGGGGGAGCCGCCGATAGGCGGGGATATTCCGCCCGGAGGGCGGTGCGCTTTGTCCACCTTGGGAGGTGGACGGGGCATGTTCGTTTTCTCTCTTTTGACCCGTCATAAGAGAGAAAAGAACCAAAAGAGAGAAAATCGGCCCGGGGAGGGATTTCGATTTTCCCTCCCCGGGACCCTTCCTTTTAAAAACGACACAGAGAGGGGCCTGCGGGC
>CANRIU010000050.1 GCA_947630755.1 uncultured Oscillospiraceae bacterium | reverse complement strand
GAGCAAGGCCGCGTAATTCGTCAATATTCTACGATAGGTGGTTTATTTTCATGTCTGTTGGGGCGGGAACGGTCCACCAGAGGCGGTCCGGGGGCATGATTTCTTATGGCATGACAATGACGAGAATCTTGAAGGAGACGGAATCCACGTTGTTTGTGAAGGTGACTACGTTCATGCCGGGGGTGCGGGGGGAGACGGTGAGATAGACCGTCCTGTCCCAGGTGGTGCTGTCGAAGGTGATCTCCGAGGAGCTGGAGGAGGGTGTGAAGCTAACCGTGCCGCCGTTATTCCAGTAGGCGGTGAGGACTATCTTCCTGGGGGAGTCGGTGGACTTGAGGACCACGATGCTGTCGCTGGAGTTGAAGTTCTCCGAGCCCCAGCCGATGTGGGAGCCGTAGAGAAGCTGGCCCATGCTGCGGTAAAGGTTGGCGTCGCCCTCGTATTCGCTGACCTCGTTGGCAAGGTCCGCGATCTGGGAGTTTAAGCTGCTTATCTCATCCTTCTGGGACTCCACCCTGGCCTCGAGGTCGTCGCGCTCCTTCTCAAGGGAGGAGGAGCTGGCGCTCTGCTCGCTCAGAGAGTCGTTGAGCTCGTCGATCTGGGAGCTTAAGTCGGCGTTTTCGTTCTGAAGGGCGGCTATCTGCTCCTGAGAGGAGGCAATCTGCGCGTCCTTCTCGGCGATGGTGTCCCGTCCGGTGTACCAGAGGTAGCCCGCGCCGCCTCCAGCGGCGATGAACAGGATGGCAAATATTATGGTGAAGGCAATGAAGGGCCCTGCGGAGGGACCGTGGCGCTCCTTTTTGGGCTTGGGTTCCTTGGGGGGCTTCTCCTTCTTGGGCTTGGGCTCCCTGGGGGGCTTCTCCTTTTTCGGCTTTGGCTCCTTCGGAGGCTTTTTGCCCTTGCCGTCGGTGTCCTCTACGGGTGTGGGCTGGGGTGTGGGCTGGGGAATCGGTTGAGGCGTGGGTTGAGGCGTGGGCTGAGGCGTGGGCTGAGGCGTGGGCTGAGGCGTCGGTTGAGGTGTCGGCTGGGGAATCGGCTGTGGTGTCGGCTGGGGAATCGGCTGTGGTGTCGGCTGGGGAATCGGCTGTGGTGTCGGCTGGGGAATCGGCTGTGGTATCGGCTGAGGTGTCGGTTGAGGTGTCGGCTGGGGCACAGGCTCCGGCGCGGGCTGGGGCGCCGGCTCATCGCGGGAGATGAGAGGCTCAACCTGGACCTGGGGCTGCTCGACGGGTGGGTCCGGGATCATAGCCGAGCCGCAGCGCCTGCAGAAATTGGCGGGCTTATCGGAGTGGAAACCGCATTTTGGACATAACATGGCTTTTACCTCTCTATCTAAATTTATTTTTTTCGTGACTGTGGGTATGCCCGGCGCCGGGAACGCGGGGCAGGTAAAGCCCTGTGCGCCGCGCAGCTCCATATGTACTCCGGCAAAGAGTTTTTTCCATTATAAACCCGGAAAAGAAATATTTCCATACTAATTTGAAAAAATCAAAAAATTTTCTCAAAATCACAGGAGGGGACGCTGAACGGACAAAAAAATAACCCCCGCGAGCATACCGCCAGCCGATAAAACCGACCCTGAAAACGGGGATTTAACTAAACATTCCCTCCGCAATCAATATTTCAAGCACACGCGCCTCCCGTTCCAACATGATTGGATCATACTGGCTTTGCGATACATGCCGATTTTTCATAATTGCGGTATTCGGGTCAACAAATTCCAGGGAATAGGTCTCCTCCGCCTCATAGTCGTCAAGCTCCTGGGGAAGGACCGTATCTGACGCTTTGCAAAGGTAGTAATAGTTATCCTGAATAAAGCACTCCGTCTCGTCCATATCGCTTCTCTGAATCCGGTGCACATATCCGTATTCCCGGACTGTATCCGGCAGAACGACCAGACCCGCCTCTTCACGCGTTTCACGAATCATCGCATTTACGGGGCTTTCTCCGCTCTCAATGCCTCCGCCCGGAAATTTGTAATAATCATATTTAAGACTGTGTATCATGGCGACATATTTTCCCTTAATAATAATGCCTCGTGCCGAGTTGCGGACAAACGAATGTGTGCATTGAGCGTAGTCCTTTTTGTCTATTTCAAACAGCAGTCTCATGGGGGCCTCCGTCACATTAAGCCCGCCGTCAGGGTTGACCTGACGGCGGGCCGATGCTTGAGCATTATAACATTAATGGTATGCGGCGCTGATATAAAACGCCCGCTTTTTTACTTCTTCTCGGCGTCGAGCTTGTCGAGTATGTCCCAGACGCCCAGCATGTACTCCACGCCAAGGGCGCGGTCGTAGAGGCCGTAGCCGGGGCGGACGGTGCCGGGGCCCTCGTCCCAGAGGTGCCGACCGTGGTCCGGGCGGATGTATCCCTCAAAGCCGCAGTCGTGATACGCCTTGAGGATCTCGAGGATGCCCGTGTCGCCGCAGCAGTCCCTGTGGGCGGCCTCGGAGAAGTCGCCGTTGGGGAAGTGCTTGACGTTGCGGATGTGGGCGAAGGCGATGCGGTCGCAGTGCTTCCTCACAATGTCCGCCACGTTGTTTTTGGGGTCTGCGTTGAGGGAGCCGGAGCAAAGCGTCAGGCAGTTGTAGGGGTCGTCCACCATGGAGAGGAACCTGTCGATGGCGTCGCCGTCCACGAGAAGGCGGGGAAGGCCGAAGATGTCCCAGGGGGGATCGTCCATGTGGACAGCCATCTTGATGCCGCACTCCCGGCAGGTGGGCATTATGGCCTCAAGGAAGTACTTGAAGTTCTCCCAGAGCTTCTCCTTGGTCACGGGGGCGTAAGCGCGGAAAAGCTCGTCAAGCTTGGCCATGCGCTCGGGCTCCCAGCCCGGGAAGGTCATGTTGTACTTCTCGGTGAAGCTCATTATGTACTCCGCCATGGCGTTGTAGTCGGACTGGATCATGTCCTTCTGATAGAAGAGGGCTGTGGAGCCGTCGCCCACGGGGTGGAAAAGGTCGGAGCGGGTCCAGTCGAAGATGGGCATGAAGTTGTAGCAGATGACCTTCACGCCGAAGGGGGCCAGATTGCGGATGGTCTGCTTGTAGTTTTCGATGTACTGGTCACGGGTGGGAAGACCGATCTTGATGTCGTCGTGGACGTTGACGGACTCCACCACATCGGCGTTGAAGCCGTAGGACTTTATCTCGTCAACGACCTTCTTTATCTCCTCCGGCTGCCAGATCTCCCCGGGCAGCTTGTCGTGGAGAGCCCAGACTATTGTGGAGACGCCGGGGATCTGGCGGATGTGACCGAGAGTTATCCTGTCGTTTCCGTCGCCGTACCAGCGCCATCCCATTTGCATTGGCATGGTGATTCCTCCTTTAATAATTTAGTTGGAGTGTTTCGATGTCATCATTATAACTCATTTTTTCCTGATGTGCAACTGTAAATTGTGCAAAACGGGGAAAATGTGGGCTATTTGACAAATTAACGTATAGACCCGTCTTGACAACGGGGGAGGAGAGGGATATAATGTGCTGGATTATAAGGGTCCTAACAAATTTTTGGAGGTAAATATGGAGGAGGAGACACTGCACGGGCTGTTTTTAAGGTGCTCGAACATAATAAGCCGGAGGCTTGGCAACTCCGCCAGCCGTAGGCGGATAATCGCGCTTCTTGACGAGCGGGGGGAGCTGACACAGCGGGAGCTTCAGGAGCTTCTGGGGATACAGGCGGGGAGCCTGAGCGAGCTTGTGGGGCGGATGGAGGAGCACGGGGTCGTCACAAGAAAGCCCGACGAGAAGGACAGGCGCAGGACAATACTGAGCCTTACGGAGACGGGGAGAAAGCGGGCCGCGGAGCCGAGGCAGATGGGGGACGAGAGGCTTTTTTCGGCCCTCAGCGAGGAGGAGCGGGAGCAGCTGCGGGGGATGCTTCAGAAAATAATTGACGCCCACGACAGGTGGAAGAGCAGGGAGTGCGGTAAATGAAGCTTATATTCAGGTACATGGGCAGGTACAAAAAGGCGATAATCATCGCCATGCTCATGAAGCTCGCGGGCACGGTGGTGGAGCTGCTGCTGCCCACGATTTTTGAGCACATTATTGATAATGTTGTCCCGGCGGGGAAGCTTATTCCGGTACTCCTGTGGGGGCTGGGGATGTTCCTGACGGCGATAATCTGCCGGGAGCTGAACGTCCGGGCCAACAGGAGGGCGATAGACAACGCCCACCATGTAAGCTACGATGTGCGGCAGGACCTTTTCCGCAACACAATGAATCTGTCCGGGGCGCAGTTTGACGCCTTCGGGCTTCCCAGCATAATCAGCCGCATGACGTCGGACAGCTACAACGTGCAGTCCGCGGTGCAGAATTTGCAGCTGATGTGCATCCGTGCGCCGATGATGCTGGTGGGCGGGATATTTGTGTCGCTTCTGATGGACGCAAACCTGGCCCTCATCATGGTGGTGATGCTGCCGCTGCTTATCGGGATCATACTGGGGGTGTCCGCAAAGGGGCTGCCCCTCTACGCCAAAGTGCAGGCGAAGCTGGACGTGGTGGTCCGGGTGATGCGGGAGAACATAACGGGGATACGGGTGGTGAAGGCGCTGAGCAAGTCGGACCACGAGACGAGGCGCTTTGCGAATGTCAACGAGGAGATGACCCGCAGCGACATCAAGGCCACCACGGTCATGGCGATACCGGGGCCGTTCATGCAGATGTGCCTCAACACCGGGCTTGCGCTGGTGGTGGTCGTGGGCGCCGGACAGGTGAACCGGGGAGTTATGGAGCCGGGAGTCATTCTGGCGTTCCTCACATATTTTAACATGGTGACAATGGGGGTCATGGGCCTAACCCGCATTTTCATGACCCTGTCCCGGGCCAGCGCAAGCGCCAACCGCATTGACGCGGTGATTGACGCGGACACGGACCTCCGGGTGCTCCCCGTCGAGGAGGCCCTCCGGCCTTCCGGCGAGGGATTCATAAGATTCGAGGACGTGACCTTCAGCTACGGCGAGGACAGCGAGGACACCTCCGGCTTTGCGGGAGCGGAGCGGGAGAGGGCGCTGTCCAATATATCCTTCACGCTGAAGCGGGGGGAGAGTCTGGGGATAATCGGGCCCACGGGCTGCGGGAAGACGACGATAATAAACCTTTTGATGAGGTTCTACGACGCGGACTCCGGCGGGGTGTTCGTGGACGGCAGGGACGTGAGGACCTACGACAGGGACGAGCTCCGGCGGCGGTTCGGCGCGGTGTTCCAGAACGACATGGTGTTCCAGGACACTCTCCGGGAGAACATCACCTTCGGAAGGGATGTCAGCGAGGAGCAGGTGCTGGAGGCGGTGCGGGACGCACAGGCGGCGGAGTTCATCTCGGGGCTTCCGGATGGGCTTGAACACGAGGCGGCGATAAAGGGCGCGAACCTGTCAGGCGGGCAGAAGCAGAGGATATTTGTGGCACGGGCTCTGGCGGCAAATCCGGAGATACTTGTGCTGGACGACTCGTCCTCCGCCCTCGATTACAAGACCGACGCCGCCATGCGCCGGGCGATAGGCGAGAGCTACGCGGACAGCACGGTAATAATGATAGCCCAGCGGGTGAGCAGCGTCATGAACATGACGCGGATCATGGTGCTGGACAACGGGAAATGCATCGGTTACGGCACCCACGAGGAGCTTTTGAAGTCCTGCCCGGCCTACCGGGAGACATTCAGGGTCCAGATGGGCGAGATAGCGTAGGGGGTGAAGATATGCCGGGAAGAGGAGACAGGGGCGGCGAGAAGCAGAAGCCGAAGAACGCGAAGCGGACCCTGGTCAGAATAATCAAATACCTCGCAGCTTACAAGTGGGTCGTGGCGGCGCTGGTGGTGCTGGCGTTTTTGAGCAACGTGGGGAACCTGATGGGACCGCGGCTCGCCGGAGAGGCGATAGGCGTGGTCGAGGAGGGCGCGAAGCTGGGCCCGGGGCATATCGACATGGACCGGGTGGTGCGGTATGCGCTTCAGATGGCGGCGTTTTATGTGGGGAGCACGCTTTTGAGCTTCCTTGTGGGAATCGGCATGGCGAGAGTGGGAAGGCGCATTGCAAACCATATGCGCCGGGACGTGTTCCACAAGCTCATGGTCATGCCGGTGAGCTACTTTGACCGCAATCAGGCCGGGGACATAATAAGCCGCGTGAGTTACGACGTGGACGTGGTGACGATGAGCCTGTCCTCAGACGTGGTGCAGATAATAACGAGCCTCGTCACCGTGGTGGGGAGCTTCGTCATGATGGTGATAATCTCCCCGCCCATGGTGTGCCTTATGATATTCACCATACCGCTGGCGATATGGTACACAAGGTACATGTCAAAAAAGACGCGGCCGCTGTACTCAAAGCGCAGCCGGGCCTACGGGGCGATGAACGGCTTTGCGGAGGAGATGTTCTCCGGGCAGAAGACCATACTCGCCTACGCCAACGAGGACCGGGTGACGGAGAATTTCAGCGAAATTAACAGGGCCGCGGCGGAGGCGTACAAAAACTCCGACGGGCTGGGCGTGACCATGGGGCCGACGATAGGGATGATAAACAACTTCGGCCTCTCCGCCATCGGCATGGGCGGCGCGGTGCTGTACTTATTAAATATAGTGGGGCTGAAGCAGATCTCCAGCTTCGTCCTCTACTCAAGAAAGTTCTCCGGGCCGATAAACGAGATCTCCAACATCATAAACGAGATATACTCCGCCCTTGCCGCCGCTGAGCGGGTATTCGAGTTCCTCGACGAGCCGGAGGAGCCGGAGGACGCGCCGGACGCGCTGGAGCTCAGGGACTGCCGGGGCAGCGTGGAGGCGGAGGACGTGTCCTTCGGCTACACGCCGGAGAAAACGGTGCTCAGGAACATAAGCCTGGAGGCAAAGCCGGGACAGACCGTGGCGATCGTGGGCCCCACCGGGGCGGGGAAGACGACGATAATAAACCTGCTCATGCGCTTTTACGACGTAAGCTCCGGCACCATCCGGGTGGACGGGCACGAGGAGCGGGAGTACACAATGAGCTCCCTGAGACGCGGATACGCAATGGTGCTCCAGGACACATGGCTTTTTGACGGGACCATCTTCGAAAACATAGCCTACGGCAGGGAGGACGCCACCCGGGAGGAGGTAGTTGCCGCCGCGAAGGCCGCCATGATACACAATTATATAATGCGCCTGCCGGAGGGGTACAACACAAGGATCTCCGAGGACGGCGGGAACATATCAAAGGGTCAAAAGCAGCTTCTCACCATCGCCCGGGCGATGCTGTACAACACAAGTATGCTCATTTTGGACGAGGCCACGTCAAACGTGGACACGAACACGGAAAAGAGCGTCCAGAAGGCCATCCGGGGGCTCATGCAGGGAAAGACCTGCTTTGTCATAGCCCATCGGCTCTCCACTGTGCAGAATGCCGATAAAATACTTGTCATCGACCACGGGGAGCTGACAGAATCAGGCACTCACAGGGAGCTTATGGAAAAAAGGGGCTTCTATTACAGGCTTTATGCCAGCCAATACGAATAATAAGGGCCCGAAATGAATTTTTATCGCTAATTCACTGCAAAATCCCGGGGCGATATATGCATTATGCCATAAATTTCTGCTGATTGGCGTGAGTATTTTAGTCAAAAAAAGCTTGCAGTGCCAAATATCCTATGGTATAATACTTATCAAAGTTGCATTATAAGGTTTTATCATGTTCTTTCTTTTACCCTTTGCATACATAAATCGTCTGCGGAATGTGAGACCTGAGGATGCAGCAATTATAAGGAGGTAAATCAGATGAGAAAAATGAAAAAGTATCTGGCTCTGTTTCTGGCGCTGATGATGCTCGTCTCCGTTCTCGCCGCCTGCGGCAAGGAAGAGACACCTGAGACGCCCGATACACCCAACACCCCGGACACCCCGTCCACCCCGGATACTCCGGACACGCCCGACACCCCGGATACCCCGGACACTCCCGACACTCCGGAGGGGCCGGAGATCCAGGAGTTCGACCCCAGCCTGACCTACACCTACAACACCTCTGTCAGCCAGCTGCCCACCGGCTGGAACCCCCACACCTATCAGACCGCCGATGACGCCGTGTATTTTGACTACACCACCGACAGCCTGTACACCCTGGTGTTCAACGATGAGATCCATCCCCTTGAGGGCCGTGAGGCTTTTGACGGCTACGTCATCATCCCCTCCATGGCCGCTGACTTTCCTGTTGACGTGACCGAGTCCGTCAAGGCCGCTCACCCCGAGTTCAACATCCCCGACTCCGCCACCTCCGGCTACGCCTGGAGCGTCAAGCTTCGCGACGACCTGAAGTGGGACGACGGCACGCCCATCACCGCTCAGGACTTCGTTGACTCCCTTGAGCGCGTCCTCCGCCCCGAGCTTCTCAACTACCGCGCCGCCGACTATGACCACGGCACCTACTCCGTTGTCAACGCCGAGAAGTACTCCAACGCCGGTAACCCCGTGTTCACCAGCTTTGCCGACATGGGCACCACCTATGAGGATTACATCGCCAACGGCGGCACCGACGCCGAGGTCGCTGTCGACATGAACGGCTTCTGGGCTGTCCCCGGCCCCGACGGCCAGCACGACTGGGGTTACATCACCGACGACACCATGGTCCGTGACCCCGCTGTCGAGGATGAGAACGGCGAGGAGGCCTATGTCTCCGCCAAGTACCTCTGGGACAACTACCTTGGGCCCAACGGCGGCTATGCCGGTTCCGGCTATGACCTGGCCTACGCCGGAGTTATCAGCTATCCTTATGAGGCCGGCTACTCCTTCGACAACGTCGGACTCTTCGTCTCCGGCGATAACGAGCTCACCTTCGTCTACAACAACGCTCTTGACGGCTTCTATCTTATGACCTACGGCATGAGCACCCAGTACCTCGTCAGGACCGACCTCTATGACAGCTGCCTCCAGCAGACCGAGACCGCCAAGGGTAACGTCTGGTCCAGCACCTACGGCACCAGCATGGACACCTCCGTCTCCTACGGCCCCTACAAGGTCACCGAGTATCAGACCGATAAGGTCATGCACTTCTCCAAGAACGAGAACTGGCACGGCTGGACTGACGACGCCTTCACCTATGTTGACCCCGAGGACGGCCTCCGCTACAGAATGTATGAGACCACCGACGTCGACATCCAGTACGTCAAGGAAGCCAACACCCGCAAGCAGATGTTCCTCGCCGGCCAGCTCATGACCTACGGCCTCCAGTCCGAGGACTATGACCAGTACCGCAACTCCGAGTACTACTATGCTACCCCCGCTGAGACAGTCTTCTTCCTGCTCTTCAACGGCTATGAGGATGTTATCAATCAGCGTGAGGCCGCTGCTGACTTCGACGCCACCACCACCGACCTCCAGGTCCAGATGCTGGAGTCCTTCCGCCGCGCCTGCGCCGTCTCCATCGACCGTGAGCGTATGGCTGCCGAGGTCTCCCCGGCCCGCCAGGGCGGCTACGCCTTCGTCGGCAACACCTACATCTACGACCCCGAGACCTGCGCCTACTACCGTGACACCGACCAGGCCAAGATGGCCCTTGTTGACTTCTACTCCATCGACCTTGCCGACTACAACAACGACCTCGACGCCGCTGTTGCCGCCATCACCGGTTATGACCCGGTGACCGCCAAGGAGAAGTTCGCTGAGGCCTATCAGGAGGCCCTTGACCTCGGCTACGTCACCGACGCCGACAACGACGGTGTGTCCGATCAGACCGTCACCATGATCTATGCCATGAACGGCGAGATGACCGACTTCTACCGCAAGACCCTTGAGTTCCTCAACACCTCCCTGAACGCCGCCGCTGAGGGCACCGGCTTTGCCGGCAAGATCAGCATCGAGGCCTCCGCTCCTCTCGGCAACGCCTGGTCCGACAACATCCGCAACGGCCTTATGGACACCCAGCTCGCCGGCTGGTCCGGATCTACCCTCGATCCCTTCGGAATGGCTGACACCTGGACCGATGCTGGCCAGGCTTACTGGGGCCAGTGGTTCGACGCCAGCGAATACGACATGACCATTAATCTCGACGGCGCCGATGTCACCATGAACGTCCGTGACTGGGCTCTGTGCCTGAACGGCTCCATGAAGACCGACTCCAACGGTGTTGAGCACAACTACGGCTACGGCCAGACCACCGTTGACAACCGTCTCACCATCCTTGCTGAGATCGAGAAGTTCATGCTCACCGCTTACAACTGCGTGCCTATCCTCCAGGACGGTTCCGGCTCCCTGCTGAGCCAGCAGGTGTACTACATCGTCGAGGAGTACAACCCGATGATGGGCCGCGGCGGCATCCAGTACATGAAGTATAACTACGACGACGCTGCTTGGGCAGACTACGTTGCCAGCCAGGGCGGCACTCTCCAGTATTAATTCAATCTCAACTTATACAGTAAGTTGACTTCCCTTTAGCGCAAAGACGGGCGGGGGGCGGTTACGCCCCCCGCCGTTTAATTATATATATGTTGGTTCTCATCCGCACCGCGGATGACGGGAGATGAAGCAGGCGGCATACACCGCGAGCTTATGCCGCGAGGCGGATGAGAACCAAAAGAAACGGAGGGAAATACAAAATGTTTAAATACGCACTCCAGAGGATCTTCTACATGTTTTGCGTGTTTATGATAATCACGCTCATGTGCTTCATCCTCATCCGTATGCTCCCCCTCCCGGTGCTTCCACCTGAGGACCCCCACACCAAGGTCGTGGAGATGCGCCGCGAGGCTCTGGGCTACAACGAGCCGTATCTTGTCCAGTTCTGGCTCTTTCTCAAGAACATAGTCACCGACTGGAACTGGGGACTTTCGGAAAAGCTGTACTTCGGGCAGGACGTGTGGAAGATCTTCATAGGCAAGCTCCCCGCCACCATGATAGTCAACCTCTACTCCATTCTCTGGACCATCCCCGTGGGTATCGGACTTGGCGTGCTGGCGGCTCTTAAAAAGAACACATGGATAGACTACTTCATCTCCACCGCAACCATGGTGGTCATTTCGGTGCCGTCATTCGTGTACGCGTTCCTTATTCAGTACCTCCTCTGCTATAAGCTCCAGTGGTTCCCGTTCCTCATGAAGGGCGGCACGGACTACTTCAGCTGGGCGATGTTCAAATCCATCGTCCCGCCGATACTGTCCCTCTCCTTCGGCGTTATCGCGGGCTTCACCCGCACCACCCGCGCGGAGCTGACGGAGGTCCTGACCAGCGAGTTTATGCTCCTGGCCCGGACCAAGGGCCTTACAAAGGCCCAGGCCACCGTGCGCCACGCCCTTCGCAACTGCTTTGTGGTCATTGTCCCCGGAATTTTCGGTGAGTTTATCGGTATCCTGGGCGGCTCCCTCATAATCGAGGGCATTTTCGCCATCCCCGGCGTCGGCGGGCTGACCCTAAATGCCATAAACGGACTTGACTACAACATATTCATGCTGTCCACCTGCTTCTACACCGCCATCGGCCTTGCGGCTGGGCTTGTGGTCGATATAAGCTACGGCTTCATCGATCCGCGCATCCGCATGGGCTCCAAGAAATAAGAGGGGAGGTAAAGCAATGACATACGAGAAGATCCCCGCCGAGAAATTCCGCTTCGTGCAGGAAAATGAGAAGCTCCACGACAAGGAGCTCCAGACCAAGGCCCGCGGCTTCTTTGCCGACGCCATGATCCGGTTCAGCAAGAACAAGTCCTCCGTTATTGCGGCATACATACTCCTCTTTCTGGTGCTGTACGCCATATTCGTGCCCTTTATCTCCGGCTACACCGCCAACGACAAGGACCCGATGTATGTTAACTACCCCGCCTTCAACTCAAAGCTCGCCCCCTACGGCATCATGAACGGCAAGTACGTCATGGGCAGTCAGAACGACAAGTCCATGGACATCTGGTACGGCGTGGGCGAGGAGACCGGCAAGAACCCCGTCATCCGCGTGGTGGGTACCCATGAGACGACTGTTAAAAAGCGCGGCAAGGAGGTCGTGCAGTACACATACGATATCGAGGTCAACAGGTACTACGCCCTCGGTATCATGTACCGCAACTTCAACCAGGCCGATTACGAGAAGCTCCAGGCCTGGCAGAACGAGACGGGCATCCAGGTAATCTACCCCTATGTCGACCCGGAGGATATAAACGGTATCTCCGATAACCCCAACATCTGGTTTAAGCTCAACAGCGACGGCACCGCCAAGAAGGACGAGAACGGAAACTACATCCCCGCCTACTCCACGAGAGCCGACAAGCAGGGCTTTGAGTATAACTCCATCCGCATTGACGGCGACCCGGGCAACTGGGTGTACTCCACCGCCAAGTCCGGCTCCGTCCAGTGCCGCATACTCTATTATAACTACTACATCTATGTGAACGGCCACGAGCCCAGCTACATCATGGGCACCAACGTCATGGGCATGGATATGTTCACCTGCATCGGCCTCGGCGCCCGGTTCTCCCTCATTTTCGCCATCCTCGTCTCCGCCATCAACCTGACTATCGGCGCCATCTACGGCTCCATTCAGGGCTACTACGGCGGCTGGATCGATATGACGCTGGACCGTATCTCCGATGTGCTCTCCGGCGTGCCCTTTGTGGTCGTAACTACGCTCTTCCAGCTGCACCTGGCCCAGAAGGTGGGCGTCGTGCCATCCTTCCTCTTCGCCTTCGTACTGACGGGGTGGATAAGCATGGCGGCCCTCACCCGTAAGCAGTTCTACCGCTTCAAGGGGCAGGAGTTCATTCTGGCGGCAAGGACGCTGGGCGCCTCCGACAGGCGGCTCATGTTCAAGCATATCTTCCCCAACGCCATCGGAACGATAATCACAAGCTGCGCCCTCATCATCCCCGGCGTCATCGGGTCCGAGACCTCCATGACCTACCTTGGGATAGTGGACCTCACCACCTACGCCGGGACCACCATCGGAACGCTGCTCTCCCAGGGCAACGCCGCCGTCACCACGGCGCCCCACGCCATGCTGTGGCCCAGTATGTTCCTCGGACTTTTGATGATCTGCTTCAACCTCTTCGGCAACGGCCTTAGAGACGCCTTCAACCCGACAACGAGAGGAGTGGAAGACTGATGGAGAAAAAATTACAGGTAAGGAACCTTAGAATCTCCTTCCGCACCTCCAACGGTAAGGTGCAGGCCGTCCGCGGCATCGACTTTGACCTTACAAAGGGCGAGACGCTGGCGATAGTGGGAGAGTCCGGTTCGGGAAAGTCCGTCACCTCCAAGGCCATCCTCGGCATACTCGCCGGAAACTCCATCGTGGAGTCCGGAGAGATAATCTACGACGGGCAGGACCTTCTGAAGATAACCGAGGAGGACTTCCACAAGATACGCGGCGACAAGATAGCCATGATTTTCCAGGACCCCATGTCCAGCCTCAACCCCATCGTCCGCATAGGCCGCCAGCTCACTGAGGCCATGATCCTCAAGGGCAAGATACGCCAGCGGGAGAGCCGGAACGCCTTCAACACTTACCTCAAGCACTTGAGCGCCATGATGGTGAAGTCCGCCACGGACCCCGAGCAGGCCCGCCGTGCGCCGGAGATGTGCAGCAACTTTGACAAGTTCGAGTTTAAGCACATCGAGCTCGAGTCTGCCTACAACACCGCCCATGAGGCGGCGGAGGAGGCGGCGGAGGACATCGACAAGCTGGCCTTCGAGCTGGAGAAAAACTCCGTGGGCAAGGACGCCCAGGACCGGGTGAACGACATCGCCCGCCAGAGCAGGGAGTCCATAAACAAGTATGTTGTCCCCGAGGACAAAAAGCCCGAGGTGGACAGTCAGGCGAGCAGACTTCTCTCCAACTTCCGGAGGAAGGACTACAGGGCCGTTTTGGAGAACCTCTACGCGCTGCGGAAGATACTCGGCGACGGGATCGGCAAGCCCGTGCCCAACTTCTTCCGTATGGGCTACTACATCACCTTCAGCGGCAAGCCCCTGCCGGATATGCCTATTGACCAGCTCAACGACTTTTTGAAGAAGTATCTGGACGACAACTTCATGCTCTCCTTTATCTCCGACGCGGAGAGGGCCCTCAAATACTCCTCTCAGGTAAGCCGGGACAACATGAAGACCGCAATCGCGGAGCTTCGGAAGGCTCTGGAGGTATACGGGCGGGAGGAGCTTGACAAGTCCGAGTGCACGGCGACACTGAAGCACCTTGACGAGGTGGTAAGGACGACCATCGATCCCCTCGCCATTGTCAAGGACAGCTTAAGCTACACCTTCACCCCCAGCGTCAGGAGCGAGATAGACAGCTACTTCCGCGGGAAGAAGGCAAATGTCGGCATAATGCGTAAGTACAACCGGGAGAAGCGCAGGTACGACAACCTTGTCGCCAAGGGAAAGAAGCCCGGATTTGAGCTTGCCGACGCCGCTGTTACGGACCTTGAGCTCATAAAGTCCAACATCGCCCACCTCATTAACCGCCTTGTGGAGCACTACGAGGAGGTCATAAAGGTCGGCGACACCAGAAATTACGACGAGGAGACCATCGCGATAATCGACTACCTCAAGGAGAACGCCTCCGGCGTGGTGGCGAAGGTCACCCGGCAGATAGCCAAGCACCGGGCAATCAAGCTCATGGAGGAGGTCGGCATCGCCGAGCCCCACAAGCGATACAGGCAGTACCCCTTCGAGTTCTCCGGCGGTATGCGTCAGCGCATAGTTATCGCCATAGCCCTCGCGGCCAACCCCGACATACTCATCTGCGACGAGCCCACCACGGCCCTGGACGTGACCATTCAGTCCCAGATCCTGGAGCTTATTAACGAGCTCAAGGAGGAGCGGCAGCTGTCTGTCATATTCATCACCCACGACCTGGGCGTCGTCGCCAACATGGCAGACCGCGTGGCCGTCATGTACGCGGGGAAGATAGTTGAGTACGGCACCAGCGAGGACATCTTCTACCACTCCGCTCACCCCTACACCTGGGCGCTGCTGAGCTCCATGCCGGATCTGGACACCAACGAGAAGCTCACCGCTATCCCCGGCACGCCGCCCAACATGATCTACCCGCCCAAGGGCGACGCCTTTGCGCCCCGGAACCAGT
>CANRIU010000049.1 GCA_947630755.1 uncultured Oscillospiraceae bacterium | reverse complement strand
GCTTCGCTCGATGCTTTTAGCTAAAGCCTATTCTGCCCCCCGGCATAGCCGGGGGTTCATGTGACACAAAAGAAAAACGGCGGGGCGCATACGCGGGCAAAAGCCCGCGACGCCCTTGCCGTTAATGTGTTCATTTTACATTTTTGCCGTCCTGTTGTCAATGGTCAATACATAGTAAATTTGAATTTTCAGTAATCAAATCTTGCAAACACTGTACAAAAAGACCCGCACCGGACAGAGGGGGAAAGCCAAAAAAAGCGGCGGTCCTTCGGACCGCCGGAAAATAGGGTTGTGGGATAAAGATATGAGCTTACGGTTCTCGATAGGTAAAATTTCGAGGATCGGCTAAGCTGTAATTAAATAATACATCGGCTGGGACAAAATGTAAATAGGAAATTTTGTCGATTGAGCACTACTTTTGGCGTCCGGGCGAGCTTGCGTAATCCGGGTGAGTGTGGTAAAATGGTGCAAGCTTTACTGTGGGGGTGATGGCATGAAAAAAACCGCTTTCGCGGCGGGGGCGGCGATCATTATCTGCGCGGCTGTGCTCCTTGCCTACGGCGCCCTGGCTCCGGAGCATCTTAAGCCCAGCATCCCCGAGATCCCCGATGCATCGGAGCTCCCGCTGGGGGAAACTTCTCCAAATGAGGCGCAGGAGCGGCCCCTATCTCCCGAGGACCCCGGCGAGACGCCGGAGACACCCAAGCCCCTCCCCGGGGCGGTGGTGATAGAGGGCATACGGGCGGAGCTTTTGGAGTACAGGGGAGATAAATATATTGACGCCTCCGGCCTTCACGGCGTTCTTGACAGCGGGCTTTTTGAGAGAAGCCTCGTGAGGACCGCCTCCCGGGAGCTCCTGCCGCTGGAGGTCACGGACCTTGTTGACGGCGCGCGGCTTTATGACAGCGAGGAGTCCACATTGTATATAACCCCCTCCGCGGCCCTTGGGGATATGGAGCCGGGGGTCAATGTGCCGATATTCATGTACCACGCCCTGGCGGAGGAGCCCTGGGGCGTGCCAGAGCTTTTCGTGAGGCCCGGGAATTTTGAGGAGCAGCTTAAATACCTTGCGGACAACGGCTTTGAGACCATATGGTTTACCGACCTCACCCACCTTGAGGACTACGAAAAGCCCGTGATGCTCACCTTTGACGACGGCTATGAGGACAACTACACGGTGCTCCTGCCGCTTTTGGAGAAATACGGCATGAAGGCCACCGTTTTCGTCATAGGGTCCCTTGTCGGTACGGAGCACTACATGACGGCGGAGCAGGTGAGGGAGATGGCGGACTCCGGCCTTGTGTCCATACAGAGCCACACCTGGTCCCACAGGTACCTTGATGAGCTGGACGATGAGGAGCTGCGGCAGGAGCTGGAGCGCTCACGCCTGGAGCTTACGAGGATGACCGGGCGGGTGCCCGTGGCAGTGTGCTACCCCTCCGGGCGCAGCGACAGGCAGGCCCGTGAGACGGTGGCGGAGTACTACCAGTACGGTGTCAGGGCCAGGGGGAATATGTACTCCACCGACGACGGGCGGTACAATATGAACAGATACGGCTTTGCCCGGGATGATACATTCAAATATTTTACAAGGTCCGTCAGCGGGGCGGGCAGATAGCGGCAATTACGAAAGGGGCGGGGCATTTGCGAAGGACCGTTATAGGGATACTTGCCCATGTGGACGCGGGGAAGACCACCCTGTCCGAGGGGATGCTGTACTCGGCGGGGGACCTGAGAAAGCTGGGGAGGGTGGACCACGCCGACGCGTTTTTAGATAACTTCGCCCTGGAGCGGGAGCGGGGGATAACCATATTCTCAAAGCAGGCGCTGTTGAGCCTGGGGGACATATCCGCGACGCTCCTTGACACTCCGGGACACGCGGACTTCTCCGCGGAGACGGAGAGGACGCTGGACGTGCTGGACTGCGCCATACTTGTCATATCCGCCCCGGAGGGGGTACAGAGCCACGCCAGGACCCTGTGGAGGCTTTTGAGGGAGCGGGGCATACCGACTCTCGTTTTTATAAACAAGATGGACCTCCCCGGCGCTGACAGGGACAAGGTGCTCTCGGAGCTGGCGTCGGTCCTCGGGGACGGCTTTTTCGTGCCCGGCGAGGAGGACCCGGAGGCCCTCGCGCTGTGCGACGAGGAGCTGCTGGAGGAGACGCTGGAAAATGGCGCCCTCTCCGGCGGCGCGATCGATCGGGCGTTTCGCCGGGGAAACGTGTACCCCTGCCGCTTCGGCGCGGCGCTGAGGCTGGAGGGCGTGGCTGAGCTTCTTGGGGACCTGGAGCGCTTCGCGCCGGAGAGCCCCCGGGGGGAGAAACTCGCCGCCAGAGTGTACAAGATTTCCCGGGACGGGGAGGGCAAGCGCCTCACCCACATGAAGATCACGGGCGGCCGCCTTCGAGTCCGGGACATCCTGTCGGGACCCGACTGGGAGGAGAAGGTGACGCAGATACGCCTTTACTCTGGCCCCAAATTCGTCCCCGTGGACGAGGCGGAGCCGGGGCAGGTGGTGGCTGTGACGGGCCTCTCCGCCACATATGCCGGGCAGGGCCTGGGCGCGGAGGGCGACGGGCATGTCCCGGCGCTGGAGCCGGTGCTCAACTACAACATCCTCCTGCCCACGGGGTGCGACATTACAAAGGCGATAAGGCAGCTTCGGGAGCTTGGGGAGGAGAACCCGGAGCTCCGGCTTGAGTGGGAGGAGCGGACAAAGACCCTGTCGGCGCAGCTCATGGGCCGGGTGCAGACGGAGGTCCTCGCCACCCTGGCAAAGGAGCGCTTCGGGCTGGAGCTCGGCTTCGGGCCGGGGCGGATAATTTACCGGGAGACCATATCAAACCGGGTGGAGGGCGTGGGCCACTATGAGCCACTGCGGCACTACGCCGAGGTCCACCTCATCCTGGAGCCGGGGGAGCGGGGCAGCGGCGTGGAGATCGCGGCGAACGTCCCCGAGGACACCCTCGCCGGGAGCTGGCAGAGGCTGATTTTGACCCACCTTCACGAAAAGCGCCATCTGGGCGTGCTCACGGGCTCGCCGATAACCGATATAAAAATAACCCTCACCGCCGGGCGGGCACACCTGAAGCACACCGAGGGAGGGGACTTCCGGGAGGCGACCTACCGCGCCGTGCGTCAGGGGCTTATGCAGGCGAAAAGCGTTCTGTTGGAGCCCTGGTATGACTTCCGCATCGAGCTTCCACGGACGAATGTGGGCAGGGCCATGACGGACCTTCAGCGCATGGGGGCGTCCTTCGACCAAGGGGCCGACGCCGGGGACATGGCGGTGCTCACGGGCTCGGGTCCGGTGTCCGCCCTGCGGGAGTACCCGGCGGAGGTCACGGCCTACACCCGGGGGCAGGGGAGAGTGAGCTTCGTCTTTCACGGCTACGAGCCCTGCCCGGAGCAGGACGAGGTGGTGAGGGCCATAGGCTACGACCCGGAGGCGGACCTTGCAAACTCGCCCCACAGCGTTTTCTGCTCCCACGGGGCGGGGGTCGTAGTCCCCTGGAACGAGGTGCCCGGGCGGATGCACCTGGAGAGCACCCTGGAGCCGCCGAAGCCCCCGGACCCTGTGCGTGAGGCGGCGGCGCGGTATGTGAAGCTCGCCGCCACGGACAGGGAGCTCATGGCTATCTTTGAAAGGACCTACGGGAAGCTTCGCTCCGGCGAGGAGTCGATGCGCCCCGTACCGAAGGAGAGCGGCGCCCCGAAAAAACCGAAGCGCCGCCCCATGCCCCAGAAGGACGGGCTGGAATTTGTACTGGTGGACGGGTACAACATCATTTTCGCCTGGGAGGACCTGAAAAGGCTCGCCGCCCAGAGCCTCGATTTAGCCAGAGAGAGGCTCATCGAGAGGCTTCGCAACTATCAGGGCTTTCGGCAGTGCGCGGTGATTGTCGTCTTTGACGCCTACAAGGTGAAAAATAACCCCGGGAGCGTGGAGCACCTGGGGGGAGTGAGCGTCGTCTACACCAAAGAGGCGGAGACGGCGGATATGTACATCGAGCGCGCCACCTATGACCTGAGCCGCCGCCACCACGTCCGTGTCGCCACCTCCGACGGGATGGAGCAGATGATAATCCTGGGCAACGGCGCCCTGCGCGTCCCCGCCAGCGCCTTCGAGGCGGAGGTGCGGGAGGTGGAGCGGGCAATAGGCGACTATGTCAGGGACTACAACCGGGGGATCGTGAGCTGAACGTGCGGACTGTAATTTGAATTAATAAATTTAATAAATTATTTCCCTGAAGAAAAAAGCCCGCAGACAGGCGGGCTTCACCGACGGCGGTCCTCTCTGACCGCCGCAAGGTATATATATTCACTTGTCGTTTTCGCTGTCGTCATGGGGACGGCGGTAGGCGGACAGTCCCTCGTTGTACTCATCCTCTGCCTTTACGATACGCTTGGCGTAGGGAAGGAGATACTCCCCGCCCTCCGTAAGCTCGACACGCCTTGTGGAACGCTCGAAAAGTTGGACGTCCAGCTCGTCCTCCAAATCCTTTATATGTCGTGAGAGGGTGGGTTGGGATAGAAACATGCGTTCCGCCGCAAGATTAAAGTTTCTCAATTCCGCGAGTGTGATGAACTCGCGCATACTGGAGATTTTGATGTGGTACATTAAATATTATCTCTTTTCTTTTTCAGGATTTTATCACTTTAAATCATTCCCTCTTCTATGCCAAAAAAAGTATACCACAAAAAACCATTTCATGCAATAATTCATACAAAAGACAAATCAATTTTGCGAAAAAAGTATCAATTAAGAAGACTATTGCAAAATATTTGCGCAGGTACTATAATTTTTCCGGAGGCTGATGCCCGTGAAAAGACATTTTGCGGTATTATTGACAATTATTATTCTCCTGCAGGGCTGTTCGGGCACGCCCGGCAGCCCGGAGGGACCATACGATGGGCCCGGCCCCGGGGAAATAACCGGGGACGAGCCGGAGACCCCGCCAGCAGACGACCCGGCGGACGAGCCGGAGACCCCGCCAGCAGACGACCCGGCGGACGAGCCGAATATCCCGCCGGAGGAACCTCCGGCGGACGAGCCGGAGACTCCCGCCTCCGACCCGGCGGTTGAAGAAATCATGAGCACAATGACCGACGAGGAGAAGCTGTGGCAGCTCATCATCGCCGCGCCGGAGGATCTGACCGGGGGAGGGGCAGTGACGGACTGCGGGGAGCTCTCCGGGGCGCTGGAGCGGCGCCCCGTCGGGGGCGTGGTGCTCTTTGGGGCAAACCTGGTGGATTGGGAGCAGACCACGGCGCTGAACGCCGGGATACGCCAGTCACTCAGGCTCGGGCCCTTCATCTGCGTCGATGAGGAGGGCGGGGCCGTGGCCCGGGTCATGCGCGCCCTGGGGACAACGAAGCTTGAGCCGATGTACACCTACCGTGACGAGGGGCCGGAGCGGGCCCGGGAGAACGCCGGGATTATGGGCGCCGACATCGCCGGGTTCGGCTTCAACGTGGACTTCGCCCCGGTGGCGGACGTGTGGTCCAACAGCGAAAACACGGTGATAGGCAAGAGGGCGTACAGCGACGACCCGGAGGAGGCGGCGGAGCTCGTCGCCGCGGCGGTGGAGGGCTTCCACGACGCGGGGATGATATGCACATTAAAGCACTTCCCGGGCCACGGCGACACGGTGGCGGACTCCCACACCGGGCAGGCTCTGGTGGAGCTTGACAGGGAGGAGATATACTCCCTCCAGCTCCCGCCGTTTATCGCCGGGATAGACGCCGGGGCGGATATGGTCATGGTGGGGCACCTCACCGTTCCAGCCCTGGATGAGGACATAGCCACGGTCTCCCACGCCATAATCACGGACATTCTCCGCGATGAGCTGGGTTTTCAGGGCGTGGTCATAACCGACAGCCTCAAAATGAGCGCCGCCGCGGAGCTTTATGAGGGCGGGGAGCTGGCTGTCAGGTGCATGGAGGCCGGCTGCGACATACTCCTCATGCCCGCGTCCCCCGAGGAGGCCGTAAACGCCCTTTTGTCCGCCCTGGAGAGCGGCAGGCTCACCTGGGAGCGCATCGACCAGTCGGTCAGAAGGGTGCTCGAGCTGAAGCTCAAATACTCGATCATCGAATGAGAAACAATCAATTCGGAGGGAAGACAGAAAATGAGAGTGAGGGAGAGGGCGAGAGAGGACGCGCTCACCGCGTGGCTGTATATTAAGCTCTCGGCAAAATGGATAGTTGTGGCGTCCGTGATCGGGGCGCTGTGCGGGCTTCTGGGGTCGGCATTCCACATAAGCGTGGACGAGGTGACAAAGCTGAGACTGGCAAACCCCTGGCTCATACTGACGCTCCCGGTGGCCGGGCTTGCGATAACGGGGCTTTATAAGCTCACGCGGGCCGAGGGGCTGGGCACCGACACGGTCATAGAGCAGGTCCGCACCGGAAAGGGGCTGAAGCTTGGGCTACTGCCCGCCATATTCTTCGGCACGGTCCTCACCCACATGGCCGGCGGCTCCGCCGGGCGTGAGGGCGCGGCGCTTCAGCTTGGCGGCACCGTGGGACTGGAGACGGGAAGGCTCCTGCGCCTTGACGAGCGCGACGAGCGCACGGCGACCATGGCGGGGATGGCGGCCTTCTTCTCGGCCCTGTTCGGGACGCCCCTGACGGCGTCGGTGTTCGCCATGAGCGTAATATCCGTGGGCCTTATCCACCACGCGGCGCTGCTGCCCTGCCTCACAGCGGCGCTGACAGCCTTCGGCGTGTCGAGGGCGCTGGGGGTGGAGCCGACGCGCTTTGCCGTGGCGGCGCCGGAGCTTGAGGCGCTGATGCTCCTGAAAATCGCAGGGCTTGCGGCGCTGTGTGCGGTAGTATCCGTAATTTTCTGCGAGACGATTCATGTCACGGAGCATTTTTCAAAAAAGCTCCTTAAAAACAAGTGGCTCCGGGCCGCCGCGGGGGGAGCCGCGATCATCCTTCTCACCGCCGTTGTGGGGGAGCAGAAGTATAACGGCGCGGGGATGGACGTGATAACCGCCGCCATCGAGCAGGGCAGCGCCGCCCCCTGGGATTTCGCGCTGAAGCTCATCTTCACCGCCGTGACGCTCAGCTGCGGCTTCAAGGGCGGCGAGGTGGTGCCGAGCTTCTTCGTCGGGGCGACCTTCGCCTGCGCGGTGGGGCCGCTCTTGGGTATTCCGGCGGGCTTTGCCGCCGCAGTGGGGCTGGTTTCGGTGTTCTGCGGGGCGGTGAACTGCCCGCTCTCGTCCATATTCCTGGCAGTGGAGCTATTCGGGGGAGAGGGACTTTTGTACTACGCCGCCGCCTGCACCGTGAGCTTCATTCTCTCGGGCTACTCGGGGCTTTACTCAAGTCAGGAGATACTGTTTGACAAGCTCCGGGCGAGGTACATAGACGCCCACGCAAACTCCTACCGGGAGGACGCCCAAAAGGAGGCGCCCCGGGAGACATCAGACAAAAGGTGACATGAAAAAACTGCCGAGATAGAGAGGTAGAGCATATGCTTGACAGCGCTGTTATAAACGCCTACACCGACATTCTGCACGAGGAGCTTGTGCCCGCCATGGGCTGCACGGAGCCCATAGCCGTGGCCTACGCCGGGGCGCTGGCCCGGGAGACACTGGGTGCGAGCCCGGAGAGAGTACGGCTCACGGTCAGCGGAAACATAATCAAAAACGTAAAATCCGTCATTGTCCCCCACACCGGGGGGCGGAAGGGCCTCAAGACGGCTGTTGCGGCGGGCATATGCTGCGGCGACGCCGGGCGTGAGCTGGAGGTGCTGTCCGACGTGACGGAGAGAGACCTTGCCGGGATGGACGATTTTCTGAAAACCGCCCGGATAGAGGTGGAGGAGTCCGTCTCCGGCGCGCCCTTCGACATAGAGGTGGAGCTTCAAAGCGGTGAGGAGAGCGCCTCGGTGCGCATAGTCGGCAGCCACACCAACGTTGTTGCCGTGCGAAAAAACGGCGCTGCACTTTTGGAGCGCCCCTTCACCCTTGACGCCTCCCGGACGGATGAGAAGCGGGAGCTTTTGAATATTAAGGACATCGTCGCCTACGCAAACGAGGTGGACCTTGACCTTGTGGAGCCCATACTCCGCCGCCAGATCGAGATGAACATGGAGATAGTGGAGGCGGGGCTGAAGGGCAACTACGGCGCGGGGATAGGGAGGATACTCATCCGCTCATACGGAAACTCCGTCCAGAACCGCGCCAAGGCCTACGCCGCCGCCGGGTCCGACGCCAGGATGAACGGCTGCGAAAAGCCGGTGGTGATAAACTCCGGCTCCGGCAACCAGAGCCTCACCGCCAGCGTCCCGGTTATCGTCTACGCCGGGGAGTGCGGCGTCTCGGACAGTATGCTGCTCAGAGCGCTTCTCGTCTCAAACCTCGTCACCATTCATCTGAAAACGGGCATCGGCAGCCTCTCGGCCTACTGCGGCGCTACCAGCGCCGGGGCTGGGGCCGGGGCCGGGGTGTGCTACCTCTACGGCGGGGGGTATGACGAGATCTCCCACACCGTGGTGAACGCCCTCGCCATAAACTCGGGCATGCTCTGCGACGGCGCCAAGGCCAGCTGCGCCGCCAAAATAGCCTCCGCCGTGGAGGCCGGGCTTCTTGGTATGCAGATGTATATGCACAACAGCGAGTTTAAGTCCGGCGACGGCCTCACCGCCAGAGGCGTGGAGGAGACCATCCGGGACGTGAGCGACATAGCCCGTGACGGCATGAGGGAGACAGACCGGGCCATAATCCACAAGATGATTTCAAGAGAATAGAGAGAAAAAACCTCCGGCCCAGTCGGAGGTTTTTTCTCTGTTAAGTTGTCGGAAAAGCCCGCCAGGGCTTTTCCAATCATTCGTACTCGGTGGGCACGGCGTTGGTGGGGACGATGGATATGTAGCTCACTCCCGGGGAGAGAAGGAGGACCTCGCCGTTCTCATCCTTAAAGACGAACTGGGAAGAATCATCGGCGCGCTCCCAGGTTATTTTGGAGGCCACTCCGTCCACGAAGTAGAGCCCCTCGCCGGAGCCTGTCAGCGTCGCCTTCATCCGCCCGGCGGAGTCCCCGGCAATGACGCTCATCTTCACCCTTACAACGATGAGATTTCGCACCTTGACCTGTGCTCCGGTGACGGAGTCCTTCATCGCCGCGCCGTACTGGCTGACGTAGTAGACCTTCTTGTCCGCGTCGTACTTGAAGATGGTGGCCTTTGAGCCCTTGGAGGTCCCGTAGCGGACAGTGACGGTGAGGGCCTTTTCGCCGGAGCGCTCGACCTCGCCGAATTTGAATCCTGCGTCAAAGCCGTCCCTGTGGGTGAGACGGACGGAATTTTCCTCAAGGAACGCCTCCACCTCCGACGCCTTGAGCATGAGGCTGTGGGCGTAGCCCATGTTCTGCTGACGCCAGCTGTCGCGGTAAAAGAGCTTCGACTCTCCCATTGTGCTGTTCACGCCGTCAAGCCGCGCGATCTTGGAGCTTTGAAGGCGCGTGTAGGCGTCCTCGCTCCCTCCCGCGTGGATGTACACCGCGTCAAAGCCCAGGGCCATATCCACAAAATACGGCCTGGAGCTGCGTATGCTGCCGAGGGTCTCCATGCCGTCAAGGCTCCCGAATATCCCCATGAGGCGGGTTATGCCGCCCTCGGCAAGGGCCTCTATTATCATGTCCGCCTCGCCTATCCCCGCCTGGGGCACGGCCTTCTCGATGTTATTGAGCATCACGGCGTAGGGGCGGTTTTTTGAGATGTCGCTGTCCACGGGAAGTCCGGTGAGGGGGTCCACGGGACCCGTGTACTGAGGCTCCTCGGGCTCCTCGGGCTCCTCCGGCTCCTCAGGGTCTTCCGGCTCTTCCGGTTCTTCTGGCTCCTCCGGCTCATCGGGGACAACGGGCGGCGCCTCCGGCTCCTCCGGCGGCTCGGGCACACCTGGCGGGTCCGGGTCCACCGGAGGGGTTATGAGCTCATCCTCCCCGGCATTTATCCACTTCACCGCGAAAACGATAAGCGTCACCGCCATGGCTGCGAGCAGTATGGCAAGCACCGCCGTGATTACTGCCTTTTTTGGATCGGCGGGCCGTGTGCGCTGCTTCACCGCCTCGTGCTTTCCCTTTGCCATATTACGACCTCCTCCAGGAAAAACTGCTGTTATTTTACATTATTCTACACTGATTTCGTCATTATGTCAACCTTTTGCGGAAAATACTTGTGATTTCCGCGCCGCTGTTGTATAATGTCATTAATCTATGTTTTGACCTGGAGGTGCCGAAATGGACGGTCGCCGCGGATTTATTCAGAGCGAGATGGAGCTTAAGGTGCTCATTTTATTCATACTTCGCCGTCTGCCGGAGCCCGCCGCCTGGGAGGAGCTCACGGACATGACGCTTCTGTGCGACAGCGCCATAGGGTATTTCGACTTCACGGAGTGCCTCTCTGACCTTATTGAGACGGGGCATGTGGACAAGGGCGAGAGCGGCTACAGCATCACGGAGCGCGGCCGGGTAAACGGGGAGACGATGGAGTCGGACCTCCCCTACTCCGTGCGGGTGCGGGCGGAGAAGGCCGCGGCGGCCCTTGCAAACCTCCAGCGCCGGAGGGGCATGATAGAAGCCAGCCACGAGATGCGCACCCGTGGGGGCTTCACCGTGCACCTTGCGATGTCCGACGGAGTGGGACCCGTTTTGTCCATGGACCTGCTCACGGGAGACGCAAAACAATCCGAAAAAATAGAAGAAAATTTCAAAAAAAATGCGGAAAATATTTATAATCGTATAATAGAAATGCTGCTCCAGGAGTAAAAAATATTGTTCTTTTTTAAAAAATCGATGAAACTCAGCACAAAAAATCGAGACTCAGGTCCTCCCCTTTGATAAAATGGGGGCAGACAGGGAGGGAATGAGATGGATTGGATCTTCGGGATGCAGAGAGCGGTCGACTATATCGAGGACAACCTGACGGGGACTATCGACTATGAAAAGGCCGCCGCGCAGTGCTTTTCATCGAGCTATCACTTTCAGCGGGTGTTCAGCATCCTCTGCGGGTTCACCCTGGGCGAGTACATCCGCAGCCGCAGGCTGTCCCTCGCGGGGGCGGAGCTGGCCGCGGGCGGGGCGAGGGTCATAGACGTCGCGCTGAAATACGGCTATGAAAGTCCGGACAGCTTTGCAAAGGCGTTCCAGAGGTTCCACGGGATACTGCCCTCCGAGGCCAGGAGAAACGGCAGCAGGCTCAGGTCTTATTCCCGCCTTGTACTCAAAGTTTCAATGGAAGGCGGGAAACCTGTGGACTACAAAATCGAGAAGAAGCCGGAAACGGTACTGACGGGATTTCGGGCGCATTTTATCGGCGCGCCCTACGGGAGGGACAGAGAGCGCCAGGAGGAGGAGCTGTTCGTCACCACCAGGGGAAAGCAGTGGTTCCTACGGGGCGCGGCGGGAAGCAATACGGACGCATACTGCGTTATCTCCGACATCACGGAGGAGGGGTATGATTTCTGCTACTGCCACCTCCTGGACAGCTGGGACAGGGAAAACCTTTTTAACCGGGAGGTCACCGGGGTGGATTTCGTCGAGGGGCTGGGACTGGAGAGCATTGTTATCCCCGAGACAACATATGTGGTTTTTGAGACGGGGGATCCGGACGACCCAATTTGCGGCTATTTTGAGCTGCTGAGCAGGAGAATCTCCATCCTGACGGAGTGGATGCCGGAGATGGGGTTCCGGCTGAAAAACGCGCCGGAGCTTACGGTGTACCACTGGCTTCCGAGATCAGAGCGGAACGTCCAGATCTGGATGCCCGTGGAGAGGGCGTGACGGTCCCGGCTCATGGACGGGATAAATCAATTTTGACGCAAAAACTGCCCCGGGGGCTTTTTCAAAGGCTCCCGGGGCGGTTTTTCATTCAATTATTGCTGTTCTCTCCTGCCCCTGCGGCGGCGGACGGCCTCCGTGAGAATGTACTCTATCTGACCGTTCACGCTCCGAAAATCGTCCTCCGCCCAAGCGGCGAGTTCATTCCAGAGGGTGGCGGAGAGGCGCAGGGGGACCTGCTTTTTCGCGGACTCCCTGGCCTTCAGCTCCCGCTCAAGGGCGTCTATCCGCTCAAGGCGGTCCTGAAGGGCTTTTTCGCGTTCAACGGGGTCCATTAATATATGCTCCCGGAGTTTACGATGGGCTGGGCGTCCTTATTGCCGCACAGCACCACCAGAAGATTTGACACCATGGCGGCCTTGCGCTCCTCGTCAAGCTCCACAACGTCGTCCTCGTTCAGACGGTCAATAGCCATCTTCACCATGCCCACGGCGCCGTCAACTATCTTCTGGCGGGCGGCGATTATTGCGACGGCCTGCTGGCGCTGGAGCATGGCGGCGGCAATCTCCTCGGAGTAGGCAAGGTGGGTTATGCGGACCTCCTCAATGGCAAGACCGGCGGCGGTCACCCGCTTTTGGAGCTCGTCGCGCATCATGTCCGCGATCTCAATGGCGGAGGAGCGCAGGGTCTTCTCCTTCACGCCATCGTCGTCATCGTCGTCGTCAAATATGTCGTAAGGGTAGAGACGGGCGATGTTGCGGATGGTGGAGTCGGTCTGGATGTTGAGAAATTCCTGATAGTTCTCCACGGCAAAGGCGGCGAGGGTGGGGTTCTCCACATGCCAGATAACCACCGCGCCGATGATTATGGGGTTGCCAAGCACGTCGTTGACCTTCTGCTTCTGGTTATTAAGGGTCTGGGTCTTGAGGCTGATGCCCTTGCCCACGCCAACGGAGACAAGGGCCGTCTTGCCCTCGGCCTCCAGCTGCTTTGACTTTGCCTGGGCGGCCTTGTACGCCTCGTTGTATGCAGGGGAGAAGGAGGTGACGAAGGGGTTGACATAGTAAAAGCCGCTCTTTTTCACCGTGCCGTAGTACCTGCCGAAGAGGGTGAAGACCCGGGCCTCGTTGGGTTTCACGATTTTCAATCCCGCCAGAAGGGCAGGGCAGATGACCCACCCCGCAATGGCCCCGGCCACGCCGATGACCACTCCGGGCATGTCGTCACCGCTTTGCACGCTCATGGCGATCCCCGCAATGAACAGCGCCGTACCCGCGAGTATGCCGAAGATAAGCACCAGCAGCATGAGCCCGCCGGATATGGGGCGGAGCTCTTTTTCTTTGATGTCTGTGTTCATTGAGATACCTCCATTACATTTATAATGATATTAAAATAATATCATTATAATATCTATATGTCAAGAGGCTATTTGCAGATTTTTCAAGGAATCAACGCATTGTCCATTGATGACTGCGTGCATTTTCTCCACAACTGATTATCGCCTGTGACTGTATAATTTGTAAGGAGTGCCTCGACCATCGGTCTTCGGTTTTTTTCTCTGGCACCGACATGATAAAAATGCTCCTTTGTAATAACATTGCACTCAGGCCATATCCTTGAGATATACTCATTGGCGCGATAATCGTTATGGTGCCATGTGGAAACCATATATTTTGCGTGCGAGTCTGTCAGGGCAGAGTGTAATTTAACTTCGGTGTCCTCGTTCCAGCTGTCGTAATAATCTACATGGCGTCCGATATATGGCGGGTCGCAATAAATAAAATCACTTTCACGCGCCGCGCCTATCGATTCTTCAAACGGCTGGCACAAAAAGCTCCAATCGTGTTTTTCCAATAGGCACTCAATATGCGCCACTTGATTTACTATCTTTGTAATATACGCCTTTGAAAATCGGAGCGGTTTATGTCCGTACGGAACGTTAAACTCGTAATTCCTGTTGAATCTTATCATCCCGTTAAAACATGATCTGTTTAAAAAGAGAAAATCAAGAGGGTCGTGCTTACTGTTGAATCTGTCTCGTACAATATAATAAAAGTTTTCGTCACCATCCTCCAGACGCCTGCCTTCACTCTCAAGGAAATCCCTTACGAGGCAGTGAGTTATCCTTCCCTCCTTAATGTAGTTGTAAAAATTGATAATGTGAGGATTTATATCAGAAAACACTGCCAGATGAGGTTCGATATTAAAGCCCACAACTCCCGAACCCATAAAGGGCTCACGCCAGACAGCGCCGGGCTCCAAACAGACACATTCCCTTATCAGCGGAACTAATTTTGTCTTTATTCCCTGTATTTTTATTGGCGGAACATATACATGCTCATTCATGTCTTTTCCTCTTTGAAGCCTTGGGGTTATACAGGCTTTGCGGTAACCCGCGATAATCAAGATACTCTGGAAACGAGGTAATTACCCTGTTCCTGCCACCGGAGCGGAATATAATTTTCCCAAAATTCATCCAGTACTCGTCAAATAACCTTTCTCCAGCTTTGGAAAACACTCCGTTTCCGCTTAAAATGTCATCAATTTTTTGTATGCTTCCGATATTTGCGGTATTTCCGCTTCCGCCCTTATCACTGGCTATTTTCCACTTTTCTTCAGCAAAAAACAGAAAGTTTCGTATGACCGAAGGCATTGTCTCAATTTCATCAACCGAATAAACTTTCAGCTCTTCATTCTTATCAGGCTCTGCCCGGGAATATATGATGCCAAGACAAAAATGCCCGCTGTAATCATCATAAGGATATTGGATATTCTTTTTGCTTTTTCTGTCGATAAAATACTCGCCATGTGAGCCTAAGGTGAATCCGTTGCAAAAGCCCGGGTACTCCTCGTCTCTATATGTAGTCTTCAAATCAACGGCAAACTTAACATCAGGGTCATAATTTGAAATAAAAGTCAGGTCAGGGTACCAGTTCTGATATGTCGCGAGCTCTATTCTGTATCCGATCCTGTCCGCAAATGTAAGAAAATGAGGGAACAGATGCAGCTCCAATATTTTGGACACGACCTTTGTATCTGTGGAAATCGTGTAAATATTTTTAAAAATATCAATGAAGCCTCGAATGGTCCATTCGTCATCACGAGAGATTAAAGACGACAGGGTACTTGCAAATTCCTTGAGTTGTAAAGCAAACTCACTTTTTGCCGCTTCATTTTTCATGAAATCACCCTTTTTCAGTATAACATAACGAGGTAAAAAATCAATAATACAAAAAAACAAAAGGGAGAAGGATCTCCCTTTTGCGTTACATACTTTTCGATTTTTACTCGCAGACCCTGGTGGTCCAGCCGCGGGTATCCGGGCGGGTGCCCCACTGGATGCCGGTGAGCTCGTCGTAGAGCTTCTGTGTGAGCTCCCCGATGCCGCCGTCGCCGATGGTGTAGTCCCGGCCCTCAAAGTAGAGGTGGCCCACAGGGGAGACGACAGCCGCGGTGCCGGTGCCCCACATCTCCTCCATGTGACCGTTTCCAGCGGTCTCAAGGACCTCATCGACGCTGATGAGGCGCTCCTCCACCTCATAGCCCCAGTCCCGGGCAACCTCAAGGATGGACTTGCGGGTGATGCCGGGGAGGACGGAGCCCTGGAGCTGGGGGGTGACCACCTTGCCGTCGATCTTGAACATGATGTTCATGGAGCCGACTTCCTCGATATACTTGCGGTGGACGCCGTCCAGCCACAGCACCTGGGAGTAGCCCAGCTTCTCCGCCCGCTCGCTGGCGCGGATGGA
>CANRIU010000048.1 GCA_947630755.1 uncultured Oscillospiraceae bacterium | reverse complement strand
CTCCGCCCCCCTGCGGAGTTTTTCTCCCTTTTTCAATTTTTTGCTACTTTTTTAAAAATTCTTCTTGACATTCACCAAGCCCTGAAAAAAATCGAGCGGATGTTTGACATTTAGTCTCGAATAATATTTAATTTCTGCCGCTCCATAATGTGTATATATTTAGCGGAAACTACTTGCAATCTGGTCAGGAACAAGCTAAAAAAGCGTTGGAAACGCGAAAGCGGGCAAAAGTCCGGCGTAACTGTCGAAAACTGTAATTGGAGGAAAAGAAATATGAAGAAAATACTGGCGCTTTTGCTGGCGACGCTGCTCGTACTGAGCCTCGCCGCCTGCGGGACGGACAACGAGAATCCCGACGGGGATAAACCGTCCGGCGCCGACACGGAGGACCCGGGCGTGGAGACGAAGCCCTCCACTGACGATGTCGGCGAGCCGGGCAATGCCGAAGAGACGAACGACGCCGACGAGCCGGACGGCACCACCGACTCGAACGAAACGGAGGGCGAAACGCCGGAGGAGTCTGACCCCTTTGGGCCGGAGGTGCTGGAACTCATCGCCTCTGTCAATGAGGACACCGCCAAGGGCAAGGGGACGTGCGGCGAAAACCTCACCTGGTATTATCTCGACAATATGCTGGTCATCCGGGGCACGGGAGAGATGGAGAACTGCTTCGACGAATATGGCCCTACCCCGGCGCCGTGGTCCAAGGCTGCCGAACAGATCGAGCTTGTCTATCTGGAGGACGGCGTGACCTCCATCGGTAAATATGCATTCAGCGAACTGAGGAAGCTGCGGGCGTTCTATATGCCCGACAGCGTGACCTCCATCCGTGACCACGCGTTTTACTACTGTGATAATCTTACCTACATCAGATGGTCGGAGAACCTTGCCGAGATTGAATCGGGAGCTTTCAGGGTCACCGGCTTTGAGTCGTTCTCCTTCCCCGAGGGTCTGACTAAAATTGAATGGGGTGTCTTTATGGACGCCGAGCTGACCTCCGTGGAAATTCCGAACAGCGTCACCGAAATCGATATGTATGCGTTCAGCTCATGTGAGCTTACGTCAGTAACGATTCCAGACAGTGTCACTACCATCATGGATGATGCATTTTACGGCAATCCTTTAACAACGTTGACGATCCCGGCAAGCGTCACATATATCGATGCGGCCTTCAGAAACTGCCCTCTGACCACCGTTACCTTTTTGGGCGACGCGCCGGAAATGAAAGAGTACGACGATCTTCTGATGGGTCTGGAGGAGGGCGTGACGATCCAGTACTCCGGGGAAGGCTTTGAGCCGTACATTGAAACCTATTTCCAGTATAACCGGGTCAGGCAATAAGCCATAACGCAACGCAAAGAGCGCACAGCGTCGCTGCTGTGCGCTCTTTGTTAACTTATGCGGTTATCCGGTAAAAGGCGGACTTTTTATTGGAGAGCTTACTTAAAATACCTCTCCAAAAGCCCCTTGAGCGCCTTACCATGCCTCGCCTCGTCCCTCGCCATCTCGTCGATTGTGTCGTGAAGGGCGTCGAGGCCGTACTTCCTGCAAAGGAGGGCGAGGTCAGCCTTGCCTTGGGCGGCGCCGTACTCGCACTCCACCCGCCAGGCGAGGTTGGACCTTGTGTCGGCCTTCATGTTGGGCTCCAGGTCGGAACCCAGCAGCTCGGCAAATTTGGCGGCGTGCTCCGCCTCCTCGCGGGCGGCCCTGCGCCAGAAGTCGCCCATCTGCGGGTCGCCTTCCCGGTCGGCTATGCGGGCCATGCACAGGTACATTCCCACCTCCGAGCACTCGCCATTGAAGTTTGCCATGAGCTGGTCAAAAATATAGCTTTTGTCCCCCTCGGAGACGTCGGCGTTATTCTTCACCGTGCCGCCGTAGACGCCAAAGCCGTGCTCGGCGGCGAGCCTGGCGGTGTCCGCCATCTCCACAAAGCGGCTTCCGGGGACGTGGCACAGCGGGCAGGACTCCGGGGGCTCCGGGCCCTCGTACACATAGCCGCAGACGGGGCAGACCCACTTCTTAACGGGTCCCGCGGACTTTGCCGGGGCGGGCTTCGGGGCCCGGGCCTTTATCACCGTCTGGTAGTAGGTGTAGGTGGCGCTGGGGGCGGAGGAGAGCACCTCCCCGTCGGTGAGCTCGCCGATATAGAGGGTGTGGGAGCCCAGGTCCACGCTCTGTGTGACCTTCACGGACATAAATGCGTTGGCCCATTTTGTCAGGTACAGCAGGCCGTTGGCGCTCCTTGCCGTGTGTTCAAAGCCCGCCAGCTTGTCCGTGTCCCGCCCGGAGCTCATGCCGAAGCGCCGGAAGAGGTCAAACTCCGCCTCCTCGGTTATTGGGGAGACGTTGAACTGTCCCGTCCGGGCTATCATGTCGTGGGTAAAGCCCCCCTTAATTGAGGCGATGGATATGCGCGTGGGATCTGACGCCGTCTGGACGGCGGTGTTGATGATGCAGGCGTTGTCCCGCTCTCCCTCCCGGGCGGAGAGGAAATACACGCCGTACTGGAGATTATATAGAGCCTTTGTGTTCATGATCTACCCCCTTGAGTTTTCCCGCGCTGGGTCGCGGATTTTAAAATTGCCCGGATCTGGTGGTCCGGGCAATTTTGCGGTTTTGATGCTTATTTAAAATACCTCTCCAGCAGGCCCTTCAGCGCTTTCCCGTGCCGGGCTTCATCCCTCGCCATTTCATGGACGGTGTCGTGGATGGCGTCGAGGCCGTTCTTCTTGGCGCAGGCGGCAAGGTCGAACTTGCCCTGGGTGGCGCCGAACTCGCAGTCCACGCGCCAGGCGAGGTTGGCCCTGGTGTCGGCCTTCATGTTGGGCTCCAGGTCCTCGCCCAGGAGCTCCGCGAACTTGGCGGCGTGCTCAGCCTCCTCATAGGCCGCCTTCTCCCAGTAGAGACCCACCTCGGGATAGCCCTCCCGGTGGGCGATGCGGGCCATGCACAGGTACATTCCCACCTCGGAGCACTCGCCCTGGAAATTGGCCATGAGCTGGTCGAAGATGTACTTCTTGTCCTCCTCGGGGATGTCGGGGTTGTTCTTCACGGTCTTGGCGTAGACGCCGTACTCGTGCTCGGCGGCGAGCTTGGCATCCTCCTTCATCTCGGTGAACCTGCTGCCGGGGACCTTGCAGACGGGGCAGGACTCCGGGGGATTCTCTCCCTCATAGACATAGCCGCAGACGGGGCAGACCCATTTCTTCATATAAGTTACCTCCATAAGTAAATTTAAGTATATACAGGGCTCACGCCCGCATATCCCTGTCAAGACATTCCCGGCAGACGCCGGAGACGCGCACCTCCACCCGCTCGGCCCGGCCGCCGGTCCTCCCCTCCGCCTCACGGGTGAGGTCGTCGGAGCAGGCAACATCCAGGTCCTTCACCGCGCCGCAGCGGCGGCAGACAAAGTGCCCGTGGGGGGCGACACAGCCGTCAAAGTGCTCCTGTCCGTCAATGACGCCGACGCTGACGATGAGCCCCTCCTCCTCCAGCTGCCGCAGGTTCCTGTAGACGGTGCCCAGGCTCAGCTCCGGAAATTCGCTTCTCAGGCGGCTGAATACCCACTCCGCCGTGGGGTGGACGTTGGTGGAGCGCAGGAGGGACAGCATGGCCTCCCTCTTCACGCTTCTGCGGGAGATAGCCATGAGATCACTCCTAACGATAATTATTCCTGATTAAATATACCACTTTTCCGCCCCTGTGTAAATAGCAAAAACGTGTTTTTTCAACGGGATAGTTGCGGTATTCACAAAGCTGGGTTATAATCAGAAAAAAAGTAAAGGGGGCGGGGCATTTGAAAATCGCGGTTATCGGCGGCGGGGCGGCGGGGCTTATGGCCGCGCTGACGGCGGCGGAGCGGGGGGACGTGACCATCCTCGAGCGGTGCGCCCGGGTGGGCAGGAAGCTCTCCGTCACGGGAAACGGGCGGTGCAACCTGACGAATCTCAACATCTCCCCGGAAAAATACCACGGCGGGGACCCCGGCTTCCCCGTGCCCGCTCTAAACAGCTTCGGTCCCGCAAGGACGCTGGAGCTTTTCAGGTCCATGGGCCTTGTCACCGTGGCGGAGAGCTCCGGGCGGGTCTACCCCCTGTCCGACCAGGCGGGGAGCGTAGTGGACGTGCTGCGCTTTGCTGTGGCGGAGCGGGGCGTGAGCACGGTATGCTCCGCCGAGGTGCGGAAAATATCCCGCCGCGGCGGCGGCTTCGTACTCTGTTACGGCGATGAGCAGCTTCACGCCGACAGGCTCATCGTCGCCGCCGGAGGTCCCGCCGGGACCCGGGCCGGGGGCACGGAGCTTGGGCTGGAGCTTCTGGAGTCCCTGGGCCACCACAGGACGGCGATAACCCCCTCCCTTGTTCAGCTCAAGACGGAAAATACCTTCACCCGCCCCCTGAAGGGCGTCCGGGCGGACGCCGCCGTGGAGGTGGTGTCCCGGTCCGGCATCGTTTTGGCCCGGAGCGCCGGGGAGGTGCAATTTACGGAGTACGGCCTCTCCGGTCCCGCGATTTTTGAGGTCTCCCGAGCCGCCGTCAGGGCGGAGGGCTGCCGCGTGCGGCTGGACTTTCTCCGCCAGATGGGGCCGGAGGAGCTCAAGGGTCTTCTGCTTTTAAGGCGCTCCACCTCGCTCACAGCGGAAAATCTCCTTACCGGGGTGCTGCACAACAAGCTGGGCCGGACCATCGTGACATGCTGCGGCATATCCCTCGCCGCCCGGTTGTCCTCCCTTGACGATGGGGAGATTGAAAAGGTTGCCGGGGCCGTGAAGCGCACGGAGCTTCCCGTCACCGGGAGCCTCGGCATGGAGGGGGCGCAGGTCACGGCCGGCGGCATAGACACCCGGGAGTTCGACCCGGAGACTCTGGAGAGCCGCCTTGTCCCGGGACTTTTCGCCTGCGGGGAGGTGCTGGACGTGGACGGGGACTGCGGGGGCTTCAACCTCCAGTGGGCCTGGTCCAGCGGATATACCGCCGGAAGGCTTGGTGAGAAGCGATGCTGAGAATAACCGGTATCTCCATCCCCGCCCGGGAGGACGGCCCCGGGGCGCTGAGACGCGCCATAGCGAGGGTCCTGGGCGTGGGAGAAAAACAGGTCCTTGAAATAAAGCTCCGCCGACGCTCCGTGGACGCCCGCCGCCGGGGGGATATTAGGATAATCTACACCGCCGACGCGGGGCTTTCCGTCCCGGAGAGCTCCGTCTCCCTCAGAGATGGCGTGACCGCCGCCCCGGCCCGGGACCGCGACTATACCCCGCCGAGGCTCCCCGCCCCGTCGGAGCACCGCCCGGTGGTGGTGGGCTTCGGCCCCGCGGGGATGTTCGCGGGGCTTGTGCTCTCCATGGCGGGGGCGAGGCCCATAATACTGGAGCGGGGGCGGGACGTGGACTCCCGCGCCCGGGATGTGGAGCGCTTCTGGCGGACCGGGGAGCTCGACCCCGCCTCCAACGTCCAGTTCGGCGAGGGCGGCGCCGGGGCCTTCTCCGACGGGAAGCTCAACACCGGGACGAAAAACCCCCGGATACAGTGGGTACTTGATAAATTCGTGGAATTTGGGGCGAAGGAGAGTGTCGCCTACGACGCAAAGCCCCACGTCGGGACGGACAGGCTCCGGGTGGTGGTCAAAAGCCTCCGGGAGCGGATAATCTCCCTTGGCGGGGAGATACGCTTTGAGTCCGCCCTCACCGGGCTCCGGACCGCATCCGGGGCGCTTTGCGGGGCGGAGGTCAACGGCGGGTATGTCATCCCCTGCCGCAGCCTCATCCTCGCCCCGGGACACAGCGCCCGGGACACCCTCGCCGCCCTTCTGGTCCAGGGCGTGCCCATGGAGCCCAAGCCCTTCGCCATGGGCGTGCGTATGGAGCATTTGCAAAGAGACATCGACCGGGCCCAGTACGGCGCCTTCGCGGGGCTCAAGGCCCTGGGCGCGGCGGACTATAAGCTGGCGGCCCACACCCCGGCGGGGGACGTGTACACCTTCTGCATGTGCCCCGGCGGGGTGGTGGTAGCGGCGGCGTCGGAGGCGGGGGGCGTTGTCACCAACGGCATGAGCTGGTCCGGGCGGAGCGGCAGTTGCGCAAACTCCGCCCTTCTCGTGGGGCTCTCGCCGGAGGATTTCCCGGACAGGTCCCCCCTGGGCGGCGTCAGGTGGCAGAGGGAGCTGGAGCGCCGGGCCTTCGAGGCCGGCGGAGGCGGCTGTCTCGCCCCGGCCCAGACTGTGGGGGCGTTTCTCGGCGCGGGCGGCGAACCCATGGTGGAGCCCACATACCGACCGGGTGTCAGGTACACGGAGCTTCGTGACGTTCTGCCGGAGGCGATAACCGCGCCCCTGGCCCTGGCGCTGCCGGAGCTCGGGCGCAGGCTCCGGGGCTTTGACTCCCCGGGCGCCGTCATGACCGCGCCGGAGACCCGCTCCTCCTCCCCGGTGCGAATCCTCCGTGGGCAGGACAGGCAGTCCGCCGTGAGGGGTCTCTACCCCTGCGGCGAGGGCGCGGGCTACGCCGGGGGGATAACCTCCGCCGCGGTGGACGGTATGCTCTCTGCCGAGAGGCTCCTGCTCGATATGGGCGGCGAGCCCTCCCCGGGGCTTGCAAATCCGGAGTAAAAATCGTATAATATTCCCGTTAAAACTGTATTATCCTCACTTCTCCCCTCCCTGCGGGGCCCGGGGAGGCGTAAATCAAAAGGAGGTAATCCCATGCTGAACATCGGCTGCCATCTCTCCGTCTCCAGGGGCTACGCCGCCCTCGCCGGGGAAGCGATATATACAGGCTCCTCCTGCTTCCAGTTTTTCACCAGAAATCCCCGGGGCGGCGGGGCAAAGCCCATTGACGAGGCGGACATCGCGGAATTTCTGGACATCGCCGGGAGGGAGGGGCTCAACTCCTTTCTCGCCCACGCGCCCTACACCATAAATCCCTGCGCCGCCAAACCCGAGACGCTCCAGTTTGCCCGGCAGACCATGGCTGACGACCTTACGCGCATGGAGTGGCTTCCCGGAAACTACTACAACTTCCACCCCGGCTCCCATGTGGGTCAGGGGATAGAGCGGGGGATCCAGCTCATAGCCGAGACTCTGGACCTTACCATGTTCCCGGAGCAGCGCACCACCGTTCTATTGGAGACTATGGCGGGCAAGGGCTCCGAGGTGGGCTCAAAATTTGAGGAGCTGCGGGAGATAATCGACCGGACCCGGCTCTCCGACAAGCTGGGCGTGTGCCTTGACACCTGCCACGTCTACGACGCGGGCTACGACATCGTGGGTGACCTTGACGGGGTGCTGACGGAGTTTGACAAGCGCATCGGCTTGGATCGGCTCAAATGCATCCACTTAAACGACTCTAAAAACCCCTACTCCAGCCACAAGGACCGCCACGAGGTCATAGGCGGCGGCTCCCTGGGCCTGGAGGCCATAGGCCGCATAATAAACCACCCCGCCCTGCGCCGCCTCCCCTTCTACCTGGAGACCCCCAACGAGCTGGAGGGCTATAAGAAGGAGATTGCCCTCCTCAGGGGACTTTATCTGGAGTGAGAGGGCCAATGCCCCGGTCTGCACGGAACGCCGTCGGGCGGCATCCATTTTCCCCTTGCATATGGGGCCATAAAGTGGTAAAATATTTGCATCAATAAAAATATACGGAGGTAATGCCACATGGAAATGATAGACAACCTTAAAAAGAAGCTTCAGGGCGCGGGACGCCGCATCGTGTTCACCGAGGGCACGGACGCCAGGATCCTTGAGGCCACGGCGAGGCTGGTGAAGGACGGCCTTCTCACCGTCATTCTCGTCGGGAACCCCGATGAGGTGAAGGCCGCCGCCGCGAAGGGCGGATTTGACATCGGCGACTCCCGGATCATCGACCCCGCGAGCTACGAGGGCATGGATGAGATGGTCTCCACCATGGTCGCCCTTCGGCGCGGCAAGATGAGCGAGGATGAGTGCCGCACTGCCCTCAAGCGCGGCAACTACTTCGGCACCATGCTGGTGAAGATGGGCGTGGCCGACTGCCTTCTCGGCGGCGCCACCTACTCCACCGCCGACACCGTGCGTCCCGCTCTCCAGCTCATAAAGACAAAGCCCGGCGCGCACCTCGTGTCCTCCGCCTTCATCCTCACCCGCGACCACGGCGAGGAGAACCTGAAGAACATCTGCATGGGCGACTGCGCCATAAACCTCTCCTACGAGGACACCCTTGACAAGGAGGGCAACGTCACCGTCTCCGGCGCCCAGAAGCTGGCGGAGGTCGCTGTCGAGACCGCCAAGACCGCAAAGCTCTTCGGCATCGACCCCAAGGTCGCGCTCCTCTCCTTCTCCACCAGGGGCTCCGGCAAGGGCGGCACCGTGGCCCTCAGCGCTGAGGCCACAAAGCTGGCCCGTGAGATGGCCCCCGACCTTGCCATCGACGGCGAGATGCAGTTTGACGCCGCAGTCTCCCCCACCGTGGGACAGCTCAAGTTCCCCGGCTCCACCGTCGCGGGCTACGCCAACACCTTCATCTTCCCCCTCATCGAGGCGGGCAACATCGGCTACAAGATAGCCCAGCGCCTCGGCGGCTACGACGCCTACGGCCCCATCCTTCAGGGCCTCAACGCCCCCATCAACGACCTTTCCCGCGGCTGCAACGCCGACGAGGTCTACACCATGGCGATAATCACCGCCGCCCTGGACTGATCTGATAATCAAAACATAATAAATTGCCTGACGATCCGGGACGAAATTCAAGCTTCGTCCCGGATTTTCTGCTGTCACGAGCCCCCGCCTCAACGAGCTTTAATAAAAAGCCCGCTTTTTGGTGGAGAGCAGTATTAACTGGTGACAAACAGATTTGAATAGTGTATAATACTGTTCTATAAAATAAAAGCATCGTTTGCATCATTAAATTTCTGCAAGTTTTAACGTTTCAGCTCCGCCGCCCCACGGGGATTTTTGAGGGTCTGGCACTGTATCAGGGAGAAATATGAAAAAAGAGAGAGTAATCACCATCATCCTCGTCGCCGCGCTGACGGCGTCACTGGTTTTCGGCATCAGCAGGGAGCTTTTGGTCCGAGAGCTCCGGGAGCAGGCCCGGCAGGCCCGGGAGGAGTACTCCTCCGCCGCCGACTCCCTCCGGCGGGAGCTCCAGGACGCCGGGGAGGAACGTAAGGCCCTTCGGACGGAGCTTGACGGGGCCGCCCTTGACCTTGAGGAGCTTCGCGGGTCCCTTGGCAGCGCCCTTGCGGACAGGGACGAGCTCCGGGCGGAGCTTCAGACCGTGGAGGCGGAGCTTTCTCAGGCGGAGGCGAGGATAGAGGAGCTTCAGACCCGCCCCGTCTTTGACCCGGATGGGCCGGAGTATCAGCTGCTCTACCCGGACTTCTACGCCCCCCAGCCTCTGGACGCCTCATCCGCGCCGGAGGGCGTCATATACCTCACCTTTGACGACGGCCCCTCCGCCCGCACCGACGAGGTGCTTAAGATACTGGAGCAGGAGGGCATAAAGGCCACCTTTTTCATCGTGGGAAGGTCCGGCGCCTCAAACGGCGGCAGGCTCCGCGCCATAGCCGGGGCGGGCCACACTCTGGCGATGCACTCCTGGTCCCACGACTACAAGAAGATTTACGGCAGCGTGGAGGATTTTCTCGCCGATATGTACGAGGTATTCAAGCTCATCCGGGACGAGACGTGCGTGACCCCCACATATTTCCGTTTCCCCGGCGGGAGCACCAACGCTCAGGCCTACGGAATAATCGAGGACATAATGGCGGAGATGCTCCGCCGGGGCTTTGTGCCCTGCGACTGGAACATGTCGGCGCAGGACGCCACCTCAAAGCCCCTCCCGGCGTCGGAAATAATCTCCAATGTCCTCTCCAGCTCCGCCTCCCGGGGCGTGGTGCTGATGCACGACTCCTCCGCCCGCACCACCACGGTGGAGGCCCTGCCGGGACTTATCTCTGCCCTCCGGGAGCGGGGCTTCACCTTCGCGCCCCTGACGCCCGACGTAAAGCCGGTGGTGTTCGGCTACCGCACCCCGAAGCTGGAGGACTGACGGGCGCTTAAACTGTCTGTATTTATGCTGCTTGCGGGGTGATAACATTGGCAAAGGCGGATATGACGCGGGGCTCCATTACGGGCCATCTTCTCAAGTACACCGTCCCCATGGTCCTGGGGAACATCATGCAGCTCACCTATAACGCGGCGGACTCCGTGATAATCGGCAAAAAGCTCGGGAAGGAGGCGCTGGCGGCGGTGAGCGTCTCCGACCCGATAATGACGGTGATGGTCCTGGGCGCCTCGGGCATGGGCATCGGCGCGTCGGTTATAATGAGCCGCCTCTACGGGGCGAAGAACATGGAGAAGCTGAAGCACGAGTTCTCCACCACCATAATCTTCGGTCTCTTTTTCTCCCTGGCGGTGTTCGTTCTGGGGCTCATATTCGCCCCGCAGCTGCTGCTGCTCATAAAGGCTCCGGAGAGCGCCTTTGACATGGCCCTTGTCTACCTTCGCATAATATTCGTGGGATTTTTGTTCACCTTCCAGTACAACATCCTCTCCTCCGCCCTGCGGGCCATCGGCGACTCCAGAACCTCCGTGTGGTTTCTGGGCATATCCTGCGCCATAAACATCTGCCTCGACCTCCTCTTTGTGGTGGCGCTGGACCTCGGCGTCGCCGGGGCGGGACTTGCCACGGTGATTGCCGAGGCCGTCAGCGTGGCGCTGTGCCTTCTGTGGATAAAAAATCGCATCCCGGAGCTTGCCCTCTCCCGGGATGATCTCAGGGTCGACAGGGAGCTTCTTGGCGAGACGGTCCGCAGCGGCGCGCTGACGGCCCTCCAGCAGGCGGCCCAGCCCGTGGGGAAGGTGCTCATTCAGGGCACCATAAACCTCCAGGGCGTTGACGCCATCGACGCCTTCAACATCGCCTCCCGCATCGACGACTACGCCCGCATACCCACCCAGAGTCTCGGCAGCGCCATCATGACCTGTACCGCCCAGAACCGGGGCGCCGGGGAGCGGGAGCGTTACCGCGGGACGCTCTGGCGGGGGCTTCTCATCGCCTTTTGCTACTGTCCGGCGGTCTGCGCCCTTGTGCTGCTGGTGAGGGAGCCCGCGATGCGTCTGCTCTCCCCGGAGGGGAGCGCGAGGATAGTGGAGCTCGGCGCGGGGTATCTGGCGGTAAAGTCCTGGATGTTCATAATGCCGGGCATAACCAACGCCATTCAGGGCTTTTTCCGCGGTATGGGCTCCATGACCGTGGTGCTCATCTCCACCATCATCCAGATCTCCGTGAGGACCATATGCGTCATGCTCTGGGTGCCGAAGCTCGGCATCGTGGGGGAGGCGTACGCCTGCCTTGCCGGCTGGACCTGCATGATATTATTTGAGTTTACTGTCTACTTCCTGAGACGCCGCAGAATGCTCGCATAAAAGGCAGCAGCTTTATATAAAAGCCTCCCCGCCGATCGGCGGAGAGGCTTTTCACATATCCACATTATAGTCCTGACCCCGGCTCAGCTCTCGCAGATGTCCGCGGTTTTCACATCTATGACCCGCCTTAAGTCCTCAAGTGGCAGCTCCACCTGGTACCCCACCTTCCCGGCGCTGAAGGTTATGGTCTCAAAAAGCTGGGCCGTCTCGTCGATCACCGTGACGAACTGCTTCTTCATCCCGATGGGTGAGCAGCCCCCGTGGATGTAGCCCGTGAGTGGCAGGAGCTCCTTTTGCCTTATCATCTCGATGCTCTTCTCTCCCACGGCCCTCGCCGCCTTTTTCAGGTCCAGCTCCTCCTCCACGGGCACCATAAAGACGTAGTGCTCCCCGGAGGCGGCGACTGTCACAAGCGTCTTGAACACAGCCCCCGGGTCGAGTCCCAGCACCCTCGCCACGTCGGAGCCGCTCACTGCCCCGGTCCTTGAGTAGTCCCTGGGTATGTACTTCACCCCGTGCTGGTCCAGGACCCGCATGACGTTTGTCTTGGTAAGCTTCTCCGCCATATCAGTATATGTCCTGTACAACGCTCTCCGGCGGCACCTCGAGGCGCTCCGGGTGCATCAGGTTGTGCTTGAGCATCTTCAGCCCCTGGGCGTAGTTGTAGCCGTCGCATATGCGCTCGTCGGTGACGATGGTGTAGTCCACATAGCGCTTCTCCTGCACCGCGCCGTTCCTGTCCAGCTCATATACCCGCCTCTTGGCGCCGAAGGCGATAAAGATGGGCAGGTTTCCGAAGTTGTAGAGGTGGTGGTATATTGGCGGTATGCCGAGAGACCCGATGTCCGTGATTATCATGGAGCCGTGGAAGGGGCTGGCCTCCAGCACAAATTTGGGGAGGATGTGGAAGTAGTCCAGCACGCACAGCACCCACACAAGGAATTTCAAAATTAGCCTCGGTATCTTCACCAGTATCCCCGCCAGGTCCCCGGTGGCTGTCTCGGACCCGTTCTTCACATGGTCGATGGCGGCGTTGAGCTTGTTGTACACGTCGTAGACCGTGTCTGTGGGCTCGAAAATGACCTTGATGGACGTCTCTCCGCCGTTCTCCTCCATGGTCTTCTTGACGGTCATGACCACCTCGATATTCTTGCGCGCGTAGACCCGCTGGCCGTTTATGTATCGGTTCAGCTGTGGCTTCTGGCTTATGGTACGCACATAGGCGGCGATGAACATATGGAGCATACCAAGTCCGGGGTAGCCGTTCCGCCGCTTATCTCTCATGAACTTTTCAAGCTCCGTGACCTCCACGCTGTCGCGGAAGTAGTTGGACGCGTCGCCTCTGTCGCGCATAACAAAGGCGGTTATGCGCATATAGGGCGTCATGCCGCGTATGCGGCGGCCCGGTTTGTTCTTTGGGAATACGGGAACCTTCTCTTTGTCAGACATTGCAAGCCCTCCTGACGTACAAGTCACATAATCATATAAATTATAACTTGTCTTCATCGATTTTTCAAGAGCTTTTCGACTTTTCCTCTCGATAACCCCCCCGCCCCGTTGTTTTCCCGGGAATTTATGAGATTCGCGGACGCGGCGTGTTGTAATTTTTCCGATGAAGTGTTATAATACGCTAAAACGGAAAGGGGCGGAACAATGGCGAATATTAAGGACAACCGAAGGTCGCAGTTTACCCGCACGGCGCTCAGGCACGCGCTGCTGACGCTCATGCTGGAAAAGCCCGTGGACAAGATAACCGTAAAGGAGCTGTGCGCCGCCGCCGACATAAACCGCGGCACCTTCTACGCCCACTACGGAAGCCCCGAGCAGCTTCTCGCCCAGGTGGAAAACGAGTTCTATCTGGACCTGCTGACAGAGGTCGCCTCCTTCCATCAGGCCGACGACGTGGAGCGGATATTTGAAAAGGCCCTTCTCGCCCTCCGGGAGCGCCGGGAGCTGGCGAGCGTCCTGTTCGGGCCCAACGGCGACAGGGAGTTTTTAGCCAGAGTCATCCGCGTGGCCCACGACATGTGCATAGTCCAATGGAGCGCCGTCAGCCCCGAGGCTGACAGGGAGACGCTGGAGAAGCTCTACTCCTTCATCGCCTACGGCGTGGTCAAGGTACTTCAGGAGTGGCTGGCGGAGGGGACCGTGGAGCCGCCGGAGAAGCTCGCCGCCATGCTCACCGACCTTTGCAACTACGGCGTCAGCGGCTTTGTGGACCTGACAAGAATAACTCCCCCGGTGGAGCGCCGCTTCCCGGGGTGGAAGGAGAGCGCCGGGGAATGAAGATTTACCTCATCCGCCACGGCGAGACGGAGTGGAATAAGGAGAGCCGCATACAGGGCAGAGAGGACGTGCCCCTCTGTCCGGAGGGACTGGAGCAGTCGTCAAAATGCGCCCGGGGCTTTGCCGGAGCGCGCCTTGCCGCGGTGCTGTCAAGCCCCCTCTCCCGGGCGCGGCACACGGCCCTGCTTGTGGGAGAGGCGGCGAACGCCCCGGTCTACATCGAGCCGGACCTGACGGAGCGGGATTTCGGCAGCATATCCGGCAGGGTGGTGGACATTTTCGAGCCGGAGAAATACGCCAGCGACTTAGAGCCCCTGGACGATGTGGCAGCCCGGGTGCTGGCGGTCCTGCGCCGCAGGGGCGGGGAGCTGGGGGCGGACTTCGCCGCCGTCAGCCACGGGGGCGCCATAAACGCCGCCCTCCGGGCAGTCTCAAGGGGTGAGATCGGCAGCGGTAAGACGCGGCTTGTAAACGCCGGGGTGAGCGTCCTCGACTTCGACGGCAGAGACTTTGCCGTTCTGGGCTTCAACCTCACGCCCCAGGCCGCCCTTGAGCTTTAGCCATGGTGAAAAAATTGACATAAAAAAGCCGGAGCTGCCTCCGGCTTTTTTGTATTTTAAATTCAAGTATCTCCGGCGGAGCGGAGCATGGACCTCAGTGTCAGGCACATCGCGGAAAAGCAGGCGATGCCTCCAACGAAGTTTGACACCGGCTCTGCGAGAAAGACACCCTTCACCCCAAGCCCCCATACCCCCGGCAGCCACAGCGTCAGGGGTATGACGATGAAGGCCTTGCGCAGCAGCGAGAAGAACACCGCCTGCTTTGAGCGCCCCAGCGCCACGAAGGTGGACTGCCCCGCAAACTGCAGGGCCATCATGAATATGCCGAAGAAGTATATGTGCATCGCCGGGACGCCCAGGGTGAGAAGCTCCTCGCCGTCGTTGAAAAGCCTTATAAAGGGCTCCGGCGCGATGAGTAGGACTATCCACATGACGGTGGTAAACACGATGCAGGCCGCCGACATGAATTTCACCGCCGACTTCACCCGGTCGAGCTTCCCCGCACCGTAGTTGAAGCTTATAACGGGCTGAGCGCCGCTTGTCAGCCCCTGAACGGGCAGGGTTATGAGCTCCCTGACGGAGGTTATCACCGTCATGACGCCCACATACGCGTCCCCCAGGGCCCCGCCCACACGCTTTAACGTGGCGTTGCACACAAGCTGCACCGAGCCGTTGGTGACAGCCATAATAAACCCCGACAGCCCCAGGGCGCATATCGCCAGAGTGGTGTGCCCGTCGGGCCTGAGCTCTCTGAGCTTGAGCTTCACCTGCGCCCTTCCCCCGGTGAGAAATGCAAGCACCCAGACGGCGGAGACGCACTGGGAGATAACCGTGGCAACAGCCGCCCCCCGGACGCCGAGCTTCAGTACGAATATGAAAACCGGGTCCAGCACAAGATTCAGCGCCGCGCCGATGGCGACGGTGAGCATCCCCATGACGCCGAAGCCCTGGGCGTTTATGAAGGGGTTGAGCCCGAGGCTCGTCATCACAAAGAGCGTCCCGATAAGGTATATGCTTATGTAGCTCTCCGCGTAAATGTACGTCTCATCCCCCGCTCCGAAGAGGTACAGTATGGGCCTGCGAAAGGCGTAGCAGATGGATGCAAGGATGAGGCCGGAGATCATGAGCAGCGAGAAGGAGCAGCCCATGATGTGCCCCGCCCTTTTGTCGTCCCCGGCCCCCCGGGCCATGGAGAAGAGGGGCGCGCCCCCGGCGCCGAAGAGGTTCGTGAAGGCGGAGATTATTGTGATTATCGGCAGCGTCAGCCCCACCCCCGTGAGGGCCGTGGAGGATGTGCCGCCGATGTGGCCTATATACACCCTGTCCACCATGTTGTACAGCACATTGATGAGCTGCGCCAGTGTCATGGGGAGGGCGATGCGAAGAATATTTTTTTTGACGCTTCCCGCGCCGAAGTCAGAGCCTGCCTTGTACATTGGAAAAAACACCGCCGGAATAAAAATCACATTTCGTATTTATTATAGACCTTCCCGGCCCGCAATTCAATATATAGTGTGTTGTCAAATGGGCTTGCAAAACAGCTTGACATTGTGCGCTTTTGGCAGTAAAATAAAAGTTGGTATATTCTCGAAATAGTAAGGGGCCCGCATACCGCCGGTCCTTTTAGGGGTATTTCGGAAACTTATCATTTTCCCAAAATAATTTTCAAAAGGAGGTGTTTCCACCAGAATGTGGTATTGGTATGTAGTGACAGCCGTTGTGGCGCTGCTGTGCGGCGCGGGAGGAATGTACGCGCTCAACATGGCCCGGCGCAAGCGCGACGAGAATACTATCGCCGACGCGGAGGAGAAGGCCAGGCAAATCGTCAACGACGCCATAAAATCGGCTGAGAGTAAAAAGCGCGAGGCCCTTCTTGAGGCCAAGGAGGAGATCCACAAGGACCGCACGGAGTACGAGCGTGAGGTCAAGGAGCGCCGCAGCGAGCTCTCCAAGCAGGAGCGCCGTCTCCAGCAGAAGGAGGAGACTCTTGACAAGAAGACCGAGGCGGTGGAGAAGAAGAACGAGCAGGCGGCCAAAAAGCTCAATGAGCTTGACGCCGCGAAGGAGGAGATCGCCCTCATAAAGCGCGGGCAGCTTGAAATGCTCGAGAAGATCTCCGGCTACACAGTGGAGGAGGCGAAGGCGTACCTCATCAAGAATGTGGAGACCGAGTGCACCCACGAGGTGGCAATGAAGATAAAGGAGATCGAGGCGCGCTTTAAGGAGGAGGCGGACGACAGAGCCAGGGAGCTCATAAGCCTTGCCATCCAGCGCTGCGCCGCAGACCATGTGGCTGAAGCAACCGTCAGCGTGGTACCCCTGCCCAATGACGAGATGAAGGGCCGCATCATAGGCCGCGAGGGGCGCAACATCCGCTCCATAGAGAACCTTACAGGCGTGGACCTCATTATTGACGACACGCCGGAGGCCATAACTGTCTCCAGCTTTGACCCCGTCCGCCGGGAGATCGCCCGCCTTGCGCTGGAGAAGCTCATCCAGGACGGGCGCATCCACCCCACCCGCATTGAGGAGATGGTGG
>CANRIU010000047.1 GCA_947630755.1 uncultured Oscillospiraceae bacterium | reverse complement strand
TAACAGCTTGGGCAACGAGATGCCCCTCGCCCGTGGCTGGCTGCCACGAAGTTGGGGTAAATTTATTGTAACAGGAGCAACACATGGAGAGAGGGCTTGTAGTCACCGCTGACAAACGAATGTACGCTAAAGGCTTTGGAAAGCCGCTGTATGAGACCATCGGAGAGGTCGTGGGAGAGTGGATAGAAATTGTAAAACCGATGAACCTCGAACCGCCGTATATGATAATCGTCAACGAGATGGGGCAACTCCTGAAACTCAAAGAAAATGAGGTCGGAAGCTGGCTCTACGGCAAACAGTTGCACGGTACACCCATCGTCGGGAATCTGGTCATTATGAAAGAAGTTTACACTGACGAGGGGCCTGACATTGGAGGTCTCACAGACAAGGAGATGGAAAATCTGGCCTCCAGATACCAGATGCTCTTCGACCTCACATGGATGGCGGAAAAGGAGGACGTGGAATGAGGTTTTACTTCACCTATGGCACTGAAGGTCAGGCGTATCACGGCGGGTGGACGGTGGTGGAGGCCCCGGACTACAGGGCCGCGGCCCTGGCCTTCCGAGCTTACCACCCGGACAGAACGGACGGACTTCTCAACTGCTCCAGCGTATACGACGAGGAGCGGTTTCAGAAGACCAGGATGGCAGTAGAGGGCAATTTTGATGCTTTCTGCCGTGAAATCATCACTATATCATGCAGAAAGTCTTGAAAGGAGCAAATGACAAATGATTCAGCACGGATACGAAATGGACTTCACGTCTCAGCGCTTTGGAATGATTATCTACGGCGCGCCGGGCATCGGTAAGACGACCCTGGCGCTGTCGGACGGGTTCGGCGGAGCCAATACGCTCCTGCTGGATGTGGAGCGGGGCGTAGGGCGTGTCAACGCCGTCCACCGCATGAACGCCTCCGTCCTGACGGCAGGGACGTATGAGGAGCTTCTGGAGGACCTTCACAGTCAAGAGGCCAGGGCAGTGAACACTATCGTCGTGGACACCTGCGGGGCGATGGTGGATCTCATCAAGGATTGGGCCTTCAGGACAAAGCCAGAGGCCAGAACCAAGGAGGGGACTTGGAACAACATGAAGGGCCACGGCTTTGTAAAGTCCGAGATCGAGGGCATAACGAGGTATATCAAGACCGTCCTCAACAAGAACGTCATCTACATATTCCACTCCGACGAAAAGGCCGACAAGGACGGCAACCCCATTCAGCGCCTCCGCTGCGAGGGCAGCTTTAAAAACACCGTCTGGACCGGAATTGACTTCGGATGCTACGTCCAGATGCTGGGCGGCAAGCGGGTGGCGTGCTTCTCGCCTCAGGACGACTTCTTCGCCAAGGGGTGCCACGGCATCGAGGGCCAGATCGTCATTCCGGATCTCAAGCCCGGACAGCCAAATGATTTTGTTGCCAAACTCTTTGCCAAGGCCCGGGCAAACATGCAGGCTGAGCAGGACGCACTGGCGCCGGATCTGGAGCAGTACACCAAGGCCATGGACGAGGTAAGGGACATCATCGCCCAAGTGGCCGACCCCATGACGGCCACTGCTGCGGCGAAGTACATCCCAACCATGACGCACGCCCTCACCAGCAAGGCCGAGGCGTCGGCGATGCTGAAGGAGAAGACGAAGTCCCTGGGCCTCCAGTGGAGCCGCGAAGCGGACATGTACATAGGGATCAGTGAGGTAAAATGAAGCACCTTATCACCCAGACGCTCCTTTCATCCTGGCTCTACACTTTCGACTGTGCGGAGGGGCACGAGGAGGACGCCAGGGCGGATTTCCTTCGGACCCTGAACCGGGAGCCCTCCGAACCGAACGAGGCAATCCGAAACGGCATCGAGTTTGAGAATGGCGTCTATGCGTTGGCGGCTGACCCAAAGTCTCAGAACGTAAAACCAGAGTGGAGGAACGTATCACAGAGAATCGCTGACATCCTCCGGGGCGGTCAGCTCCAGGTCCGCGGCTCCTGCACGGTGAACGTGGACGGGGAGGAGATCCTGCTCTACGGCATCGCCGACGGCATGAAGGCCGGGGTCATCTACGATGTGAAAAAGAAGGCCAAGGGCTTTGGGAGCCTGGACCTTCCGGGAAGCTACCTTACGAGTCCACAGCATCCGGCGTACTTCCGTATTTTCCCCGGTGCGTACAGATTCGTTTATCTCGTCAGTGATGGGCAGGAGCTCTACACTGAGACCTACGAGCGGCAAAAGACCGCGCCAATCGAGGACATCATCCGAAACTTTTTGGGATGGCTCCGGGCCTTCGGACTCTACGAAACCTACGTCGAGAAGTGGGAGACCCTCAAATGAAAGGGCGGCTGCGGGATTTGACCTTCGGGCGGCACGGGGAGCAAATGCACCAATTTTCAAATAATCCATTACAATATAGCAGAATGCGTGACAATGGGATGGTACCTGCTCCAGTGCAGGCAAACCAATAGTGGTGCAAGCGTGACAAGGAGTTTCCGGGCCCAAATAACGTGAGATTTCGTTCTCCAACGTGACCACGGAACACACGCTTTTTCGGCCCGGAGCTTTGGCTTCGGGCCGCTTTTTTTCATTATGTCATGAAAAAAGTACCATGCCGCCGGATGAATCAGGCGGACAAAATACATTTTGGGTCCCACGGATACCTGCCCGCAAAATAAAAAAGCAAATAGATATTGACAATCGGGCGGGAAGTTATTATAATAAGCAGTGCTGATTTAAAATAGTCGGCAAAGATAAAGCTAAGCGCTCAGGCGTAAGTCGGAGGGAGGGGAAAAAGATGTCAGAAGTCCATGTGAAGGAAAACGAGTCTCTGGACAGCGCGCTGAAGAGATTCAAGCGTAACTGTGCAAAGGCGGGCGTCCTCGCCGACCTCCGGAAGAAGGAATATTATCAGAGTCCTTCCGTTAAGCGCCGCAAGAAGTCTGAAGCGGCTCGCAAGAACAAGAACAAGCGCTATTATTAAGACCCTGATCAATCCGGCTTTTAAAAGCCGGATTGATTTTTAAAGGGTTACTCTTACGAATTAAAGAGGTGAGTAAAATGCCGGAAAAATATCAAATCATGTCGAAAAAGGTCCTGACTCCCGACATAACCAGTATTTCTGTTTATGCTCCTCTGATTGCGAGGAAGGCAAGGGCGGGGCAGTTCATCATTCTCCGCGCCGCCCCCGACGGGGAGAGGATACCCCTCACCGTCTCCAGCACCACGGATGAGCTTGTGACCGTGGTTTTCCAGAAGGTGGGGGACTCCACCATGACGCTGGACGAGCTTAATGAGGGTGAGTGCCTTCAGGACTTCGTGGGACCTCTCGGGGAGCCCACGCCGATTGAGGGCGTGAAGCGGGCCGCCGTGGTTGGCGGGGGGCTGGGCTGTGCCATTGCCCTTCCCGTGGCGAAGGCCCTCCACGACGCCGGGGCGGAGGTGGACCTCATCGGAGGCTTTCGCACAAAGGACATCGTGATTTTAGAGGACGAGATGCGGGACGCCTCAGATAACCTGTATATCTGCACCGACGACGGCTCCTACGGGGGAGCGGTACGACCGGGTCTACGCCATCGGGCCGCTGGTGATGATGAAATTCGTCTGCCGCCTGACAAAGCGCTATGACATCCCCACAATCGTCAGCATGAATCCAATTATGATAGACGGTACGGGGATGTGCGGCTGCTGCCGGGTGACGGTGGACGGGGAGGTCAAGTTCGCCTGCGTGGACGGGCCGGACTTCGACGGACACAAGATCGACTTCGACGAGACGATAGCCCGGGCCGCCACCTATAAGGAGTTTGAACAGCGCCGCCGGGACAACCACAAATGCAGACTGGAGGGTATGGGAAATGGCTGATATGAGCCCCGTCAAGACAAAAATGCCCGAGCAGGACCCGGAGGTCAGAAGCGGGAATTTCCTTGAGGTCGCCCAGGGCTACACGCCCGAGCTTGCCGCCCGGGAGTCCAGTCGGTGCCTTAAATGCAAGCACCCCAGGTGCGTGGAGGGCTGTCCCGTGGGGGTGCCTATCCCGGAGTTTATCGGGCACATCCAGGAGGGGGATTTAGAGGCCGCTTACAAGTCCTTGAGCCGCGCAAACGCCCTTCCCGCGGTGTGCGGGCGGGTTTGCCCACAGGAGAACCAGTGCGAGGGCAGGTGCGTGCGCGGCATAAAGGGCGAGAGCGTGGGCATCGGGCGCCTTGAGCGCTTTGTGGCAGACTGGGCGCTGGAGCACAACGTGGCAAACACGGACAGACTGCCCGATAACGGTCACAGGGTAGCCGTGGTGGGCTCCGGCCCCGCGGGCCTCACCTGCGCCGGGGAGCTTGCGAGGAAGGGCTACTCCGTCACGATATATGAGGCGTTCCACGTCGCCGGGGGCGTGCTGAGCTACGGGATACCGGAATTCCGGCTTCCGAAGTCCATTGTGGAGAAGGAGGTCGAGAAGCTGAGAGACCTTGGCGTGGATATTGAGCTCAATATGGTGATTGGCAAGGTCCTCTCCATCGACGAGCTCTTTGAGATGGGCTACGAGGCGGTGTTCATTGGCTCCGGGGCGGGACTTCCGCAGTTTATGAAGATACCCGGGGAGAGTCTGGTGGGAGTTTTCTCCGCCAACGAGTACCTCACCCGGATAAACCTGATGAAGGCGTATAAGCCCGACAATCCCACGCCGATTTTTGAGAGCAAAAAGGTCGCCGTCTTGGGCGGCGGCAACGTGGCCATGGACGCCGCCCGGTGCGCAAGGCGCCTGGGGGCGGAGGTCCACATTGTCTACCGCCGGAGCGAGGCGGAGCTGCCGGCGAGAGCCGAGGAGGTCCACCACGCCCGCGAGGAGGGCATCGTCTTCGACCTTCTCTGTAACCCCACCCTCATTGAGGGGGACGAGCAGGGGAGAGTGAAGTCCATGAAGCTCATCCGCATGGAGCTGGGGGAGCCCGACGCCTCCGGCAGGCGCCGCCCCGTGCCGATTCCGGGGAGCGAGTTCGAGATGGAGGTGGACACGGTTATCGTCGCCATCGGCACCAGCCCCAACCCCCTTATCCGCACCACGACCCCGGGGCTGGAGGCCAACAGATGGGGCTGCATCACTACCGCCCCCGACGGCTCCACCTCCCGGGAGGGAGTATTCGCGGGAGGCGATGCCTCCACAGGCGCGGCCACGGTGATTTTAGCCATGGGCGCGGGGAAGACGGCGGCGAAATCCATCGACGAGTATATCCGGGGAAAATAAGGCATCCTCCGGGTCTGTAAAACCGGAGCAGAATATTAAAAATTGTTGAACCGTGGGGAATATTACTTCTCCCCGCGGTTCTTTTTGTCAATCTGGGCACTTTGGATATTGATTTTTATCGAAAAAGAGCATATAATTTTTTAGATTTTATATAAAGGATGTGCCTTTCGCCGGATGAAAAAAATATGGCGGACCGGGGCCTTCTGGTTTGCGGTAATTTTTGCCTTTGAGCTTGTCTTTCACCTCTTCCTGACAAAGAGCCTGTCGTGGAGATTTCTCTGCTCTCTGCCCTTTACGCTGTCGCTCGCGGTGTTTTTGACGGGGATTTCACATCTATGGAAAAAGCCGCTCCTCAACCGCGTGACGAGGATAGTGCTGCTCGCGGTCCTGATACTCATCTTCGGCGTCCAGACGGTCTATTATCGCATTTTCGGCGGTATGCTCTCCCTTGCCTATGTGGGCATGGGCGGCGAGGCAATAGCCGCCTTTTTGGGCGTCACACTGAGGGCGATGCTCGCCGTGTCGCCAATACTTGTTTTCTATCTCGTCTCCGTCCCGGCGCTCATTTACCTTGAGAAGAGGGGAGTGCTGTCGCTGGAGGGCGCGGGCTGGCGGGAGAACGTCCTGCTTTTGGGCGCGAGCGTCCTTGTGTTCTCCGTCGGCGTCCCGGAGGAGGACGCGCAGACGGCGAGGTCCGCGGCATACTACGACAACACGGGCCACGTCGAGCGGCAGACGGAGTATTTCGGCCTTTTCACCGCAGAGCGCATGGACTTAAAGCGCCTTGCAGGAGGCGGCACGGGGCTTTCGACCGACGTCATCGACATCACTGGCGGCTCCGCCGGGGGGACCGGGGAGCCGGACCCGGCGGAAGGTCCGGACTCTTCGGACACAACGGAGAACGGGGACGGCAATGAGCCCTCCGCCGTGGAGCCCGCCACGAAGCCGGAGCTTAACATAATGGAGGATATGGACTTTTCGGTTCTCGCCGAAAAGGCTCCGGACGAGGAGACCCGGGACCTGAGCCTGTATTTTTCAAAGCTCACCGGCACGGAGAAGAACGAGTACACCGGGCTTTTCCGTGGATTTAACGTAATTGAGATATGTGCGGAGTCCTTTGTCCCCAGATTTATCGACCCCGAGCTCACTCCCGCGCTGTACAGGCTCTCCAACGAGGGGTTTGTATTTAAAAATTTTTACTGCTCCTTCCCGAACACCACCACAAACGGCGAGTACAGCATGTGCATGGGTCTGCTGCCGGATTTCTCCCGGCAGAGCTTTGCCACATCCATGGACAACTATGTCCCCTTTACACTGGGGAACCAGTTTAAGGGCATGGGCCTCACGCCACTCTCCTACCACGGGAACATAGCCACCTTCTACGGGCGGATAAACACCCACACAAACATGGGCTACGACTTCAAGGCCCTGGATTTCGGGCTGGAGCTGGAGAGGACCTTCCCCACGTCGGACCTGGAGCTTTTCCAAAAGACGATGGACGAGTACATTGACGACGACCGCTTTATCGTCCACTATATGAGCTACTCGGGCCACCACCCGTATAACGTGGAGGACAACGACATTGCCGCGAAAAACTGGGACAGGGTCAAGGATCTGGACTATCCGGATGCCGTGCGGAGCTATATCGCCTGCCAGCTGGAGCTGGAGTACGGCCTTGAGTATATGCTGGACCGCCTTGAGAAGGCCGGGAAGGCCGACACCACCCTCATCGTCCTCACCGGGGACCATCTGCCCTACGCCTTGACCGAGGAGGAGTACGCCGCCATGGCGGGCACCGACGTGCGCACCGACCCCTTCTGGCGGTATAAGAACGCCTTTATCTGCTGGTCCGGGGCGATGGAGGAGCCTGTGGTGGTGGACGAGTACTGCTGTACTCAGGACATACTTCCGACGATCTCGAACCTTCTGGGGATAGAGTACGATTCGCGTCTCATGACGGGCACGGACATACTGTCCACCGCTACCCACGTCGCGGTGCTTGACGACGGGAGCTTCAGGACCCGGGACATACTCTATAACAGCGACGCCGGGTCGACCACCTATTTCACCCGCAGGGAAAACCTGCCGGAGAACTACGCCCGGGACCTCATCGCCGTGGTGAAAAACCAGTACTCCGTGGCCGCGGCGATACTTCGGACAAATTACTATGAATACGCCTTTTCAACGCTGGGGATTGCGGACACCATCCTCCACACAGACAGCGAGGCGTCATTTTACGACTTCACCGGGGAGTGGTACGAGCAGGACGTGGAGCGCCTTGTAAGGCTCGGGGTGATAAACGGCACCCGGGGGGCCTTCGGCGGGGGCGACGCCGTGAGCATCGCGGAGGTCACCGCCATGGTCAGCAGGCTGCTGTATCTCCCGGACCCGGAGACGGAGCCGGAGGGCTTCTTCCCGGATGTGGGCGATATAAACTGGTTTTACAACGACGTGCGGAAGGCATGGGCGGCGGGCATACTCCCGCCCACAGGGGACGGACTTCTCCACGCCGACGACATGATAACGATAGACTATTTCAAGGCAGTCTACGCCAACGCCGCCGCGTACATCGGCATATCCGACCCGGAGGCGTGGGCGGAGGAGACATTCAACGATGTGATGGACACCGCCCGGGAAAACGGCAGCGAGACGGGGTACCTCATACGCGGGACTGCCGCGGCGCTGGTTGCGAGGCTCATCATGTCCTCCTACGGCTGACAGGATATGCAGTATAAAAACAGTTTTATCTGAAAAGACTGGAGAAGGGATGAAAATTCTTCTTACTGCCTTTGAGCCCTTCGGAGGGGAGAGGGTGAACTCCGCCTGCCTTGCGCTGGAGCTCCTGCCGGAAAGGCTGGGGGATATTGAACTTGCCCGGACGGTGCTGCCGACGGCCTTCGACTTATCCGGGGAGGTGCTTCTGCGGGCAATGGACAGGGAGAGACCGGATGCCGTGCTGTGCCTCGGTCAGGCGGCGGGCAGAAGGTGCCTCACGCCAGAGCGGGTCGCCATAAACCTGGACGACGCCCGCATCCCGGATAACCTTGGCGCTAAGCCCGAGGACAGGCCGATAGTCCCCGGGGGTCCTGCGGCGTATTTCTCCACCCTTCCGATAAGGAAAATGGTCCGGGCGATGGCGAAGGCCGGGGTCCCGGCGGAAATATCAAACTCTGCGGGGACATTTGTGTGCAACCACGTCATGTATGTGCTGCTCCACGCCCTTGACAGGGACAAAAGCCGCGTCCGGGGAGGCTTCATGCACATACCCCTCTCAAGAGAGCAGGGGGAGGGCAGGGGAATCCCATGGGTGGAGACGGCTGACGCCGCCCGGGGGATCGCCGCCGCCGTAACCGCCGCGGCGGACAGGGGCGATGAGCCCGGCACTATTTGATTCGGTGGGAAAATCATAAAAGGGGGGCGCTGCCGTATATGAAAAAATACCTGAAAACCGTGGCATTTTGGGCGGCGGCGCTGTTTGTGTGGGAGCTTACCTTCCACCTTTTTGTCTGGCGCGGCCTTGAGCCCAGATTTTTCTCCTGCGTGCCCTTTACATTTTCACTGGCGCTCTTTTTGGCGTCCCTGTCCCACATTTGGCCCTGGGGCGGGGCGAACACGGCGACGAGGACGGTGCTCCTCGCGGCGCTGGCCTTTGTTTTCTGTGTGCAGACGGTGTATTACAGGATATTCGGCGTGCTGCTGTCGGCGTCGCTGGTCCACATGGGCGGCGAGGCGATAGCCAACTTCCTCGACGTCACCATAAGCGGCATACTTCACTGCTCGCCGCTTATTTTGATATACCTCCTGCCCATTCCGGCGCTGCTTCTCCTCCAGAGGGGAAAGCTGCTGGAGACGAAAAACGTTCATTACGTCATAGTCGTGGGCGGGGCAGTGCTCTCCGCGGTGGTGTTCCTGCTGGGCGTGCCCGGAAAGAACGGGGACTCGAGCCGCTCGCTTGTCTACCACGACATGACCGGCTCCATCGATCGGCAGGCGGAGTATTTCGGCCTTTTGACAGCGGAGCGGCTTGACCTTCAGCGTCTGGGCTCGGATCAGACCGGGATCCGGACCGATGTCTTTGACATGACCGGAGACGGCGAGGGGCGGGAGAGCAACGTCATGGAGGAGCTCGACCTTGAGCGGCTTTCAAAGCTCGGGGGCACGGAGCAGCAGCAGGAGCTGACAGGGTACTTCTCAAAGCTCTCCGGCACGGCGAAAAACGAGTACACCGGGCTTTTTGAGGGCTTCAACCTCATCGAGATATGCGCCGAGTCCTACTGGCCCTACGTTCTGGACCCGGAGCTCACCCCGGCGCTGTGGAGGCTCACCCACGAGGGGATAGTATTTGAAAACTTCTACTGCTCCTTCTCCAGCACCACAACAAACGGTGAGTACGCAATGAATATGGGGCTTCTGCCGGACTTTAACAGGCAGAGCTTCTCCATGTCCATGGTGAACTACCTTCCCTTCACCATGGCGAACAGGATGAAGGACCTGGGCGTCCACCCCATGGGCTACCACAACAACGTGGCGTCCTACTACGGGCGCGTGAACTCCCACCCGAATATGGGCTACGACTTTAAGGCCATAGGCCGCGGGCTGGAGCTGACGGAGAGCTACCCCTACTCCGACCTTGAGATGATGGAGAAGACACTGGACGACTACATCCACGATGAGCGGTTCCTCGGCTATTACATGACCTTCTCCGGGCACACGCCTTATAATTTTGAGAAAAACGACATCGCCATAAAAAACCGCGCCGCGGTGGAGGGCCGGGATGAGCCAGAGGAGGTGCTGGCATACAGGGCGTGCATGATGGAGCTTGAGTACGCCGTGGAGTATCTGCTTGATAGGCTGGAGCAGGAAAACCTCCTCGACACTACCGTGATCGTTCTCACCGGCGACCACTACCCATATCCCCTGTCGGAGGAGAGCCGCAGGCTCATCGCCGGGGATGCGGCGGACTCGGACCCCTTCTGGGAGTATAAAAACAGCTTCATCTGCTGGAGCGGCGCAATTAAGGAGCCAATATATGTGGACAGCTGCTGCTGCACTCAGGACATACTCCCGACGCTTCTCAATCTGTTCGGAATAAGGTACGACTCGAGGCTCCTGACGGGCACTGACGCCCTCTCTGACAGCACCCACATGGCGCTTCTTCAGGACGGGAGCTTCAGGACCTCCGACATGATATACAACAGCGACACCGGGGAGGTGACGTACCTCACCCCGGAGAGCGAGCTTCCGGATGGCCTTGCCCAGAGGCTCATAAGCGCGGCAAAGAACCAGTTTTCCGTGGCGGCCGCCGTGCTCAGATGCGACTATTACGGCTACGCCTTCACAACTCTTGGCATAGTCGAAAATATAGACCACGACATCACCGCCGCGACATTCCCGGACACGGTGGGGAAGTGGTATATGGAGAAGGTGGAGGCGCTGGTGCGCCTGGGCGTCGCGGGTGGCGACGGCGGCAACTACCTCGGCGACAAGCCCATCAACAGGGCGGAGATGTCGTCGCTTCTCGGGCGCAGGCTAAACCTTCCCGTCCCGGATGTGGACGAGGACGAGTCGCCCTACACCGACCTTGTCCCCGGGGACTGGGTCTGGAACGCCATGCTCAAGCTCTGGGCGGCGGGATTTTTCGACGAGGGCGAGACCATCGGTCCCAAGGAGCGCATAACATCTGAGGAGGCTTACGTCTGGGCGGAGAGGACGGCAGAGTATCTGGGCCTCTCCGATGAGGACGCCCTTGCGGTGAGGGCAATGATGGAGGACGCCATAGCCAGAACCGGGGAGCAGGGACTTGATACGGCATATTTGACGAGGGGCGCCGCAGCCGCCTTTGTCTACGACATCGGCGCGTATCTCCCTGAGGAGGTCGCCGAGCCCTGATCATGCGCGGCGGAGGCCACGCCGCGCATTTTTGTTGACAATGGGACAAAGCAAAATTATAATGTCCTTATCTTTTTTCACGCCATGGAGGAAATCAGATGAAAAACGAGACAGTGATAGTTCTGGACTTCGGCGGGCAGTATAACCAGCTCATTGCCCGCAGGGTCCGTGAGTGCGGAGTTTACTGCGAGGTCCTGCCCTACACCACACCGATCTCTCAGATCCGCGATAAAAGCCCCATCGGAATAATCTTCACCGGAGGTCCCGGCAGTGTGTATGAGCCCGACTCCCCACAGGCCGACCCGGAGCTTTTCAAAATGGGTGTGCCCATACTTGGAATTTGCTACGGCTGTCAACTCCTTGCCCACAATCTGGGCGGGCGCGTCACCGCGGCGGCGGAGGATACCGCCAGGGAGTACGGGAAGACAAAAGCTTACTTTGACACCTCCTGCCCGCTTTTCAAGGGCCTTCCGGAGAGCGGCGTCACCTGGATGAGCCACGGTGACTATATGGAGAGGGTCCCGGAGGGCTTTTCTCTGGCGGCCCGGTCCGACGCCTGCCCCAACGTGGCGATTTGCGACGAGAGCCGCGGCTTCTACGGCGTACAGTTCCACCCTGAGGTCAACCACACCGAGAACGGCACGGCTATGATACGAAACTTCCTCTATGAGGTCTGCCGCGCCCGGGGCGACTGGACAATGGGGGATTACAAGCAGACGGCGATACGCTCCCTCCGGGAGAAAATCGGCGGCGGCAGGGTGCTGCTTGCCCTCTCCGGCGGCGTGGACTCCTCCGTGGCGGCGGCGCTGCTGGCAGAGGCAGTGGGCAGGCAGCTCACCTGCGTATTCGTGGACCACGGCCTCATGCGCAAAAACGAGGGGGACGAGGTGGAGGCGGCCTTCTCAAAGTGGGACATCAATTTTGTCAGGGTGAACGCCGGGGAGCTTTTCCTCTCAAAGCTTGCCGGGGTCTCCGAGCCGGAGCGCAAGAGAAAGATAATCGGCGAGGAATTTATCCGTGTTTTTGAGGCCGAGGCGAAGAAAATTGGCTCCGTTGACTATCTGGCACAGGGGACGATATACCCCGACGTCATTGAGTCCGGCTCCGGAAAGGCCGGGGCCGCGGTGATAAAGAGCCACCACAATGTGGGCGGCCTTCCCGACCATGTGGATTTCCGGGAGATAATCGAGCCGCTGAGGATGCTCTTCAAGGACGAGGTCCGCTCTCTGGGCCGGGAGCTGGGACTGCCCGAGTATCTCGTGATGCGCCAGCCCTTCCCGGGGCCGGGGCTTGCCATCCGCGTCATCGGCGAGGTGACGGAGGAGAAGCTTGACACCCTGCGTGAGGCGGACTACATATTCCGGGATGAGGTGGAGAAGGCCGGGCTTGCCGGGACGATGAACCAGTATTTCGCGGTGCTGACAAATATGCGCAGCGTCGGCGTCATGGGTGACGGGCGCACCTACGACTACACCCTGGCTCTCAGGAGCGTCACCACCTCAGACTTCATGACCGCCGACTGGACAAGGATCCCCTACGAGACCCTTGACCGGGTGAGCACCCGCATAGTCAACGAGGTCCCCGGCATAAACCGCATAGTCTATGATATAACCTCCAAACCCCCCGCGACGATAGAGTGGGAATGAAAATCCGAAACCCCGGACCCGTTGCGGCGCAAGGGCTCCGGGATTTCAAGACCCTCCCGTGATAACGATTTGATAGTGCAATCAGAAATCCCTTGCCGACAGATCCATCGGCAAGGGATTTTTGCGCCTGCGATAATTCCCGTTGCGTCACCCGGGTGCGGTGCTCTACAGCCGCTCATCGCTGCCCATAGAAGATTAAATTTCACGGGCGGGCTTTTTTGACAAAAATCCATTTTGATATTGCTATTATTCGAGATATAGAATATAATGTAATATAAAGGCTCTTTACGGAGGTGATACTATGGAAATAATGGCTGCAAAGGATGCGGCGGAGAAGTGGGGCATTTCCCAGAGAAGAGTTGCCGTTTTGTGCGCGGAAAATCGTATTCCCAATGCCGTCATGGTGGGGAATATGTGGGTGCTTCCCGCCGATGCGGAGAAGCCATCAGATGCCAGAAGCGACCGTTACAGCAAGTCGGAGGGAACAGTCAAGCCATTCCTGAAATGGGCAGGAGGCAAGGGCCAGCTCCTCCACGAGATAGAACGATACTATCCGTTTGACGGTCGCACCGTTACAAAATACGCCGAACCTTTCGTGGGCGGAGGCGCGGTATTGTTTGACATACTTGACCGTTTTGAACTTGAGGCCGTTTATATCAGCGACATTAATGCACAGCTCATAAGCACTTATCAGGTTATCAGAGACGAAGTGAATGAGCTTGTTGATATTCTGTCCGGGTATCAAGGTGACTATTTGCCAATGGACCCGGAGAACAGAAGGCGTTATTACACCGATAAACGAGAGCAATTCAACAGACTGATAATCAAGTGTGAGGAAGAGGACCGTGTCAAGCAGGCGGCATTGATGATTTTCCTCAACAGAACGTGCTTTAACGGACTCTACCGGGTGAACAGACAAGGGCTTTTTAATGTTCCCATAGGGTCTTACAAGAAACCCGTGATTTGCGATGAGGCGAATCTGAGGGCCGTGTCGGACAAGCTGAAGAGAGTACAGATCGTCTGCGGAGATTACAGGCGCTCTTCAGACTTTATCGACAGCCATACATTCGTCTATTTTGACCCTCCTTACAGACCGATCACGCAGACCTCCAGCTTCACCGCCTACACCGAAAACGTCTTCGGAGACGCCCAGCAGAGGGAGCTTGCGGAGTTTGTTGACGAGATGGGAAAGAGAGGGGCGAGGATAGTTGTAAGGGATATTAATGGAAGAGTGGTGACGAAATATGGACTTGAGGCTCAATAATGAGCTTATCTCGGAGTATCACTCCGGCTCGCAAAAGGCACGGGTGTTGACGGAGTCTTGGGTCGGAGATAATCTTTTTTGCCCGAGATGCGGAAATGACCATATCCAGCACTTTGAGAACAACAGACCGGCGGCTGATTTTTTCTGCCCTGTCTGTAACAACCAATATGAGCTGAAAAGCAGACGAGGACGTCTGGGAAAAAAGGTTGCTGACGGTGCTTATGATACTTTAATAAGCAGGATCACCTCTAACGAAAATCCGGATTTCCTGTTTTTGAGCTATTCTATGGATACAATGCGTGTCACGGACCTGATTATGATTCCAAAGTATTTCTTCGTTCCGGAGATCATCGAAAAGCGGGCGCCTTTGCCTTTGACGGCTCGTCGGCCAGGATGGGTAGGATGCAGCATTGTAATTGAACAGATTCCCCAACAGGGACGCGTTAATATTGTCAGCAGGGGAATAGAGGAAGATCGTGAACTGGTTCTGGAAAGAGTTTCCCTGAGTCAGCGCCTGAGTACGGAGAACCTCCACGCCAGAGGCTGGCTGATGGACATACTCAGATGCGTGAATTCTGTCCCGGCGGAAGAATTCTCGTTGAGCGATATATATCGATTTGAAGGCTTTTTGTTCGAGAAACACCCGGAAAACAACAATATTCGGCCTAAAATACGCCAGCAGCTCCAGTTGTTACGAGATAAGGGAGTTATCGAGTTTCTGGGTATGGGAAGATACAGAAAGGTGAGATAAAATGAAAACAGTAAAGGCAGCGATAGAAGAGGGTTTTGCTTAGATCATTTCTCATACAAGAGGTGTGGCATGGAAGAAAAGGTGCGGCTTTCGGATATTGCTTCGGAGCTGGGGCTCAGTACGGCGGCGGTGTCATATGTGCTCCACGGCAAGCCCGGCATGGTGTCGGAGCGGACGGCTGTCCGGGTGCGCCGCGCTCTGGAGGAGCGGGGGTATCTGCCCCGTGCGGCGGAGGTGCTGCTGGCGGAAAACCCGGCGATGATCGTGGGAGTTGTCATCAACGCCCACGAGAAATATGAATCTCACGTCCTGGAGGACGCCTTTATCGCCTCTGCGCTCAACTCCCTGGGCGCCGAGACAGCGAGACGGGGACTGCAGATGATGGTGAGGACCGTGAAGGACCTTGAAGAGATCGTCTCCTTCGCCACCATGTGGAATCTGGAGGGACTGGTGCTGATAGGATTTTGCGGCGCAGATTACAGTCACCTTCGTGAGCGCGTGCGCATACCCTTTGCGGTATATGACGCCTGCGGCGTCACGGCGGAGCGTGTCTGCGCCGTGAACATAGACGACCGCCACGGAGGATTTCAGGTGGGCGAATATTTTCGCCTCTGCGGGCACGAGAAGGCGCTGTGCCTTTCGGACAACGATGTGGACATGGACCTGGAGCGCTGGAAGGGCTTTCGGGAGGGCTTCGGCCCCGGCGCGGAGTTTATGATGATCCCGAAAAATCGCGGGGAGCGGACGGAATTTTACCTGGAGAAGTTGCCCGGGATCCGCAGCTTCACCGCCATTTTTGCCGTATCTGACTTTTACGCCGTTGACCTCGTCCGCTTTTTGCAAAGCAGCGGTGTCAACATACCTGGCGAGATCTCCGTCGCCGGATTTGACGACACGCCCCTGTGCGGGCTTGTTTATCCATCTTTGACCTCCGTCCGTCAGGACACCGGGGAGCGGGCCCGGGCGGCACTGGATGCCATCGCAAAAATCCGGGCAGGGGAGAGGGTTGACCCGGTCATAACCCTGTCCACATCTCTCGTGATTCGGGACAGTACCAGAAACTGCGTGTAAAGTGTGCTCAACCCGCGGTAGAGTCGGCGAAAAACAACCGTCGGTTCGTGTTCTTTTACGTCCGTTTCCACTATGATAGGCCGTGAAAGGAGGTGCCCGATGTGGACCAAATCAAAATCGGAAGATTCATAGCCTCATGCAGAAAGGAACAGGGCATGACACAGGCGGCTCTTGCCGAGAAGCTCCGTATCAGCGACCGGGCGGTCTCAAAATGGGAAACCGGAAAGTCTCTGCCCGATTCCGGGATCATGCTGAAGCTGTGCGATCTTCTGAAAATCAACGTAAACGAACTCCTGTCGGGCGAAAAAATCATGGCGGAATCCTATGACAGGCGGGCGGAGGAAAATCTTCTGGCAATGAAACGGGAAATCGAGGAAAAGAACAGGCAGATGCTGAGGACGGAATACTGGGTCGTCATTCCGGCGGTTCTTGCGGGGCTTGTCCTGATTTTTGTGGTTTCCTTTGTCTCGATGCCTGTGTGGCTGCGGGTCGTGCTTCTCGCATTTGTTCTTGTGATGATCTTCACAGTCGCCTTCATTGCGGTGGGCATTGAGCAGAAGGCGGGATACTACGAGTGCCAGAGCTGCGGTCACAGATATGTGCCGACCTACTGGCAAGCTAATCTGGCCCCGCATTATGGCAGGACGAGGCGCATGAAATGCCCGAAATGCGGTAAACGCGGCTGGCAGAAAAAAGTATTGACAAAGGAAGACTGATTTCCATTCACCGTCACTTTCCACAAAAACGGCGTTCCATTTTTGTCACAGCTTACGGATTTAAGTTTTGAAAAGTTGTCCCCGTCAGTTTATATTGGACTGGCGGGGACAATTTTTAAATTGGAGGCTGAAGCATGGAACGAAAAATCGTACTCAAAAAAGATATTCTTGACGCTTTCAAAAAAACAGGCATGGAGACCGGGCAGACGGTCATGGTCCACTGCTCCTTAAGCTCTCTGGGATTTGTCTGCGGCGGGGCGCAGGTGGTGATAGAGGCCCTGATGGAGGCCGTCGGGGAGAGCGGGACCCTTATGATGCCCACCCAGTCTTGGAAGAACCTCGATCCCGCCTCCGGCGTCCATTGGCAGGAG
>CANRIU010000046.1 GCA_947630755.1 uncultured Oscillospiraceae bacterium | reverse complement strand
ACCGACGAGATGCTCCGGGCCAACGGCAAGTCCTTCGAGGGCCAGACCGTGGTCATCTCCGGCTCCGGCAACGTGGCTATCTACGCCCTTCAGAAGGCCACCCAGCTCGGCGCGAAGGTGGTCGCCATGTCCGACTCCAACGGCTACATCTACGACCCCGACGGAGTGGACTTCCCCACCGTCAAGCAGCTCAAGGAGGTGGAGCGCAAGCGCATCAGAGAGTATGTCGCCCTGCGTCCCAACGCCCAGTACCACGAGGGCTGCTCCGGCATCTGGACCATCCCCTGCGACATCGCGCTGCCCTGCGCCACCCAGAACGAGATAAACGGCGACAGCGCCAGGGCCCTCGCCGCCAACGGCTGCTACTGCGTCTCCGAGGGCGCCAACATGCCCTCCACCCCCGAGGCCATCGAGGTCTATTTCGCAAACAACATGCTCTACGGTCCCGCCAAGGCCGCCAACGCCGGCGGCGTCGCCACCTCCGGCCTTGAGATGTGCCAGAACAGCGCACGTCTCAGCTGGACCTTCGAGGAGGTCGACGGGAAGCTCCACGGGATAATGAAGAACATCTTCGCCGCCTGCGACAGCGCCGCGAAGGAGTACGGCGTGCCCGGCAACTACATGGCGGGCGCCAACATCGCGGGCTTCCTGAAGGTCGCCGAGGCCATGAAGGCCCAGGGCTGCGTGTGATCCGCCGCAGAGCGAAATCGATTTTATGAAATAATAAAAAATTCACCGTCTCCGGCCGGGCCGGAGACGGTGAATTTTTTATCGGCAGCACAGGTCAGATCAGATTTTCCTTCAGCCTCCCGGCGATTTTTGATACCGTGTCCCTGTCGGTGACGGAAAAGCGGTCCTCCGGGGGATAGAGGCAGGAGCCGTAGAAAATCGCGCTGTTATTTGAGGTGGACATATCCGAAAGAGTGCGGTGGGCGGCGAGGTGTATCTGGTCGCAGCCCGTGGCGGAGATTATCCTGTCCATGTTTCTGAGCGTTATGCCCGCCCCGGGGAGTATCTCGATGCGCCCCGCGGCGTAGGCTATCATCTCCCTCACCGTGTCCGTGCCAAGAGACACGTCGGGCTCCTGCCCGCTGGTGAGAACCCGTGTCACGCCAAGGGCGATGAGCCTGTCAAGGGCCTCGCACCAGTCGGGCACGACGTCGATGGCGCGGTGGAACACGGCCTCCTTCCCCCGTGACAGGGCGAGGTCGGCGAGGGCCCCGGTGCGCTCCACGTCCACCGTGCCGTTTTCATGCAGGAAGCCGAACACCAGCCCGTCCGCGCCGTTGTCGAGAAGGACCCTCGCGTCCTCCAGGGCGGTGGCAAACTCCCCATCGGTGTAGCAAAAGCCCCCCTCCCTCGGGCGGACCATGGTCATTATCCTCATGCCCGTCTCGCGTTTGGCGACTCTGAGCGCGCCGACGGTGGGGGTGAGCCCGCCGTGGAAGAGGTCGCTGTTGAGCTCCACCCTGTCGGCTCCGGCCCGCCACGCCTCTATAACGTCGTCCGCGCTGCCGCAGCAGACCTCCAACAGCACCTTTTTCATAAAAATACCTCCCGGTCAAGCCTTTTTTGTCATTATATGTCCGCGCCCCCGGCCTGTCAAGCGCCGACGATATTATACGCGCTTGAAAGGCTCGGCGGGATATGGTATCATACGGGAAAAGGAGGGAAGGCCATGTCCTATGAGTTTGACCGGGAGGAGTACTCCCGCCGCATAAGGTGGTTCACCGATGCCCGCTTCGGGCTTTTTATCCACTGGGGGCTTTACTCCATCCCCGCCCGGGGGGAGTGGGTCCAGAGCGAGGAGCGCATACCCGCGGATGAGTACGCAGGGCTCTCCCGGGAGTTTGACCCGGCGGCCTGCGATATGCGCAGGTGGATGGAGGACGCCCGGGCGGCGGGGATGGGCTACGCCGTGCTGACGGCAAAGCACCACGACGGCTTCTGCCTCTTTGACAGCGCCCAGACGGATTTCACCTCGGTGCGCTCCCCCGCCGGGCGGGACTTCGTCCGGGAGTTTCTCGATGCCGCCAGGGCCGCCGGACTGAGGGCGGGGCTGTATTACTCCCTAATCGACTGGCACCACCCGGACTTTCCCCACTACGGCGACAGGAACCACCCCATGAGGGACAACCCGGCGTACTCAAACGAGGGCCGGGACTTTGGGCGGTACCTCGACTATATGCACGCCCAGGTAAGGGAGCTCTGTGAAAACTACGGGAAGCTGGACATCCTCTGGTTCGACTTCTCCTATGACGAGCTCCGCGGGGAGGCCTGGCGGGCCGGGGAGCTTGTGGACATGGTGAGGTCCCTCCAGCCGGGAATCATAATAAACAACAGGCTGGAGGTCAGCGGCGAGGGCTTCGGGTCCCTGGCGGAGTGCCGTCCCACCCCCTGGCACGGGGATTTTGTGACGCCGGAGTGCATCGTCCCGCCCCGGGGGCTTTTTGACGCGCAGGGGGATCCCCTTTGCTGGGAGAGCTGCGTCACCATGAACAACCACTGGGGCTTCTGCGCCGCCGACGGCTTCTACAAGAGCGCGCCCATGCTCATCCGAAAGCTTGTCGAGTGCGTCAGCAAGGGTGGAAATATGCTCCTGAACGTGGGCCCCGACGCCTCCGGGCGCTTCCCGGAGAGGGCGAGGGAGATACTTTACGAGATAGGCGCGTGGATGGACAAAAACTCCGACAGCATCCTCGGCTGCGGCCCCTCGGGGCTTGAAAAGCCGGAATTTGGGCGCTACACCCGCCGGGGAGACAGGCTTTACGTCCACATCTTTGATAATACCATAGGTCCCCTGCCCCTCTACGGCGTTGACAGGGAGCGGATAGCCTCGGTGAGGCGGCTTTGTGATAGAAGCGAGGTGCCCATATCAAAAAGCTGGGTCCACAGCGACTACCCGGAGCTGGCTTTCGCGGACCTGGGTCCCGACCCCATGCTCCCCGACATGACCGACACCGTGCTGGAGGTGCGTCTTAAATGACAGGCTGGGATGGTATTTCGGCTCTTGAGCCCCGCCTTCGCCGGGGGATGGAATTCCTGCTCACCCACCTTCCGGCGAGCGACCTGGACTTATACCCCTATGAGATGTTCCTTGATTTTTCAAAGCACGCCATGAAATTTTGGGGGAGGCTCAAGTACCGTGAGGAGCTGGAGGAGGACATATTCCTCCACTATGTGCTCTTTCCACGGGTAAACGACGAGGACCTGAGCTTTCACCGGGAGATTTTTTATAACGCCCTGGCCCCGAGGCTCGAGGGTATCGGCAGCACGGAGAACGCCGTCCTTGAGGTGAACAGGTGGTGCGCCGAGATGGCCTCCTATGAGTCCACGGATGAGCGCACACTGTCGCCGCTGACGGTTTTCCGCTGCGGCTCCGGCAGGTGCGGGGAGGAGTCGGCGTTTCTTGTCAGCGCCCTCAGAAGCGTCGGCATACCCGCCCGGCAGGTCTACGTCCCCCGCTGGTCCCACTGCGGCGACAACCACGCCTGGGTGGAGGCGCTGTGCGGCGGGAGGTGGCGGTTCCTCGGGGCCTGCGAGCCGGAGCCGGAGCTTGACCGGGGCTGGTTCAACTCGGCGGCGTCAAGGGCTGTGCTGGTGCACAGCAGGCTCTTCGGGCGGGGCTCCTCGCCCCTCCACGGCGCGCCCATAGGCTCCCAGGGCATAGTCACATACTTTAACCAGACCTCCCGCTACGCCGACGTGAGCACCCGGGTCCTCCGGGCGAGGGCGGGGGGACGCCCCGCCTCCGGGGCGGAATTTGAGCTCTCCATACTGAACGAGGGGGATTTTCACCCCATAGCCGTCCTCGTCTCCGGCCCCTCCGGGGAGGTCCGGGCGGAGCTGGGGGCGGGGACCGTCCACGTCCTTGCAAGGCTCGGAGAGCTTTTCGCGGAGGGGGAGCTCGAGGGGGCGGAGCTGACGCTGGACCTCCTCCCCGCCCCGGAGAGTCGGGAGAGGGAGGCGGAGTTTTTCTTCTCCGCGCCGCCCCCCACAAGGGCCATACCTCTCCCGGTAGACGCCGACGAGCGGGAAAAGCGGGCCTTGGAGCGCAAAAAATGCGCCGCCCTCCGCCAAAAGCGCCTTGACGGCATGGCGGCGTTATCATCAGATCTCCCGATCGCCCGGGACCTTCTTGAGCTGAGCTTCGGAAACGCCGGGGAGATTCACGCCTTTCTCGGCGCCGATGACAGCGGCGGCAGGGAGAGGCTTTTGAGGACCCTGCCGCCGAAGGACCTTCGCGACACGGACCTTTCGGTGCTGGAGGACCACTATTCAAGCCTCCCCGCCCGGAGGGGCGGAGTTCCGGAGGATATTTACTGGAGCTTCACCGCCTGCCCCAGAATAGGCCGGGAGAAGCTGACCTCCTGGCGCGGTGCGCTGCTTGCCCGGGGTTCTGGGGATATGGCCCCCGGGGAGCTGTGGGAGGCACTGGGCGGGCTTGAAGAGCCGGATCCCCGGCAGCTCGCCCCGGGGCTTTGCTGGACCCCGGCGGAGGCGCTGGCAGCGGGGCGGTGCGACGGGTACAGCCGCGCGCTGCTCTTCACTGCCGCCCTCAGAAGCGCCGGGGTCCCGGCGAGGCTTCGCTGCGGCGAGCCGGAGTACTGGGAGGACGGAGGCTTCCGCCCCCTCTTTCCCCGGACGGAGGCAGAGCTGGAGCTGGAGCTCCAATGCCCCGACGGCGGCGGGGAGTGGTCCCTCGCCCTGTGGGACGGCGGGTGGAGAACAAAAAAGGCCGGGCAGGTCCTGTCCGACAAAGTTTTCAGGCTTACGCTCCCGGTCGGCAGACTGAGGCTCATCCTCTCCGCAAGGCTCCCCGGCGGGGACCAGCTTGCCTTCCGCAGGGATTTCGACCTTGCGCCCCCGGGCAGGGCCGTAACGGCCCGGTTTCCCGGTTATCCGCCGGAAAAGCTTCTCTTCTCCCGCGTCATGCCGGAAATATCCGCCCGGGACGTCAGCGGCGCTTTGGTCCCGGACATATTCCGCGCCGGACGTCCCGCCCTGATAATCTGGGTCGATGAGGGGGCGGAGCCCACGGAGCACCTGCTGTCGGAGCTTGCGGCACTGTCGCCGGAGATCTCCGCCCTGGGGCCGGAGCTCATGGTCCTCCGCCCCGCAAATGGCGCGCCCCGTGGGGCGCTGCGGGAGCTTTTAAGGCGTCTGCCCGGGACGCGGCTTCTCACCGGGGACTGGGATTTTGACCGGGAGCTCGCCGCGAGGGAGCTTGCCCGGGACCCGGGGGACGCGCCGCTGGCGGTGCTGGGCGACGGCGCGGGCAGGGCGCTCTACGCCGACAGCGGCTACCGCACGGGCGCGGGCACGCTCCTCCTCAAAGCCGCGAAGGCGGCATCAAAGCGCTGAAAATACCGAAAAATGCCCCCGGAGCGTTCCGGGGGCATTTTTTATCAAATCATGTTATGCCAGCGAACCCATGGGGTCCCAGGGGCTGAGCTCGATAACGGGAGTGTCCAGCACGGCGAGCTCCTCGGCGGTGAGGTATTTTTTGTTCACCACGACCTGATACATGAACTCGTCAAACCAGGCGTCGGACATGGAGTAGTAGCCCTTCTTCCCCGCGTCCTCGCCCCAGCTGTTCTCCACTCTCCAGCGGGTGGGGACGCCCTCGTCGGTGAGGTTCACGCCCTGGAAGACCATGGCGTGGGTCATCTGGCTCTGACCGTAGTCAAGGCGCTGGGCCTTTGTCATGGCAAGGCGTATGCCCAGGTTCGTCTCATAGTCGTAGGTGTCGGTGTCCAGCTGCCCGGCCTCCCGCTCGGAGTACGCGCCCACGTCGCAGCCGAACCACACGGGCTCCCCGTCCTTCATCTGGGCGATGGCGGCGGCCTTGAGCCTCTCGATGGGGAGGTTTATGTAGCAGACGGGCGCGCCCTCCTTCACGTTGCCCAGCATCTTCACCGTGTAGCGGCGGTAGTAGGGCTTGTCGGCGGTGGGGGCGTTTATGAGGCTTACATAGTCTGAGAGGTCCATGTCCACATATTTGTTGAAAAACTCAAGGGGCGTCAGGCCCTCGTCCCGGATAAAGCCGTTGTTCCTGTCCCGGAGCTCCAGGTCAAAGGTCCTGGGAGGCTCGCCGAGGCATATGACAAGGATGCGGTATATCTCGCCCATCATGCGCTCCTTCTCGGCGCCAAGGGCGTCGGCGTCCGCGCCGGAGGCCGCCATATCCCGCAGGATCGCGGCGTCGCCCCGCAGGAGCTCCGTCATAACGCGGCACATCTCCCGCGTGGCGGAGGAGACGGCGCTCTCCGGCATGGCGTACTTGGGGACCACGCCGTACTTTTTGACAAGGTTCGCCATCATGTCCCACTGTCCGCCGTCGCCGATGGGGTCGCGGAGCAAAAAGTCCAGAAGGCGGCTGCCAACGGGCTCGTCAAGGGTGTCAAGGATGTTCTCCAAAAACCAGTTGGACTTCTCCAGCTTATCCCAGAAGAGCATATAGCTCTGGGAGAGCTCAAAGTCCCGCAGCTCCAGCTTTTTTATGACCCTGGCGCGCATGACGTTCATCGCGGCGAAGAGCCAGCAGCGGCCGCTCTGCTTCTGGTTGGTAACGGAGCCCTGTTCAAGGCTCAGCGAATAGGTGTGGATGTTCCGGCGGCGGGCATAGTGGTTTACGCAGCTCTTGTTAAGGCCGTTTGTCATCACCGCGTCGCGGACGGCGCAGCTTGCACGGTCCGCCGCGAAGGCCTCGCTGTACCCGCCGAGAAGCTCCGGAGTAAGGTTTTTACTCATTTAATCATTTCCTCCTTCACCAAATCAAAGAAACATGGTGCAATCCACTATATCACAAATGTTTCGCCGTGTAAAGACGTCAAACCGTGATATTTAAAGGGGTTTTAAAGGTTTTTTCGTCTTGAATTGTTATTGACAAGAGCGTATAATGATTTTATGCGGGCTTTTTGGAAAAGCGCGGAAAAACAAATGACCGGAGGGTTGAAAATGCGTCGTAAAATTATTGCCGCCGCCCTCGCCCTGCTCCTGCTGACTCTCACCGCCGGGTGCTCCGCCAAAGGGGGCAGCACCTATGAGGAGGGGCTCAGGCTGTGCAAAATGGTGGGCGAGATCGCGGGTGACAGCGAGTACATAAGCTCCTTTTACTCCGAAAGCTCTCAGGATGTATACGGTGGGGTATATGATATTGCGGAAAATATCGCCGATGGGCGGTACGACAGGCCCGAAAAGGTGTACTCCATCGATTTTCCCGATATATCGGACCTAATCTCCAGCCTCGGCGAGGATGAAGTGCCCCGCAACTATCGGCGGTGGATAAGGAGTCTTCCCGATGAGGATTATGACCTTTTGAACATAAGGTTCGCCACCTCAGCCATTTCCTCCATCAATTCAGGGCTGGAAACGGCCGCGGTGAGCCTAAGCTCAGTGTGCTCCATAGGGGAGAGCTATGTGGACAGGGACCTTGAGGGGCTGGAAATATACATTTACAGCTTTCGCGACGGGGTGCCCATAGCCGTTTTCTTCATCCCCGGGGAGGACGGCGCCGCCTCCGCGTCGGCTGTGCCGCTCTTATCTCAGGAGCTTGACACATCCACCGAGAGGAGGCTGGAGAACAGTCTTGAGGAGTTTTTCTCTCCCCTGGACAGGTTTGATGTTTCGAAGATAGACATTCCATGAAAGGAGGCCGTCCGATGAAAAAATTTATTGCCGCGCTTTCAGCGGCCCTGCTGCTCGCCGCCCTTGCCGGGTGCTCCTCCGACGAAGACGCCATTGAGAGGGGCGAAGAGCTCATCCGCCAGATGGCGGAGCTTGCCGGGGACCGGGACTATGTGGAATACGCCGTCAGCGGCATCTTTAATTCGTCTGAGGTGCTTGAGAAAATCGCCGAAGGCGACTATGATGAGGCGCGTCACATTTACCGCGTCACCTTACCGGACATGGATGATATTGATGAGATAAGCGGCGCGAGGCTTGACGACCTCACCGACACCGTGGCGAATAAGCTCTACCGCTCCATTCCGACATTGGTGGAGCGCAGCATATCCATGAGGACCGATTCCAGCTTCTATGTTACCGCCAGCTACATCTCCCGGGGCACCACATATGTGGACAGGTCCCTCAAGGAGCCCGTGATGTACTTCTATTTCTACCGCGACGGAAACCCCGCTGTGGTGAATCTCAGCCCCGGGAGGGACGGCGCTGTGTCCATGGCCGCTTACTTTCTCCCGGAAGGGGAGATCTCAGGCTCCGGCGAGGACAGTCTCCGGGACGACCTGGAGGAGCTCATCTACGATAATCTCGATCTTGAGCTCGACCTTGAGGTGAAGGAGCTGAAGTGACCCTTCCAGCCCCGGGCGCGGGCCGGGCGTTTTGGGTAAAGCCCTTTAATTTTTCCGCCGGGCGTGATATAATTTAATGTCAGGGCGGCGATGCCCCTTCGCCCGGCTTTCCGGCGACCATTTTCTCAGAGAGGTGCGTTACATGACCTGTTCCTTTCGTCCCTACGAGGGAAAAGAGCCCTATATTTTCGCAAGCTACAGCCACCGCGACAACGAGAGGGTCATTGAAATTTTAAATCACCTCGCGGAAGCGGGGTTCAGAATATGGTTTGACGAGGGCATAGAGTGGGGCAGCGAGTGGCCCGAGTCCATAGCGGAGCGCCTTGACGGCTGCTGCGTGTGCATGGTGTTCATCTCCGGCTCCTCGGTGCAGTCCGCAAACTGCCGTCAGGAGATACGCTACGCCCTGAAGCAGGGAAAGCCTCTGCTGTCGGTGTACCTTGAGGAGGTGGTCCTCAGCAAGGGCATGGATATGCAGCTCTCCCCCTATCAGCAGACTTACCCCTTCCAGTACGGCGACATGGGGGAGTTTTTCAAGCGGCTGGATGTCACCCCTGTTTTGCAGCCGTGCCGCGCGCCGGAGCCGGAGAGCCCCTCCCCCGCCCCGGAGGAGGAAAAAGCCTCCGCCGCTCGCGAGGAGCCGAAAAAGAGCCGGAAGCCCGCCGTTATAGCCGGGATTTGCGCCGGGGCGCTGGCGGTGCTGGCGCTGGCGGCGGGGCTCATACTGGGGCGGGGCTCCGGGGATGATGTCCCCGGCAGTCAGCCCGACAGCTCCATGACCGACACGCAGGACCCGCCCCCCGCGGCGCCCGATACCCCGGAGGGGCCGGAAGCTCCGGAGGAGCCGGAGGAGCCCGCAGAGGCGCTTCCCCCCTATCAGGTCATACTCAGCGGCGGGGATCTCTCGGTGAAGGAGTACCCCGCGGCGCTGGAGCTTCTTCGCGGAAGGCTGGACGCCATGTCCAACGGCTGTGAGTACCAGATGACCGTGGACGGAAGCTCCGTCAACCTCGTGATCCCCAGGGAGATGTTGAAGAACGTCACGGATTTTCAGGGATTTCTCCTCTCGGCGCTCATAAGTCCCATGAAGCTTTACCTCGTAGCCGAGGCGGACAACAGCGTATATTTGGAGATCTCCCGGGAGGACATAGCCGGGGCGGAGGTCGTCACCGGGCTTATCGACGGCGTTTCCCCGGCGGATTTGGGCTTTGAGGGGGATAATTACAAGTACATAGAGCTCACCCTCACCGACGAGGCCGCGGCGAGGCTTGCGGAGCACACCGCCGAGTGGGGCCCGGTGTTCATAGCCGAGGATGTGACCGCGAGCAGATGGTTCTATTTTGACACCTACCCGGATGAGGGCCTTAAGACCATAAGAGTGGTGGGGAGCCAGAACGGAAGTATCTCCGAGTCTCTGGCATACAGCTACGCAAACCCCACCTTTGACCACCAGTTCCAGTTCACCATCGTTTTGAACGACGTGGTGTGGGATGAGCCTGACGGCGACCCCGCCCACTCCGGTCAGTGCGCAGGGGAGATCGAGGGAGAGACCGTTATACTTGATCTCACTCCCACAACGGAGATAACCGACGGGGAGTGGCTGGACACTCAGTCCGCCATACAGGCGCGGCTGGAGGCGCTGGGCCAGCCCTACGCCCTCGGCACACGACCGGAGACCGGGCGCTCGCTGTGTATAAAAACCTCCACACAGCGCCTTGGGGAGGAGATCGTCTCCCTTCTCATAAGCCACTACTCCTACACCAGCATCCAGACAGATATGTACTCTCTGTCATACAGCTTTGACTCCGTGGAGGTCACGCAGCTTGAGGACGGGCGCTGGGCCATGGTCATGGGTATGAGCAATACCTACCGCGAAAAGCTCAATGAACAGCTCGCCGCCTCAAATGACAGTGAAATACTGTTTACCATCGGCACCACCGAGTACCTTGGCGGGGGCCCGGACTCCTTCTCCGACGGTAAGCTTGTTCTTGACACCATACCCTTCCTGGGGATAGACTCCATCGGCGACGATATGAGGTGGTATCTCGATTTCCTGAAGGCGGTCATTACCGGGCGGGACTCCGCCTCCTATGTAAAGGTGCGGGAGGCGCAGTTTGGCGACATGGAGAACGGCGCCTACGTTCTTGTGGATGAAAATCTCCGCAGGGCTCAGGAGCAGCTCACCGCCTCCGCCGCCCGCATTGCGGAGGGCTCGTCGGCCGCATTTGACGGTCACGTCGCATATGTGTCTCTGAGGCTCCCCGTGGACGAGGCCATGCCGGAGCTGTCGGTGGAGCTGACCCGGAAAATCTACGAGGAGATAAATTTCCCCGACAGTCCCTTCAGCGATCTTTTCTTCTACCTGTGTCAGGAGAACAACGACGAGGTGGAGCGGGCGCGGATAATCATTCACAAATACTACTCCGTCAGCCTGACGCGCCCCGGCTACATTTACGTCACCGGTATATTCACCAACGGACGCCTCGACGCGGTGAAGGACGCCTTTAAGGCCGCCGTGGAGAGCTCGGACTTCTTAAACTCCCTGACGGTGGAGGGAAATACCTTCTGGAATTTCGGCTGACGGGCCAGACCCGGGGTTGACAGACGGTCAAAGAGGTGGTATATTATTCCCATGCTCCGGCTTGAAGCCGGACGCGCCGGCAGAAGCCGGAACAGCCTCCCACGAAAAAATATACTGGTATCATGAAGGTATCGGATGCCCGCAGAAGGCGGGCGCCGATACCTTTTGTTTTTTTCGGGAGGCAAAACATTATTTTAAATCAATAAAGGAGAAAAATCATGCAGAACTCAAACTATAACCCCGGGATACGCAGGCTCGTCTACTCCGCGGTGTTCCTCGCTCTGGCACTGGCGCTGCCCTTCCTCACCGGACAGATACCGGAGATAGGCTCCATGCTCTGCCCCATGCACATACCCGTGCTGCTGTGCGGGTTTGTCTGCGGCTGGCCCTGGGGGCTGGCGGTGGGCTTTATCGCGCCGTTGCTCCGGTGCACCATATTCGGCATGCCCATGCCCGTCTCCGCCATCGGAATGGCCTTCGAGCTGGCGGCCTACGGGGCCTTCTCCGGGCTTCTGTACAGGCTCCTGCCCAAGGGGGCAATTACGGTTTACATAACTCTGGTCGCGTCCATGCTCCTCGGGCGGCTCGTGTGGGGCGTGGCGGAGATCGCCATACTCGGCATAGCCCATCGGCCGTACTCCTTCGCCATATTCTTCGCCGGGGCCTTCGCCAACGCGGTGCCGGGGATCATTTTGCAGCTGGTGCTCATTCCCGTCATTGTCATAGTGATGGAAAAGGCAAGGCTGACGCTGAACTGACGCAAAGCCTGTTATTCTGATTCTTATAGCACAAAGTCCGGTCATGACGCAGGTCAGACCGGACTTTTCTTTAAAAAAAGAGTATCGAATTTTTTTGGGCGTCATACGCCGGAAAGCTCCCCCCGCTTCCCCTGTCGTAAAAAAGGCATTTACGGCAGCATGAGGCTCAAGGGGGCTCCTCATATTATTTTCCCATCAGGGGAGATGGTCACAACGCTCACGGGGATGTCCTTTCCCGACGCCTCCACCGCCCGGCGGACAGCGAGCTCCAGTCCGCCGCAGCAGGGGACGAGCATACGGGCGATGGTTATTTCGGTGATGTCGTTTCCGGCAAATATCTCCGTCAGCTTCACGGAGTAGTCAACGCCGTCAAGCTTCGGGCAGGCGATGAGCACGGCCCTGCCCTCCATCAGCTTCGAGTGCATATCCGGGTATGCGTAGGCGGTGCAGTCCGCGGCGATTAGAAGCTCCGCGCCCTCAAGCCAGGAAGCCTTGAGAGGGGCGAGCTTTATCTGGACGGGCCAGTTTTTGAGGCCCGCGCCGCCCTCCCTGGACTGACGGCGCCGCTCCACCGCCGCGGGGTCGTACTCCGCCGCCTCCCGCTCCTCAAAGGCTATCGCCCCGGCGGGGCAGCTGGGGAGACAGTCGCCCATGCCGTCGCAGTAATCGTCCCGCAAAAGCCGCGCCTTGCCGTTCACAACGGCGATGGCGCCCTCGTGACATGCCCGGGCGCACAGCCCGCACCCGGTGCATTTTTCCTCGTCTATCCTTATGACTCTTCGTTTCACTTTATCCCCTCCCGATCGTCCGTCAGGACCGCCAAAAGACGCGGCGTCCTGAAGCTGATGATATTTTAGCATGATCCGCGAAAAAATCAAGTCTCCCCTTCCCTCCCCGGGCGTAATAAAAGCACAAAGCTTATATTGATTTTCATGATGTATTATGATAAAATGTCAGTGATCAGGAGTGTTCTTTTTCATAATTTTGTCAAGGAGCAGGATGGCATGAAAAAATGGTTTGGGAAGGCCCTTCCCGCCTTTTTTACGGCGTTGACCGCCGTGGCGGTCATACTCATCGGGGTCATCTACTTTAATTTCATATCCGACCGGATCTACGAGGACAGCACGGGCCACCTGAGGGAGATCTACGGACAGGTCAACAGCTCCTTCGGGGCGTTTCTGGAGCGCAACTGGGGGCTTCTTGACAGCTGGAGCGACTATCTCGGTGCGACAGGCGGTGAGGGCGACGAGGCGGCGAAAAGCTACCTCGAGGATAAGCAGTCCCACTGGAGCTTCTCGGAGTTTTACTTTCTCTCCTCCGACAAGCACTCCCTCTCCCTCTCCGGGGAGGAGGACGGCGTGTCCCTCACAGGGGAGTGGGAGCTCCTCATGGACTCCCGGGACCCGGTCATAGCCGGGGAGTCGCTCTCCACCGGGCAGGAGGTGACGCTTTTTGCCGTCCCCTCCGAACACGGCGTGTACCGGGGCTTTGAGTACGACGCCATCGCCCTTACATACACGAATGCGGACCTCGCCAGCTCTCTCAACGTCAACGCCTTCGGCGGGAGGGCAAAGTGCTTTGTCATCCACGGTGACGGGAACGTCCTTCTGTCCACCAGGGCCGGGGGCAGCGTGTTCGGCAATCTCAGCCGCTACTTTGAGGCGGCGTCGGATATGGACCCCGGGGAGCTTCAAAAGATGTGCTCCGACTGGGCTTCCGGCGGCACAGGAATAGTTCGCTGCCGCATAGCCGACGAAACTCAGGTCGCCCTGTACGAGCCCGTGGGGTACCAGGACTACGTCCTGCTTGCCGTGGTGCCGGAGAGCACCATCAGCGCAGGGTTTTTGTCGGTGCAGCAGACGACGATATACGTCCTCATACTCATATTCACCATCCTCTGCGCGGCGATAGTCACAGCCATAGTCCTCCGGGGAAGGCGCAGGTCGAGGCTTGACAGGATGGAGGTCCAGTCCCGGGAGCTCATGTTCAACACCCTCTCCCAGAGCGTGGACGACATATTCCTCATGCTCGACATTTCAAACCGACGCATCGATTACCTGAGTCCCAACGTGACACGGCTTCTCGGCATCGACGCCGAGGAGGCGCAGCGGGACATCCGTGTCATGGAGAAGTGCGCCATAAACGGCGATGTGTTCATCCCAAAGGATGAGTTTCGTTCCATCCCCCTCCACGGCAGCATCCTCCGGGAGTGCGAGTATATGCACCAGACCACCGGTGAGCGGCGGTGGTACAGGCTCACGGTGTACCATGTGGGTCTGGAGGAGACGGAGAAGTACATCATCGTCATGTCCGACCGCACCCACGACAGGCAGCTCAACCAGAACCTTCAGGAGGCGCTGAACGCCGCCAAGAGCGCGAATGAGGCGAAGTCCAACTTCCTCTCAAATATGTCCCACGACATCCGCACGCCGATGAACGCCATCGTCGGCTTCTCCGTGCTTCTGGAGAAGGACGCCGACAAGCCGGAGAAGGTCCGGGAGTACACCCGGAAAATCATGGCCTCCAGCCACCATCTTCTGAGCCTCATAAACGATGTCCTCGACATGAGCAAAATTGAGAGCGGCAAGACCTCCCTCAACGTGGATAAGTTCAGCCTGCCGGAGCTCCTCTCGGAGCTGAGCATAATCCTCATGCCCCAGGCCAGGGCGAAGAAGCAGGACTTCTCCATCCACGTCCAGGGCGTACCTTGCGAGGAGATGCTTGGCGACAAGCTGCGGCTCAATCAGATACTTATAAATCTTCTCTCCAACGCCATAAAGTACACCCCCGTGGGGGGGAAGATAGATTTCACCATCACGGACCTGCCCGCCCCTGCGCCACAGTTCGCAAAGCTCCGGTTCGTCGTGCGGGACAACGGCATCGGCATGAGCGAGGAGTTCCAGAAGCAGATCTTCGCCCCCTTCAGCCGGGAGATAAACTCCGTGACGAACAAGATACAGGGCACGGGCCTTGGCATGGCGATAACAAAGAACCTCGTGGACCTGATGGGCGGCGTGATAAGCCTTGAGAGCGCCCCGGGGGAGGGCAGCACCTTCACTCTGGAGCTCAGCTTCGCCCTGCCGGAAGAGGAGGAGTCGGAGTCCTGGTTCAGGCACCGGATAACGAGGATGCTTGTCGCCGACGATGAGGAGGAGATTTGCCTTGACATCCGGGAGATGATGCGCGACGCGGGAGTTGAGGTGGACTATGTCACCGACGGGCAGAGCGCCGTGGAACGGGCCGTCAGCGCCGAGAGCGGCGGGGCGGGCTACCACGTCATACTCCTCGACTGGAAGATGCCCGGCATGACAGGTGTGGAGGCCGCCCGGGAGATCCGGGAGAGGGTCGGCAGCCACATCCCGATACTCGTGCTCACCTCCTACGACTGGGCGGAGATCGAGGACGAGGCCCGGGAGGCGGGGATAAACGCCTTTATGTCAAAGCCCTTCTTCGCCTCCACCTTCTGGAGGACGATAAGGCCCCTTTGCGCGGGGCAGGAGACGGCGGATAAGCCCGCCGCCCCGGCGGAGCAGTCCGTGCTCGAGGGCCGGGTGTTCCTCGTGGCGGAGGACAACGAGCTCAACGCCGAGATACTCACCGAGATGCTGGACATGGAGGGCGCACGGTGCGATGTCGCCTCGGACGGCTCCGAGGCCGTGGAGAAGTTCCTCGCCTCCCCCGCCGGGAGCTACGACATGATTTTAATGGATGTACAGATGCCGATAATGAACGGCTACGAGGCCACCCGGGCCATCCGGTCCTCATCCCACCCGGAGGCGAGGACGATACCCATCGTCGCCATGACCGCCAACACCTTCGCCGAGGACGTGCATGACGCCATGGAGGCGGGCATGGACGGGCATCTCGGAAAGCCCATAGATATGGACGCAGTGAGGGAGCTTATCGGGCGGCTCTTAAGCAGGGAGAAAGCGCCCGGAGATATTGGGGGAGAAGACAATGAGGATAAAAATTCGTAGGGTCGCGGCACTGGCGCTGGCGATAGCCGCCATAGTGTGCCTCGCCTCCTGCTCTGACGCCGACACGGGGGATGCCCTTACATTTATGGGCAAGAAAAGCGACCTTGAAAAGCCCTATATGCAGACGATTTTCCGCCGCTACGAGGACTCCACAGGCAGGAGCATCAAGGTCATAGCCTACGAGGACTCGGAATTTGAGGCCGCGGCGGCGGAGAAATTTGCCGCCGGGGAGGGCCCGGACATACTTATGCACTTCCACAACGCGGAGCTTGGGCGCTTCAACGAGGACGACTTTCTGATGCTCGACGGTGAGAGCTGGGTCTCTGAGCTGACAGACAGCGCGAGAAACTACTGCACCGACTCCGAAGGGCGGCTTGTGGGCTTCCCCTTCTGGGAAAATTCCGTCTCCGGGTGCTACTACAACAAGACTCTCCTGGAAAAAACGGGTCTCCTGCCCGCGTCAACTCAGGCGGATTTTGACACGCTGTGCCAGACGCTGCTCACCGACATGAGGCTCCAGCCCATATGCTGGCCCGCCGACGGGTGCACATGGATGTTCCAGTTCGGGCTCGACCCCGTCTTTGCCGACGACCCGGAGCTCCTTGAGAAGCTCAACGCTGGGGAGGTAAGCTATTCCGACATCCCCGCCGTCACTCAAATGGCCCAGTGGGTGTCCGACGCCGCCGGGAACGGCTGGTTCGGGGACGACTACCTGCGCACGGGCTGGGGTGACATAAGCGGCAAGCTCAGCTCCGGCAGGGCGGTGATGGTCTTTATCTGGGACACATGGTTCTACACCGACTTTGTCCCCGGCGAGTACACGGTGGAGGACTTCGCCCTCATGCCCGTTTTCATGGGCACCGCCGACGCCGGTACCTACGAGGGCGGGAACCTGAACATGATGATGGTCAACAAGAACGCCGCCCATCTTGATGAGGCGCTGGAGTTCCTGCGCTTTTGCGCCATGCCTGAAAACTACAACGCCGCCTTTGACGGCATCTCCACCGTCAACTGCTTTGTGAACCAGACGACCAACATCCAGTCAAAAATGGTCACCGACGCTGCGGGCTCCATCGCCGCCAACGAGCGCGTCTCAACCGCCGCCTCCCGGATCCAGGGTTACAGCGCCGAGGACGTGGCTTCGGCCTTTGACGAGCTTCTGCGGGGCAGGACCACCCCCTCCGGCTGTGTGGAGCTCATGGATAATCTGAGACTTGAACAGCGGGAAAAGCAGGGACTCGGTTGATTTGCATTTTTAATTAAATTAAAAACGGGTGGGACAGAGTGGACCGTTCCCGCCCCAACAGACATGAAAATAAACCACCTATCGTAGAATATTGACGAATTACGCGGCCTTGCT
>CANRIU010000045.1 GCA_947630755.1 uncultured Oscillospiraceae bacterium | reverse complement strand
CTGTTGCACTTGTCCGAGGGTCGCCCCTGGCGGGTGTTACCCGTTATCCTTGCCCTGTGGAGCCCGGACTTTCCTCATGCGCCAAAGCGCCCGCGGCCGTCCGTCCCGCTCGCCATAGTGTATGGTAGTACATTTTTTTGGGTTTGTCAAGATTATGGCGCTTTTCGTCCCACCAATTTGACCGGGGGGTAGGGATAGAGCTCACAAAGATTTATAGCCCGCGGCCTTTTGGGACGGTAAACGGAGCTTACACGCATGGCGGGACCGCGCAGCCTTCCGTTCCGGCGGCGCACCTTCGCCTTCATAATGTCGGGGACGGCATTTTCATCGTCAAGGTCCGTTCTGAGCCATTTGACCATGCATGGGTAGCACCGGATCTTGTCGCCGCAGTAATGCCAATAGGAGTGCATTTTTTCCCGCGCCTCAAACCATTTCTCGTGCTTTGCGTAGTTAAAACGCCTCCCGCAGTCCCCGCATACCTCAAACACGGCTTTTTCCCGGAGCCTGCTTATGGCCCGCAGGGCACAGTCGGCGCATATCCGGCGCTTTTTGAAATAATCGTACCTGAATCCGTCGGAATATAATTTAAATTCGACCTCGGCGCGGCGGTCTGAGTAATAATCGCCGCAAAGTGAGCATTTCATCATGTGTGACAGGACCTTTCAATAAAAAAGTGCGCAGCTTTAAGCTGCGCACCGAAAAACGCGGGCTTAAGCTGCTGCCACACAACCCCAAGCATACACGAATACTTTTCCAGTCCCCGCGCACATTTGGCAAAGCCCACATTTTTACCATTAGGTAAAAATGTGCACTTGAGACTGAAAAATACAGATAATCATTAATATTCGTTTTTTATATAATGCTGGGGTGTGTGGCAATACTTATTTTACCACACCTGTCAAATTAATGCAAGCACATATTGTGTTTGCAAAATGGGCGCGGGTGTAGTATAATAAATTGACTTTGTTTAGGAGATGGCATAAGTATGACACTTTCTGAATATACCGACAGTCTAAAGAATAAGCGCGTCGCCGTTCTGGGGCTCGGGGTCAGCAACAGGCCGCTTGTAAAGCTCCTGCTTGACGCGGGAATTTCGGTTGAGGTCCGTGACGGCGCCTCAAGGGAGGCGCTGGGGGACATCGTCCCGGAGCTTGAGGCCAGGGGCTGCACATTTGTACTTGGCGAGGACTACCTTAAGGAGATCAGGGCTGACGTTATCTTCCGCTCTCCCGGCATCATGCCCCACGAGCCCGGTATTGCCGAGGCGGTGAAGGGCGGCGCACAGCTTACAAGCGAGATGGAGGCATTTTTTGAGGTCTGTCCCTGCCGGATAATCGCCGTCACAGGCTCAGACGGGAAAACCACCACTACCACAGTTATTTCCGAGATACTGAAGGCCGACGGGAAGACCGTCCATGTGGGCGGGAACATAGGAACGCCCCTCCTTGACAAGGCGGACACCATGTCGGCGGAGGACGTTGTGGTGCTGGAGCTCTCCTCCTTCCAGCTCATGACCATGAAGAAGTCTCCGGACATGGCGCTTGTCACAAACGTTGCGCCGAATCATCTGGACAAGCACACCGATATGGACGAGTATGTGGAGGCAAAGCGGAGCATTCTGAAAAACACGCCCCACCCCCGGGTGGTGGTGCTCAACGCCGATAACGACATCACCCGCTCCTTCGCCAAATCGGCGGGGGAGGGAGTGCGCTATTTCTCCCGCAGGGACATTGTGGAGAACGGTGCCTATTGCGAGGACGGGGTTATTTACCTCGCCACAGGCGGCAAGGCTGAGAAGCTTATGGACGCCGACAAGATATTCATTCCCGGCGACCACAATGTGGAAAACTATCTTGGCGCCTTCGCCCTCCTGTCCGGTGAGGTGAGCCCGGAGTCCATGGTCAGGACAGCTGAGACCTTCCGCGGCGTGGAGCACAGGATCGAGCTTGTGCGGGAGCTTCGCGGCGTAAAGTATTATAACGATTCCATCGCCTCCTCGCCCTCCCGGACCCGCGCCGGACTGCGCTCATTTAAGCAGAAGGTCATACTTATTGCCGGGGGTAAGGACAAGGGCGTGCCCTTCGACACCCTTGGCGAGGACATAAAGGAGCATGTAAAGACGCTGGTGCTCACCGGGCTCACCGCCGACAAGATAGAGAAGGCAGCGCTTGACGCCGGGTGCGACACCCCGATAATTAAGAAGGACGATTTTAAAGAGGCTGTCCTCGCCGCGTCAGCAGCCGCGAAGCCCGGGGATGTAGTCATACTCTCTCCGGCGTGCACATCCTTCGACCGCTTCAAAAACTTTGCCGAGCGTGGCAAATACTTCAAAGAGATAGTGATGGGGCTTGAGTAATGGACAAATTAGCTGAGCTTTCGGCGCTTGCGGAGCGTGACTGCGAGCCCGTTTTCCGACGCATAGATAAAATATCCGAAAAAAACACCGCAAAAGTCCTCGCCTCCTTCCAGCGCCGCAGGGTGAGCGCCCCCATGTTCTCCGGCACCACCGGCTACGGCTATGACGACCTCGGCAGGGACACGCTGGAGCTCATCTGGGCGGACGTATTCGGCGCGGAGGCGGCGCTGGTGCGGCAGGGCTTCGTAAACGGCACCCACGCCATAGCCTGCGCCCTGTGGTCGAATCTTCGTCCCGGCGACACGCTCTTGGCCGCCACCGGGGCGCCCTACGACACGCTTCAGACGGTCATCGGCATTTCGGGCTCCTGCCCGGGCAATATGAGGAGCTTCGGCGTAAACTACGCCCAGGTCGACCTTCTCCCCGGAGGCGAGCCTGACCTGGACGGCATCCGCCGGGCAGCCGCCGACCCCGGGGTGAGGGAGGTGGAGCTCCAGCGCTCCTCCGGCTACGCCACCCGCCCGGCGCTGAGTATCGACACTATCGCGAGGATAGTCTCCGCCGTCCGGGAGGTGAACCCCGGCGCCGCCATAATCGTGGACAACTGCTACGGTGAGTTTACCGAGGACCGTGAGCCCTGCGACGTGGGCGCGGACCTCATCGCCGGGTCCCTCATCAAGAACCCCGGCGGAGGCATTGCGCCCACAGGCGGATATGTTGCCGGGAGAAGGGACCTTGTGGAGGCCGCCGCCATGCGCCTCACCGTTCCGGGAATAGGTGGGGAGTGCGGGTGCTCTCCCTACGGAAGCCGCCTCTTTTATCAGGGCCTCTTTACCGCCCCACACGTCACAGCCCAGGCGCTTAAGACTGCCGTGTTCGCCGCGAGAATGACCGCTCTCATGGGCTTTAACTCCCGGCCCGCCTTTGACGCGCCGAGGAGCGACATTATTGAGTCCATCGACTTTGGCGATCCCGGCCTTTTGGTGAAATTCTGCAAGGGCATACAGTCCGGCTCCCCGGTGGATTCCTACGTCACGCCGGAGCCCTGGGATATGCCCGGTTACGAGGACAAGGTAATTATGGCTGCGGGGACCTTCGTTCAGGGCGCGTCCATTGAGCTCTCCTGTGACGGCCCCATGCGCGAGCCCTACACTGCCTACCTCCAGGGCGGCATAACATATGAGTCCGGGAAGCTTGGCGTTTTGACCGCCCTCAGGGCCCTGACGGAAAACGCCTGATAATTTGACATAGGGACAATTCTCCGCCGCATATCCTCTCACGGGAGGCGGTGGAATGAGAAAGTATTTTAGGCGGCTCTCCTTTGAGCTCAGGCGTATGCGCCCTCTGGGAAAGCTCCTTATGGCGCTGGGGGCGGTCATGGTCGCGGCGGCGGTCCTCCTCACATCACGTCTCACACCGACAGTGGTGGAGCTTGCCCTCGCCGCCGCAACAGACGACATAACCATCGCGGTCAACGAGACGGTGACCCAGGTCCTGGCGGAGAACGGCGTTGAGTACGGAAGCCTCGTAACCCTTGAGCGCGACGGGCAGGGGAACGTCACCGCCCTAATCTCCAATACACCCGGGATAAACCTTCTGAAGGCGCGCATAACGAATGCCGTGGTGGAGCGCTTTGCCGACTCCGACATAACAGGTGTGCGCATACCCCTTGGCAATATCATCGGCGGGGCGCTGCTCTCCGGCAGAGGCCCGCGGATAGATCTCGATATTCTTTCCGTCACAAATGTGACCACGGCTCTGCGGCATGAGTTCTCCTCTGCCGGTATAAACCAGACAAGACACCAGATACTGCTGGATGTGGAGGTCACCCTTGACGTCCTCCTCGGCGGGAGCGCCGGGACGGACAAGGTGGTGACTGAGGTGAGCGTCGCCGAGACGGTGATAGTCGGCTCCGTGCCTGATGCCTACGCCCAGCTGTCCCCGTCATCCACTTCATCGTGAGGGCGGAAAAAGGAGTAATGAATTATGGACCCAAAAGAGAGGATAGAGGAGCTGCGGCGGATTCTCGATGAGGCAGGGTATAAGTACTATGTGCTCGACGCCCCCGATATGTCCGACTATGACTACGATATGTACTTAAGGGAGCTGGAGGAGCTGGAGGCGGCCCACCCGGAGCTCGTGACGCCGGAGTCCCCCACCCAGCGCGTGGGTGGCAGGGTCTCCGAGGCATTTGCCGAGGTTGTCCACGAGGCCCCGCTGGAGAGCCTTCAGGACGTGTTCTCCCTTGAGGAGCTGGAGGCGTTTGAAGAACGTGTCACCGCCGGGGGACCGCTGGAGTTTGACGTGGAGCCGAAGATTGACGGCCTGTCCGTGGCTCTCAGGTATGAAAGCGGCGTATTTGTCCAGGGAGCCACCCGGGGGGATGGGGTCATTGGCGAGGACGTGACGGAGAACCTGCGGACAATACGCTCGCTGCCGCTGCGCCTTGAGAGCGCTCCGGAGCACCTTGTGGTCAGGGGCGAGGTGTACATGTCAAAAAAGGTATTCCGGGAGCTCAATGCTGAGCGTGAGCGGGACGAAAAGCCCCTTTTCGCAAATCCCCGCAACGCCGCCGCCGGGTCCCTCCGGCAGCTCGACTCCCGCATTGCGGCCCAGAGGCGCCTGGACATCATCGTTTTCAACATTCAGGCCATCACCGGAAGGACCTTTGAAAGGCATTCGGAGACGCTGGACTTTTTAAAGTCCCTCCATTTTCGCACGGTCCCTCACTTTGAGTTCTCCTCGGTTGCGCAGTGCTGGGAGAAGATAAGGGCCATCGGCTACGACAGAGAGCAGTTCGACTTCGACATCGACGGGGCGGTCATAAAGGTGAACAGCCTTGAGGCCCGCCGGGAGCTTGGCAGCACCGCCAAGGCCCCCCGCTGGGCAGTGGCCTTCAAATACCCGCCGGAGAAAAAGGAGACGCTCCTCACCGACATAGTAATTCAGGTCGGGCGCACCGGCGTCCTCACCCCCAAGGCCGTCCTGGAGCCTGTGCGCCTCGCAGGGACCACGGTGACAAGCGCAACGCTCCACAATCAGGACTTCATTGCCGAGCGGGACATCCGCATCGGCGACACAGTCCTTGTGCAGAAGGCCGGGGAGATAATCCCGGAGATATTGAGCGTAAACCTGTCAAAAAGGCCCGCGGACAGCGTTCCCTGGAGCTTCCCCTCAGTCTGCCCGGAGTGCGGAGCGCCAGTCATGCGGGATGAGGGCGGCGCGGCCATACGCTGTCAGGGCGCGGAGTGCCCGGCCCAGCGTCTCCGCCATATCGTCCATTTCGCCTCCCGAGCGGGCATGGACATCGAGGGTCTCGGCACGGCGGTGGCGCAGCTTCTAATAGACAACGGTCTTATAAAGACCCCCGGGGATCTATACACGCTAAAGGCCGACGACCTTCAGGAGCTTCCGGGCCTCGGCAAAAAATCCGCCGACAACCTTGTCGCCGCCATTGCCGGAAGCCGCTCCAACGGCCTTGTAAAGCTCCTCTCCGCCCTGGGAATACCCCAGGTGGGTCAGGCGGCGGCAAAGCAGCTTGCCCGGCGCTTTCGCTCCATGGAAGCCCTTGAGGCGGCGTCGGAGGAGGACTTGACTGCCGTGGACGACATTGGGGAGGTCACGGCGGGGCTCATACGCTCCTGGCTTGACTCCGCGCAGGGCAGACACCTGCTCTCCGCCCTCCGCGATGCGGGAGTTGACATGACCTACACCGAGGAGGAGTCGGATCTGCGCTTTGCCGGAAAGACCTTCGTCCTCACCGGGGCGCTCGCCAAATACACCCGCGACGAGGCCACCGCCATTATCGAGCGCCTTGGCGGCAAGGCAGCCTCCTCCGTTTCAAAAAAGACAAGCTACGTCCTCGCCGGGGAGAACGCGGGCTCAAAGCTCACAAAGGCCCAGTCACTGGGTATCCCGGTTATCAGTGAGGAGGACTTTGAACAGATGCTCCTCTAACGACCAGGCACAGCGAATCGAGGTTTACCAATGAGAAAAAAGCTTATTTCAACTGTTTTGATCCTCTCGCTTATCATAAGCCTGTCCGCCACGGCATTTGCAGCAGCGGGCGGCACCGGCGAGGCGCTTTATGAGAACGTCACAAAGCTCGCCGACGGCTTTTATTACACAAACACGATCTCAATGAACGGTTCAAGCAAGCGGGTGGAGTCCTTTACCCTTGAGACTACCCCCGACGGGCCTGTCTACCCAATAGTCATTGCAGAGGACTATCTGTACAGCAACATGACTATCGACGAGGTCATCGACTGGGCGTCACAGCACGGCTACAACGTCCACGCCGCCATAAACGCCGACTTTTTCTATGGCTCCATGTCCCTGCCTATCGGCGGGATAATCGAGAACGGCGAGTACATCACCGCCGTAAATGAGGAAAATCTTCTCTGCTTTGGCTCAGAGGGCGCGTTTTACAGTGTAAAGCCCGTGGTGAAGCTGGAGCTTGATAATCTCGGCGGCGGTGAGACTACCGACCCGGAGACAGGGGAGACCCATACAAACGCGGGAAAGCACGTCAGCGTCGAAAACCTGAACAAGCTCCGCACAAACACTGGCGGCCTTTTCATGTACTCCTCCGCCTACCATGAGGAGAGCACCCAGACCTCCCGCAAGGGCTGGGCAGTGAGATTCAAGATACTTGAGGGAGAGCTGAAGATTGGTACGGTCCTCACCTTGTCTGTGGAGCAGGTCATTCCCGAGTGCACCGACATTGAAATAGGGGAGGGGTACCTCGTCCTGTCAGCTCCTCTTGACAACGGATATACCGAGGGCGTGGACAGGTCCTTCGCGCCCGGCGACACCGTCAGGCTCGAGCTCACATCCACCGACGAGCGCCTCAAGGATGCCCTCTGGGCCTGCGGCTGCGGCGACGTGCTTGTGGAGAACGGCAAAATGACCGACCCCGCCCTCTGGGACGAGGCGCTTAATAAGCGCGCCCACCCCCGCACAGCCGTTGGAATAAAGGCTGACGGCTCTGTGATAGCCTGCGTTATCGACGGGCGCTCCTCATCCTACTCCAACGGCGCCATGCTGGAGGAACTGGCCCAGGACATGATTGCCCGCGGGTGCGTGTCGCTTCTGAACCTTGACGGCGGAGGCTCCACTGTCATGGCGCTCAGGATCCCCGGCTCCGACACCTGCACCATAGTCAACCGCCCATCTGACGGGAAGCTCCGCAAGAGCGGCTCTTACATACTCTTTGTCTCCGACCTTGTGCCCGACACCATCCCCGACAGCCTCTACTTAAATGAGAACGGCGCCATGGTCCTCACCGGAGCCTCGATTCCTGTCTCCGTAAGCGCCGTGGACAACGCCATAATGCCCGCCGATTACGACGGAGTGGTGGATTACACAAGTTCCCTCGGAATCGTCGAGGACGGCGTATACACCGCCGGGGACACCCCGGGCAGGGACCTGATGGCTCTCACAGGTATGAACATATTCGGCGAGGGCAGCATCATAGTCACAGACAAGCTTGACACCCTCTCCGTGATAGACGAGGCCACGGGCAAGTCCCCGGTCCTCTCCGAGCTTGAGCCCGGTTACAGCTGCACCCTCACCGCCGAGGGGACATACCTCGGGCGGGATGTAGCTGTTGACGCCGCCGCTGTCACCTGGTCCGTCACCGAGGGCCTTGGGGAGATCACCCACGACGGCGTACTGACGCTTTACGGCGGCCCCGTCAGGGAGGGGGAGCTCACTGCCAAAGCCGGAGGGCTGACTATGACCCTCCCCATAGGCTTCAAGGCCCGCTTTGAGGATGTGCCCGGTCACTGGGCGGAGGAGTACATCAACACCCTCTACGACATGGGCATTGTCAACGGCGTGAGCGACGGTATTTTCCGCCCAAGCGGCTCAATGATACGTCAGGATTTCGTGGTGATGCTCTGGCGTTCCCTTGGAAGTCCCGTAATTGACGGTGAGTGCCTTTTTAATGATGTTCCGGAGGACAGCTACTACTACGACGCCGTGAAGTGGGCCTCCACAGTAGGCATAACAAACGGCGTCAACGATACATCCTTCGGCGCAAAGCAGCCCCTGACCCGTGAGCAGGCGTTCACCATGCTCTACCGCCTCATGTCGATAATGCGCTTCCAGCTCCCGGTGCTTGACGGCACCGCCCTTGAGGCCTTCACCGACTCTGACACCATAAGCTCCTACGCCCGGGAGGCAGCGGAGACTCTGGTGCTCCTTGGAGCTGTCTCCGGCGACGGCGGCACCCTGATGCCCAGGCAGCCCCTTAACCGCGCCCAGATGGCAAAGCTCCTGTGCCTTACACTTTTCAATAACTGATTAATAAAAAAACGGCAAAACGGCGCGGCTAAACCGCGCCGTTTTTTTTCAAAGGTTATTTATCAAAGGACGGGTTCATGCAGTAGACGTTCTTCTGGTCGAGCTTCTCCAGTGTCCTGCCGAGCGCCTCACCGAAGCGCTGGAAGTGGACCACCTCGCGCTCCCGGAGGAACTTGATAACGTTGTTCACGTCTGGGTCGTCGGACAGGCGCAGAATGTTGTCGTAGGTGGTGCGGGCCTTCTGCTCCGCGCCCATGTCCTCGGTGAGGTCAGTTATCACGTCGCCCTTGACGCCGATAGTGGCGGCGGTCCAGGGCGCCCCGGAGGCAAACTGGGGATATATGCCCGCGGTGTGATCCACAAAATAAGTGTCAAAGCCGGCCTTCTTTATCTCCTCGGGCGTCATGTCCCGGGTGAGCTGGTGGACGATGGCGGCGACCATCTCAAAATGCCCCAGCTCCTCAACGCCGATGTCGGTGAGAAGGCCGCGCAGCTCCGGGTAGGGCATAGAGTAGCGCTGGCTCAGGTATCTGAGTGAGGCGGCGAGCTCTCCGTCCGGTCCACCGGATGGCAACAGGCTATTATCGGAGGCTAAAAAATCAGGCGATAGGTTATGGTGAGCGTCATTACGGAGCGGTCAAAGAGGATGCGCTCGGTGATGCTGCGCAGGGCGGTGTTTTTGTCGGCGAGGGAGGCGTCGGGGGAGGTGAGCGTATCATAGACCGCGCGGATCCTCTCAGTCAGAACGGCGTTCAGGACCGCGGGGGATGCGTCAGACTGCTCTGCGGCGCTGATCTCCTGCCTCAGGTCATCCGCTTGAGCGTCAAGCTCAGGCTTAAAGCGGCGGAGCTGCTCAAGGCTTATTGCCCCGTCGACATACGCTTCAAGGATGCGGGAGCTCTTTTTCTCCACATCCGCGAGAGCGGAGCGCAGCCGCGCAAGGGAGCCTGCCTGACTGGGGCTCTGCGGGGAGACGGTAAAGGCGAGAGGGGCGGAGGAGGACATATCCTCACGGAGCTTGTTCGTCACCGCCTCGTGCAGGAGCTCAACGGTTATGTGCTGGGAGCTTTTGCATCGGCCCTTTGCATAGTTGCTGCACTTGAAGTAGTGGGGCCTTGCGAAAATCAGCGTGGAGCCGCACTCGGAGCAGCGGACAAGGCCGGAGAGCCAGTCCTTAAGCTCGTAGGTGGGGCGGGCCTTGTAGCCCCAGACGGCTTTGAGCTCCGCCATGCGCTCCTGGGCGGCCTCAAACACCTCCCGGGACACAATGGGCTCGTGGGTGCTGTCCGCTACGATGGTATCCGGGTTTGTAAAATCGCGCCTTGTGCGGCCCGTGGGCGTCCAGCGGAGCTTGCCGATATATACCGGGTTGCGAATAATATACTCCACTGTCCGGTTTTCAAAGGCGTTGCCCCGGTGGGTGGTCACGCCCATGGAATTGAGCCACCTGGCTATCTGGTAGCAGCCCTCTCCGGAGTTGAAGCGGCAGAAGATCTCCCGCACAAGCTCCGCCTCCTCCGGGATGGGGACTAAGGTGGTTTTCTCGCCCGGCTCCATTTTGGCCTTATAGCCGAAGGAGGGAGTGGACTGGAGCTCGCCGCGCTCGGCCTTCACCGCCATTGTGCGCTTCACCTCCTGACTTAAGCGGATGGAATAAAATTCGTCAAACCACTCGATGATGCGCTCAATGAGGGAGGCGAAGGGGCCGCCCGGCAGAGGCTCCGACACGGAGACCACGTCCACGCCGCACTGCTTGCGCAGGAGCGCCTTGTAGACGATGCTCTCCTCCTGATTCCGGGCGAAACGGCTGAATTTCCACAGAAGGATCATATCGAAGGGGGGCGGGTCCTCCCTGGCGGCGCCGATCATGCGCAAAAACGCGGGGCGGTTCTCGCTCCGCTTGCCGGATATGCCCTCGTCCACAAAAATGAGATCCTCCGGCAGGAGTATGTTGTTGCCGGCGGCAAATTTGCGTATCTCTATGAGCTGGCTCTCCGGCGACTGGTCGGCCTGCTCGTCGGTGGAGACGCGGATATAAGCCGCGGCGGTGCGGGGGAGGGGGTTGTCCATGGGCGGCTCCTTTCCTGAAAACATCGAAATGATGAATTTGTTTAACATGACATGTTTACATCCGCGAAAAATATGATATAATGAAAATGCGGATGGGGCCGGAGGGTTTTCTTCCGCGCTGAGCAGAGAACCGGCCGCAAGGCCGGACTTTAAAGAGGAAAGCCCTTGCCTTGAGTAGGGAACTGAAAAAGAGGAAAGCCCTTGCCTTGAGTAGGGAGCCAAAAAAGAGGAGATCCCTTGCCTTGAGTGGGGACCGGAAGTCACAACCTCCGGCTAAGCCGGAGGCTTGATTAGGCCCTATAAGGGCCTTTTACCGGCAAGCGTCTCAAGACGCACCGAATATTCGTCACTTGCATCACTTGCCCTACGACCCGTAAACGGGTTTATCCGCTTGTTTGCAACGTGTCGGTATTCGTAGTCTGGCTTTATAGCGGCTCGCTTCGCTCGATGCTTTTAGCTAAAGCCTATTTTGCCCCCCCGGCATAGCCGGGGGTTCATGTGACACAAAAGGAAGCGGATGGCGAAAGCCGTCCGCTTTTTGTTTGCGGTAATCAGCTCTGAGAAAACTCCATGATCAGGTGCGCGTTGTTGCGGATGAGCTGCTTGAAGCGCTCCATTTCCTCCTTGGAGTAGCCGTGGACATCCGTCCAGCGGTATCCCGGCAGAAAACAGGCGGCGTCATGGAAACCGTCCCGCTCGTCCGGCGTCTCAATGTACACCTTCACACTGCCATCCTCCAACATTTCAGAGTGGGTGATCTCGGTGTCATCTTCTAAGGTCAGAAAAGGATACATCATGGGGATACCTCCAAATAATATTCCGGGAGAGACCGGGACCTGTTTCGGTTTGCAGGGTATCAGCGATCCTCATAGTGCCCCTTGCACTGGTAGACCTCGATCTGATCACCGGTGACGCGGTAGACGAGGCGATTCGTCTCATCGATGCGGCGGCTCCAGTATCCGCTGAGGCTTTGCCTCAGTCCCTCAGGCTTGCCAAAACCCTCAAAGGGGCTCCGGCTGATGTCCCGGAGGAGCTCGTTGATCCTTTTGAGTTTTTTCCTGTCCACCGTCTGCCAGTACAGGTACTCTTCAAAGGCTCTCTCTGTAAACGTGATCTTACTCATCGGCCATTGTTTCCAGTTCTTCCAAAGTTTTTGTGACGGTCCTGCCCTGCCTCATCTGCTCGATGCTGGCGGCGAGGGCGTTGAGGTTGGACGCGCTGTAAAACGGATCTATGGACACCTCAAATGGCAGACGCTTTTCCCGGGTCATCTTCTTCGCAAGCAAGATGATCGCGGTGGTCATGGAGAGCCCCAGGTCATCACACACAGAATCAAAATCCCGCTTCAGGTCCTCGTCCATCCTGACGCTGATCGTAGTTTGTGCCATAATTTGCACGCTCCTTTCACCAACATTATAATACGCTGTTATAACGTTGTCAATACAGAGGAGAAAATATAATACATGTATGGAAATGCCTCCTCGTTTGGCCGCTCCCGGTAATGGGGGCGGTTTTTTTGCGCCTGTTTTCGCCCGTGCGTGGGTCAGTCACGCCTCTTCCTCAGCCAGGCAATCCGAATCGTGTTTTTTATATTTCCCCGAGGACACAAGGTCATCGGCGTAGTCCACAAGCTTTTCCTGTCCCTCGTCGTTGAGGTGATCATAGGCGGTCAGGAGCTGGAAAACTTGACCGTTCTGGTCCAGCTCACTATTGGGGTCAAGAAGAGAGCTATATTTAGCGATTAGGTTTTGAATAACGCTGGATTTCCCGGAGCCCGCAAAACCGCTTATGAAAACGTGTTGCCTATCGCTAAAGAATGGTTCCACATCGTCTGAAGCTATTTCATCCTGTAACAACTTGACCGGTGGGACCTGTAAAATATGGGCAAGCCTAAAAATACGGTCACGGCGCATATTGTTGATGTCGCCGCTCTCCCACCGGGAGACCGTACCTTCAGAGACGCCAATGGCGTCCGCCACTTGCTTTTGAGTTAAATCAAGCTGAATCCTTCGCATTTTAATGAAATCGCCTGCCAACATTATTCCTCACCTCATGACTACTATATCACAAGTCATGCGAAAACGCAAGTGAAAAGGCGAAAAATCTTTAAAAACTTGCGTAAAAGTATTGACAACCATTTTTGCCAGTGGTATGATACTTGCGTAAAACGCAAGAGATAGGGGGTGAACCGATGTTCAACAAGAACAAGCTCAAGGGCAAAATCGTCGAGATGGGGTTTTCCGTTCGTACCATCGCGGAGACTCTGAAGATGAATGAGACCACGTTTTACAGGAAAATGAACGGAATCAGCGACTTTACCCGGGAGGAGATACAAAAAATCTCCTCACTGCTGGACCTTTCGGTGCAGGAGAAGGAACAGATTTTTTTGGACCGGAGCTTGAGTAAAACGCAAGTAACGGCGGTCAAAGGAGGAAATTGATAGAGGTCCAATGAATTACCAAATTATCAGGAAGACAAGGAAGTCATTGCACATGACGCAAACAGAGTTGGCGGAGAAGATGGGAGTCAACCGGGCGACGCTATCCAAGTACGAAACCGGTGAGGTGACTCCCTCTTTGAAACAGTTTGAAAAGCTGACGGATGTGCTGGGAATCCCAGTGGAGGACATTCTGAAACAGGAGGACCGGGAGATGACCATCGGCGAAAACATCAGACATTTGCGGGAATCCCACGGGATGACGCAAGCGGAGCTGGGGCAGATCGCCGGGGTCACAGACAAGGCCGTATCTACATGGGAGGCCAATCTAAAGGTCCCGCGTATGGAGGCGGTCCGGCGGATGGCGGATTATTTTGGGGTCCCCAAAAGCGCGATTCTTGACGGCACCTCCGTCCGCAAGACCACCGGACAGATTATCAAAGCCGCCCGTATGAGGGCCGGGTTGACCCAAAAGGAGCTTGGGGAGAAGTTGGGAATTACATACCAAACTGTTGCCCAGTGGGAGAATGATCTGCGAAAGCCGAAAATCGAGACATTGAGGCGGATAGCTGAGGCACTGGGGGAGGAATTCAATTCACTGGCCGATGTGGGGGAGGACGCCCGGACCGGCGGGGAGGCGCTGCGGCGGATCACGCAGGCTTATGAAAGGCTCACCGACGAGGGGCGGGAAAAGGCCGCTGAGATCATCGAGATCATGGCGGGGAATCCGGAGTACCGGCGGAAGACGGAAGAGGACATCACGATCATCATACTGAAAGACGAGGTGACGATGTGAGGCTGCTGGACAGGATCTTTGACCCGTTACCAAAGGAGCTCAAGAAACTTTCCGATAAAACCGCTGAAATGCTCTACTATGAGGCCCAGGATGAAGGTTATAAGCGGCACAAGTATCTGTGCTACAGAAATCTTATTCTGGAAGCGGCGCTGGGCTTCGTCTTTGGAATTCTTGTGGGCATCGCCGTAAAACTCATATAGAGCCTGTTTGCCCTTTTCCGTGATGCACATCATGCCTTCACAAAGGTCTTCGCGGGACCGGATGAATCCTTCATCCTGCAAAAAGTGAATAACTGTGTCATCGGAGGGGACCCTTCTCCACTCCCAGACGCGGCCTGGCAGAAACTTTTCCAGGAAAACGGCTTGTTCGTTGGTCAACTTCATTGCAGCGCCCCCAAACGCGTGAAATTGGGTTCATTTTAGCAGATTGGGGTGCGGAAAACAAGAAGGGAAGTGAAAGGGATGTGGCAAAGGTTAAAAGAGAATCACCCCGTGGCTTACGAGGTGATCCAATGGGCGATTTTGGCGCTTGCGGTCGCGGCGCTGGTGCTCAGCTATATAGTGTCGCGGAGTTTATGAGCGAGAGGAAGGAAAGAGGGAGGTAAGACCATGAAAAAGAAAAGACGTGGCGGCGTGCCGTGGTGGGCGTGGGGCTTAACCTGGGCGATCATGCTGGCGGCATTGATAAAGTCATTGCTTTAGAAAAAGAATGATTTCACAAAAAGCAAAACAAGGAAGGTACCACTATGAAAAGATTTCTCCGCACTGTTACACCTAAGAACCCCGCGCCAAGCGATGAGTATCTGAACGGATATGAGGAGGCTGAGCGCCACTATATGGCCCTTGTCTCCTGGTGCCGGGACTACATTGAGCTCTTAGAGAAAAAACTGGAGCACAGCCGCCACGGCGGCAATGATGGAAACGGTCAGAGTAATCAAAGCGACAGCTGATGAACGTTTTTCGCTTTCCCGCATCCTGATATATTCACGCCCGGCAGGAGTAATCATAAATTCAGAATCAACGCCCATGCCGGAATCGTTGAAGTAATCAGAATTCACTGTCAACTTGATTATCCGGTACTCAGGGCAATCCGGATATATCTTTTGTATTTCTGCCAATGGGATGTATTTCGTAATCCCCCCAAGAGAATCAATGGCTTTAAGAAACTCTAACTGTTGGTCCATTTTAGCACCCCTTATCACAGCAATTTACCCCAGGATAGCATAAAACTACATAAGATTCAAGAAAGGAAGGCGACCCACATGAACGACATTATGAACATCGGCGGGATCGACTGCTATGAGCAGGACGGGACCGCATACCTGAAGCTGGAGACCGTGGCCCGGGGGCTGGGGTTCACCAGAATCGCCGAAAGCGGAAACGAGGTTGTCCGCTGGGAAAGAGTTGATAAGTATCTCTCTGAATTGGGCGTGCCCACTTGTGGGCATGACGTTTCCCCCACAAGTGGGGGAAGACCCGATTTCATCCCGGAGAACGTCTTCTACCGTCTCGCCATGAAGGCAAGGAATGAGGCGGCGGAGAGGTTCCAGGCGAAAATCGCCGACGAGGTGATCCCGGCCATACGGAAACACGGGGCGTATATGACGCCGGAGACACTGCAGGCGGCGCTTCTGAATCCGGACGTGATGATCCAGCTCTGCCAGCAGCTGAAAGCCGAGCAGGACAAGCGCCGGGCGCTGGAGGTGAAAAACTCCGCCCTGACGGTGGGGCTGGAAATCGCCAAGCCCAAGGCGGACTACTTCGACGCCCTGGTGGACCGGAATCTGCTGACGAATTTCCGGGAGACGGCCAAGCAGCTGGGCATGAAGGAGAGGGCTTTCATCAAATTCCTTCAGGACAGGCGATACATATACCGGGACAAGCGGGGGCGGCTGATGCCCTACGCCGAGAAGAACGACGGGATATTTGAGCTCAAGGAGACCTTCAACGAGAAAACCAACTGGACCGGGACCCAGACGCTGATCACCCCAAAGGGGCGGGAGAGATTCCGGCGGCTTTGCGAGGGGATGTGAAGCAGGGAGGCTTTACGATGCCGAGAGTAAATTCCGGGGTGCCGCCGGGGCGGAATAGGACGAGCGGGCAGGTAAATAGCATATATGGGCGGAGTGTGAGCCCATATCAATGCGCAGGGGTGACAAGCATGGCAGGGAAGCAGAAGATAACGGTCAAGTCATATGTCCACTACCGGGGAGGGCTGGTGGAATTTAAGGACCTGCCGCCGGAGGACCGGGAACGGGCGGCGACGGAACTGGCGCTTAAATATTTCAACACTCTTTTCGCCGGGCGGGCGACCTTTGCCGTGGCGGAGGGGAAGGACAGAGACAGGCTCCCGCGGCCGGGCCGCGGAGTGCCGGAGTAAAAAGAGAGGTGTACAAATGAGAAAATGGACATTGGAGCAGTGGATAGAGACGGCGGTCTTTGCCGGGGCGGTGGCGGGGATATACATATTGACCTGCCTGTGCCTCAGACTGGCGGGGGCGGCATGAGGGGAGGGGAGAAAGTGGACAGGCTCTCGCCGCTGACGCCGGAGGAGCGGGAATCCGCCGAGCGGTATGCGGAGCAGATAGACAGGTTTTTGTGCCGCTTTCGGCTGGATCCGGCGGAGTGGTACGACGTGGCGGCAATAGGGTACCTGCAGACCATCCAGTATATCTACCGAAGGAGACCGGACATCCCCACGCCAGGGCCGCTTCCCATTGCCATACTCTATTACGGGATGAGAGACGCTGTCGGGAAGGAAAAGCGCCGCCAACACGACGAAAAGCACGGGGGCGGAACGGTCACGATGAGCCTTGACGAGCGGTGCCTGAACGGCGACGGCTCGCTTCTGGAGGAGCTTATTCCGGGGCGGGAGGACGTGGAGAAGACGGTGCTGGACCGGGACCTTATCGACAGGTGCCTTGAAACCGCATCCCCGCGCCAGAGGGACATACTGATGTACACCATCGCGGGGCTGAGCCAGAATGAGATCGGCGAGGCAATCGGCAGCAGCCGGGCAGCCCTGTCGATGCAGCTGAGTACACTGCGGCAGAAGCTCCGGGTAGAGCGGGACGGCATGACGCCGGAATACAGGGAGGTGTTGAAGCGAAACTACGAGCGCAACAGGCGCTACCATGAGACCCACCGGGAACAGGACCGGGAATACAACAGGCAGTATAGGAAAAACCACCCGAGAGAAATCCGCGGGGACAGTCAAAACAACAGAAAGCCTGCAAATAAAAAGTCAACCCCAAACGCGAAAAAATTCGAATAAAGAGCAGCTGTAAAAATGGGCAACACA
>CANRIU010000044.1 GCA_947630755.1 uncultured Oscillospiraceae bacterium | reverse complement strand
GTCTTGAGACGCCTGCCGGTAAAAGGCCCTTATAGGGCCTAATCAAGCCTCCGGCTTAGCCGGAGGTCCTGACTTTCGCTTTTATCCCGCCGCTCTCGTGCTTCTGACGTACTCCCTGGGCGTGACGCCGTACTCGGATTTGAAGGCCCGGTAAAAGCCGGTGTAGTCGCCGAAGCCGCACTCGGCCCAGGCGTGGCTGGGCTTCACCCCCTGCGCCATGAGGGACCGGGCCATTAAAAGACGTTTTTTCATAATATACCTGTGGACGCTGGTGCCGACAAGCCGGGAAAACTCGTGGCTCAGATGATACTTGCTGACAAAAAATCGGTCGGCGAGGCTCTCCAGCGTCAGCTCCTCGCCATAGTGGTCGGAGATGTAGTCCACCACGGAGCTGACAACGTCGTTTGCGCGCGCGCTGTCCTCCTGCGGTCCCTCACGCTCGGCAATGCGGTTTATCTCCACCAGAAGCTGGGTCAAAAGGCACTCCGGCATGAGCTCCCGCCCGAAGCCGCCCTCGCTGAGCTCCCCGTACAGGCGGTCAATGAGCTCAAATATGCGCCTCTGGTCCTCCGGGGACATGTGGAGCTGGTTGTGGTAGCCCGGTGAGCGGGGGTCTAAGCAGCTCATGAGGTTTGTGTATTTTGTGGAGAGGCGCTCTATTGCCCTGGCGTTTACCCAGAGGACGTAGCGCTCGTATACCTCCCGCTCCGTCTTTATGTGGAGCTGGTGGAGCTCCCGGGGGGAGATAAGAAGTATGTCCCCCGGCGAGACCTTGTAGAGCTTGCTTTCAATGGTGTAGGTCACGTCGCCGGATATGAGGAAGTATATCTCATAAAAATCGTGGTGGTGGAGCTTCACCTTTTTTAAATAGGCGTCGCGCTTGTACTGGAGCTCAAAATCCGGTCTCTTCATCGTCTGCCTGAAATCAAACGCAGAGGGCTCGTGGGACAATCCGACCCCCCTCCTTTCGCTTATTATTTCATTATTTATTCATACGTTAATCATATAACGCCGATGGGGAAAAGTCAACAGGAAATACCGCAATTTTTGCAATGTTTTACCGCAAAAGGAGATATATTTTGTAAAAAACTATGCTGATATAATTAATTTTTGGAAACGGCAAAATTTATGTGGCATTTTTTGTGCATATCTGCTATAATCAAGCTGTGTAAATTGGGCCGATATAGGCAAACATTATAAAAATTTTTATGTATTTTGGAGGATGAAGGCTTATGGAAAGGTTAAACTATCAGGTACTTAAGAGCTCCGGCTACACCGGGTACATACTGGAGAGCGCCCCGGAGAAGGTCATGCAGTTTGGCGAGGGCAACTTCCTTCGGGCCTTCGTCAACTACTGGTTCGACGTCTCCAACGAGCGGGCGGGGTGGAACGGCAAGTGCGTGCTGATCCAGCCCATCGCCACCGGCCTTACGAGGCTCATGAACGAGCAGGAGGGCCTCTACACCCTGTACCTCCGTGGCAACGAGGGGGGCGAGAAGATAGACCGCAAGCGCGTCATCTCCTCCGTGTCCAGGTGCCTCAACCCATATGAGAAGGATGGCTTCGAGGCGATGATGGAGCTGGCCGTCAGCCCCGACCTTGAGTATGTCGTCTCCAACACCACCGAGGCCGGCATAGTCTACGACCCGGCCTGCGAGCTTGCCGACGAGCCCTGCTCCTCCTTCCCCGGAAAGCTCACTCAGGTGCTCTATAAGCGCTGGCAGGCCGGCGGGAGCGGCCTTGTGATACTCTCCTGCGAGCTCATCGACAATAACGGCAAGGAGCTGCTCAAATGCGTCAATCGGTACATCGACCAGTGGGGCCTGGAGGAGGGTTTCCGGTCCTACGTCAACAACGACTGCACCTTCTGCTCCACTCTCGTTGACCGCATAGTTCCGGGCCGCATCCGCGACGAGGCCGAGGTGGCGAGGCTCGAGGCTGAGAACGGCTACCACGACGAGCTCATCGACGTGGGCGAGGTCTTCGGCGTGTGGAACATCGAGGGCCCGGAGTGGCTGGAGGAGAAGCTGCCCTTCAAGCGCGCGGGCCTCAACTGCCCGGTGGTGCCCGACGTGACTCCCTACAAGAAGCGGAAGGTCCGCATTTTGAACGGCGCCCACACCGGATTTGTGCTTGGCGCGTATCTTGCGGGCTTCGACATCGTCCGGGAGTGCATGGAGAACGACACGGTGCGGGGCTTCATGAACAGGATGCTCTATGACGAGGTCATCCCCACCCTGCCCTTAGATAAGAAGGACCTGACGGACTTCGCCGCCGCGGTGCAGGACCGCTTCAATAACCCCTTCGTCAACCACGAGCTCATGAGCATCAGCTTAAACTCCACCTCCAAGTGGCGTGCCCGCAATATGCCCAGCTTCTTAGACTATGTCGAGCTCAGGGGAGAGCTTCCCAAATGCCTCACTGCCTCCTTCGCCGCCTACATCGCCTTCTACTCCACAAATATTAAGGAGCTCAACGACAGGGGCCTTGTTTGCGTAAGGCCGAAGGGCAACGAGTACGTCTGCTCCGACGACCGCTGGGCGCTGGAGTTCTACTGGGAGCACAGAAGCGACGATGACGCTGCGCTGGTCCACGCCGTCATGACCAACGAGCAGATGTGGGGTCAGGACCTCACCGCCGTCCCCGGCTTCGAGGCCGCCGTTGTGGAGCTTCTGAAGCGGATCCGCTCCGAGGGCGTGCTCGCCGTCTACGCCGACGCGCTCAAATGAGGTGACATATGACTGATTTTATACATATAAATCCCCGGGACAACGTGGTGGTGGCTCTGCGCCCCGTAACAAAGGGCGAGGTATTTGAGGGCGACGGCTATACCGTCGCCGCCGCCATGGACATCCCCCAGGGCCACAAAATGACCTTAAAGGCCCTTGCCGAGGGCGATCAGGTCATAAAATACGGCTTCCCCATCGGTCACGCCACGGCGGACGTCGCCGCCGGGGAGTGGATACACACCCACAATATGCGCACGAACCTCGAGGGGGAGATGGAGTACACCTACAACCCCAGCATCCACTTCCCGGAGAGGCTGGAGGCCCCCACCTTCATGGGCTACCGCCGGGCCGACGGCCGGGCGGCGATACGAAACGAGATTTGGATAATCCCCACGGTGGGCTGCGTCAACGACGTGGCAAAGGCGCTGGTCCGGGATAATCAGGACTTGGTGCGTGGCACCGTCGACGGGCTTTACACCTTCACTCACCCCTTCGGCTGCTCCCAGACGGGCCACGACCACGCCCAGACGAGAAAGCTCCTCGCCGCCCTCACCCGCCACCCCAACGCGGGAGGCGTGCTGGTGCTCTCCCTGGGGTGTGAGAACCTCACCCACGAGCAGTTTCTGGCGGAGCTTGGGGAGTATGACCCCAGAAGGGTTAAGTTCCTCACCTGTCAGGAGGTGGAGGACGAGCTCACCGCCGCCCGGCCCCTTCTTGAGGAGCTGGCGGAGTACGCCGGGAGCTTCAGTCGCGAGCCCATCCCGGCGAGCGAGCTTGTGGTGGGCATGAAGTGCGGAGGCTCCGACGGTCTCTCCGGCATCACCGCCAACCCCGTGGTGGGGAGATTTTCCGACATTCTCGGGGCAATGGGCGGCTCCACGGTGCTCACCGAGGTCCCGGAGATGTTCGGCGCCGAGGGCTTCCTCATGGACAGGTGCGTCAATGAGGAGGTGTTCAAAAAGGCCGTCAGCATGATAAACGGCTTTAAGGACTACTTCATCCGCCACAACGAGGTGGTCTACGATAACCCCAGCCCCGGCAACAAGCAGGGCGGCATCACCACTCTGGAGGACAAGTCCTGCGGCTGCGTCCAGAAGGGCGGCTCCGCCCCCATAATGGACGTGATAGGCTACGGCGACCCGGTTGTGACGCGGGGCCTCAATATGCTCTACGGCCCCGGAAACGACCTCGTCTCTGCCACGGCCCTCACCGCCGCGGGGGCGCACCTCATCCTCTTCACCACGGGCCGGGGCACGCCCTTCGGCGCCCCCGCCCCCACCATGAAGCTGGCCACGAACACGCCCCTGGCCCGGAAGAAGTCCACCTGGATAGACTTCAACGCCGGAGTCGTGGCTGACGGTGAGCGCACCATCGACGAGGCCGCCCACGACCTTCTGGACCTGGTGCTCAAGGTTGCCTCCGGGAAAGAGACCTGGGCCGAGAAGAAGGGCTTCAGGGAGATCTCCATTTTCAAGGACGGCGTGGTGCTCTAAAAGTCCAAAAATGCCGCCGTTTATCCGTTGCTTTTTGCTTTTTTGACGGAAAGTCCATGCCTTTTGGCTTGACTTATCGGCGAAATACCTTATAATTATATTCAGGTAAATTTCGGCGCGAAGGTCTGCGCCGTCTCACAACAAAATATTTTAGGAGGGAACCAACCATGAATGAGATTTTAAAAACCATTTCCAACATCGGCATAGTCCCGGTCGTCGCCATCGAGGACGCCAAGAAGGCCGTCCCTCTGGCTAAAGCCCTTGTCGCCGGGGGCCTGCCCACCGCGGAGATAACCTTCCGCACCGCCGCCGCCGAGGACGCCATGCGCGCCATCGCCGCCGAGGTCCCGGAGATGCTCATCGGCGCGGGCACCGTCCTCACCCCCGAGCAGCTTGACCGCGCCCTGGACGCGGGCAGCAAGTTCATCGTCTCCCCCGGCTTCAACCCCGACATGGTGAAGTACGGCCTTAGTAAGGGCGCCCTCATGCTCCCCGGCACCGCCACCGGCGGCGAGATGGAGCAGGCCATGGCCCTGGGGCTGGACGTGGTGAAGTTCTTCCCCGCCGAGCAGAACGGCGGCATCGCCAAGATAAAGGCCCTTGCCGGCCCCTACAAGAAGCTCAAATGGATGCCCACCGGCGGCGTCACCACCAAGAACCTGATGGACTACCTGTCCTTCGACCAGATCGTGGCCTGCGGCGGCACTTGGATGGTGAAGTCCGACCTCATCGAGGGCGAGCGCTGGGATGAGATCACCGCCATCTGCCGTGAGGCCGTCAAGACCATGCTGGGGCTCCAGCTCATGCATGTCGGCGTCAACTGTGCCGACGAGGCGGAGGCCGAGGCCGTCGCCAGGCGCTTCGACGCCCTCTTCGGGTTCGCCTTCAAGGCGGGCAACAGCTCCAACTTCGCCGGCACCGCCGTTGAGTGCATGAAGAAGCCCGGCCGCGGCAAGAACGGGCACATCGCCATCGGCGCCAACAGTGTCGACCGCGCCATGTACCACCTGGGCCGTCAGGGCGTGGAGTTCGACGAGACCTCCGTCAAGACCAACGCCAAGGGGCAGACCACCAACGTCTACCTCAAGGAGGAGGTCGGCGGCTTCGCCATCCACATAATGAAGAAATAAACATACTGGCTCGGAAGGGCGTTGCCCTTCCGATGCCAATGGGGATTTGTCGGTCCCCTGCGCGCACGGCCCCGAAGGGGCCGCACACATCTCCGCGCTAAGAGCCGCCCTACGGGCGGTTGCGCTCCGAAATGGCGCCTGCGGGCGCACATCCGGGGACCTAAGCGGGCAAATTTTCAGGGCGCATGTCCCTGAAAATCTGATTTAAATTTATTCGCGTCCGCGGACGTGAAATCTGCGATGCTATTAAAAAAGGAGAAATTGAAATTTATGAAAGTCGTAACCTTCGGCGAGCTTATGATCCGCCTTCAGCCCTACAACTATGAGCGTTTTGTTCAGGCCGACCACCTGGAGTTCACCTTCGGCGGCGGCGAGGCAAACGTCGCCGTGTCCCTGGCAAACTACGGCGCCGAGGCCGTCTATGTGACCAAGCTCCCCGCCCACGCCATCGGGCAGGCAGCCGTCAACTCCCTCCGGCGCTACGGCGTGGACACCAGCAAGATCGTCCGCGGCGGCGACCGCGTGGGCATCTACTTCAACGAGAAGGGCGCCTCCCAGCGCCCCAGCGTGTGCATCTACGACCGCGCCCACTCCGCCATTCAGGAGGCGGACCCCGCCGAGTTTGACTGGGATGACATTTTCGAGGGCGCGGACTGGTTCCACTTCACCGGCATCACCCCGGCCCTGGGTCCCAACATGGTCACCGCCTGCCTCGAGGCCTGCAAGGCCGCCAAGGAGCGGGGCGTGAAAATCTCCTGCGACTTAAACTACCGCGGCAAGCTCTGGACCCGCGCCGAGGCGAGGGCCGCCATGACTGAGCTTTGCCAGTATGTGGACGTGTGCATCTCCAATGAGGAGGACGCCAAGGATGTGTTCGGCATCGAGGCCGAGAACACCGACATCACCGCGGGCTCCCTCAACAAGGAGGGCTACAAGTCCGTGGCGAGGCAGCTTGCGGAGAAGTTCGGCTTTGAGAAGGTCGCCATCACCCTGCGTGAGTCCAAGAGCGCCTTCGACAATGACTGGAGCGCCATGCTCTACGACGTGAAGAACGACGAGTACTGCTTCTCCAAGCTCTATCACCTCCACATCATCGACCGCATCGGCGGCGGCGACAGCTTCGGCGGCGGGCTCATCTACGCCCTTCTCAGCGGCCACAACACCCAGAGCGCCGTGGAGTTCGCCGTGGCGGCCTCCGCGCTGAAGCACTCCATCGAGGGCGACTACAACTTCGCCACCGTGGCGGAGGTGGAGAAGCTCGCCGGAGGCGACGCCTCCGGGCGCGTACAGCGGTAAGGAGGGCATGAGATGGAGCACTCCAATCCCCTGACAAGGGACAGCCGTGGCGGACAGAAGTTCATCACCTTTGGCGAGATCATGCTCCGCCTCACTCCCCCAAACTACGAAAAAATAAGGGCCGCCAACGAGTTTGAGGCGAGCTACGGCGGGTCCGAGGCGAACATCGCCCTGGCTCTTGCCAACCTTGGCGTGGACAGCACCTTCTTCTCCGTGGTGCCCAACAACTCTCTGGGCAAGAGCGCCGTCAGGATGCTCAGGTCCAACGATGTCCACTGCACCCCGGTTATCCTCTCCACCCCCGAGGAGACCCCCACCCACCGTCTCGGCACCTATTATCTGGAGACCGGCTACGGGATCCGCCCCAGCAAGGTCACCTACGACAGGAAGCACTCCGCAATATCGGAGTACGACTTTTCAAAGGTGGACGTAAACTACCTTCTGGAGGGCTTTGACTGGCTGCACCTCTCCGGCATCACCCCGGCGCTGTCTGCCTCCTGCGGAGATTTCATTCTCACCCTCATGAAGTCCGCGAAGGAGCGGGGCATGACCGTCAGCTTCGACGGGAATTTCCGCTCCCTGCTCTGGAGCTGGGACGAGGCGAGGGACTACTGCACGAAGTGCCTGCCCTATGTGGACGTGCTCTTCGGCGTGGAGCCCTACCACCTGTGGCGCGACCCCGAGGACCACTCCAAGGGCGACGTGAAGGACGGCATCTCCCGCCAGCCCAGCTGGGAGGAGCAGGACGAGATAAACGAGGCCTTTGTGAAGGCGTACCCCAACATAAAGTGCATCGCCCGCCATGTCCGCTACGCCCACTCAGGCTCGGAGAACAGCCTGATGGCCTATATGTGGTATCAGGGCCACACCTTTGAGTCGAAGCTCTTCACCTTCAACATCCTTGACCGCGTGGGCGGCGGCGACGCCTTCGCCAGCGGCCTCATCTACGCCATGATGATGGGCTACAAGCCCATGGACATGGTAAACTTCGCCGTGGCCTCCTCCGTCATAAAGCACACCATCCACGGTGACGGCAACATCACCGACGACGTGGAGTCCATCCGCAACCTCATGAACATGAATTACGATATAAAAAGATAATTGTCAAAAAGGGCTTTGCCCTTTTTGACAAAGGGGAACGTGCGGGAAATTTTCTTGAATTTTGCGAAATTCAAGAAAATTTCCCTGCTGTCGCCCTGCGCGCGCCGCCGGAGGCGGCACACTTGCGCGACAAAAGGTAATTTTTCCGACGTACATGCCGCCGGAAAAATATTTGATTAATGAATGGAGTTGATTTTCTATGAGAGAATTTATGGACCGCGACTTCCTCCTGGAGACCGAGACCGCAAAGCACCTCTTCCACGACTACGCCGAGCACCAGCCACTGGTCGACTACCACTGCCACATCTCCCCCAGGGAGATATATGAGAACCGCCGCTTCAACGACATCGTTGAGGTGTGGCTTGGCGGTGAGAACCCGGACGGGACATATTTCGGCGACCACTACAAGTGGCGCGTCATGCGCTCCAACGGCACTCCCGAGGAGTATGTCACCGGTCACAGGCCCGGATACGAGCGGTTTTTGAAGTTTGTCGAAGCCCTGGAGATGGCCATCGGCAACCCCATGTACCACTGGTGCAACTTGGAGCTCCGCCAGTTTTTCGGCTACACCAGGCCCCTCACCGTGGAGAACGCGGAGGACTGCTGGAATTTCGTCAACGACAAGCTCCAGCACGACCCCTCCCTCACCGTCCGCGGGATAATCGAGAAGGCCAACGTGGCGATGATAGGCACCACCGACGACCCCATCGACACACTTGAGTGGCACGAGAAGATCGCCGCCGACCCCACCATCAAGGTCAAGGTCTGCCCCTCCTTCCGCCCGGACAAGGCCATCAACATAAATAAGCCCGGCTTTGCCGAGTACATCGGCAAGCTCGCGGCATCCGTCGGCAGGGAGAGCCTCGACACCGTGGAGGACGTCTGCGCCGCCCTCACAAAGCGCCTTGAGTTCTTCGCCTCCCTCGGCTGCCGGGCCAGCGACCACGGTCTTGACTACATCCCCTACCGCCCCGCCTGCCCCCACTGCGTAAACGAGATATTCAAAAAGGTCATGGGCGGCGAGGAAATCACCGTTGAGGAGGCCGAGAAGTACCAGACCGCCATACTCATGCACCTGGGCCGTGAGTACCACCGTCTCGGCATCTGCATGCAGCTCCACTACAGCTGCAAGCGCAACGTGAACACCCGCATCTACAAGGCCCTCGGCCCCGACACCGGCGTGGACATGATCGCCCAGAACACCTGCGGCGGCGACATCGCCGACTTCCTCGCGGCCCTGGATGAGACCGGCGAGTGCCCCAAGACCATTCTCTACAGCTTAAATCCCGCGGACAACGAGCAGATCGGCACCCTCATCGGCTGCTTCCAGACCGACGAGGTCCCCGGCAAGATCCAGCACGGCTCCGCCTGGTGGTTCAACGACACAAAGTCCGGCATGGAGGACCAGATGCGCTCCCTTGCAAATCTGGGGCTTCTCGGAAACTTCGTGGGAATGCTCACCGACTCCCGCAGCTTCCTCTCCTATGCCCGCCACGACTACTTCCGCCGCATAATGTGCAACCTCATCGGCAGCTGGGTGGAGAACGGCGAGTACCCCAACATCGACTCCTCCCTCAAGAAGATCGTCGAGGGCATAAGCTACAAAAACGCCGCCAGGTATTTCGGACTGTAAAAATTTTACCATATGTAAAGAGGAGGCGCGAAGGCGCCTCCTTTTTAGACTGTCGAAAAAGCCCTGCGGGCTTTTCCGACAAGGGGAAACGTGCGGGTGATTTTCACTGAATTTTGCGAAATTCAGTGAAAATCACCCTGCTGTCGCCCTGCGCGCACGGCCCAAGGGCCGCACGCTTGTGCGACAAAAGGTATTTTTTCCGACGCGCATGTCGCCGGAAAAAATATTGAATTTGAGTTTTTTGACAGGCTGAAAAAAGGGGCGCGAGAGCGCCTCCTTTTTGCATATCGGGGCTTTTTTGGTTGAAGGATCCCGGCGGGTGTGGTAAAATAGCTTTAATCACACCCGCCGGAAGGGAAGAAGTAAAATGGGAAAGATATTCTGCATCGTCGGCAAGAGCGGCTCCGGAAAGGACACCCTCTACAAGGCGATACTTAAAAGATGCCCCGGGCGGCTCACGCCCATAATCCCCTGCACCACCCGCCCCATGCGGGAGGGGGAGATAAACGGCAGGGACTATTTTTTCGTCACCGAGGGGGAGCTTCGCGGCCTTGAGAGCCGCGGCCAGGTCATAGAAAAGCGGGAGTACCACACCGTTCAGGGCCTGTGGACCTACTTCACCCGCCGCTTCTCGCTGATGGATGGCCTTGACTACATTGTAATATCCACTCTTGAGGGGGCGGGGTCCTTCATCCGCGCCTTCGGGGAGAGCGCCGTTGAGGTGGTGTATCTGGACCTCCCCGACGGGCAGAGGCTCCGGCGCTGCCTCGACCGGGAGGACAGGCAGTCAAGCCCCGATTACGCGGAGCTGTGCCGCAGATACCTTGCCGACGAGCGCGACTTCGCCCCGGAGAAGCTGGCGGAGATCAGGAGGCTTAAAAAAATTGACGCCTCCGGCGCCGTGGATGAGTGCCTCGCCCAGTGGGCGGAGCTCTTCGGCTCATAAAAAACATACCCCCGCCGGATACTCCCGGCGGGGGATAGCTTTGTCAAAAAAACTCCATTTCAATATTTTTCGGCGGCTTGTGCGTCGGAAAAACACCTTCCCCTTTGCATCGAAATGCCGCAGGCATTTCGAGCCAGCCTCACGCCTCCGCCTTCATGGCGAGGTAAGCGTTTATGAACCCGTCCAGGTCCCCGTCCATCACGGCGGTGATGTTGCCGTTTTCATACCCCGTGCGGTGGTCCTTGGCGAGGGTGTAGGGCATAAAAACATAGGAGCGTATCTGGCTGCCCCACTCTATCTTCATCTGTACGCCCTTTATGTCCTCGATCTTCTCCAGATGCTCCCGCTCCTTGATTTCCGCAAGGCGCGCTCTCAGCATGGTCATGCAGCTGTCCCTGTTTTGGAACTGGCTGCGCTCAACCTGGCAGGAGACGACGATGCCCGTGGGCTTGTGAATGAGGCGGACGGCGGAGCTGGTTTTGTTGACCTTCTGCCCGCCGGCGCCGGAGGAGCGGTAGACCTGCATCTCGATGTCCTCGTCCCGGATCTCGATCTCACTGTCGTCGGTTATCTCCGGCATGACCTCCACGGCGGCAAAGGACGTGTGGCGGCGGCCCGAGGCGTCGAAGGGGCTGACGCGGACCAGGCGGTGGATGCCGCTCTCGCTCTTTAGGTAGCCGTAGGCGTTGTCCCCGTCTATCTTGATGGTGGCGGACTTTATGCCCGCCTCCTCGCCGTCCAGATAGTCAAGGATGGTGTACTTAAACCCGTGGCGCTCCGCCCAGCGGGTGTACATGCGGTAGAGCATCTCCGTCCAGTCCTGGGCCTCGGTGCCGCCGGCCCCGGCGTGGAAGCTCAAAATGGCGTTGGAGCTGTCGTACTCCCCGGAGAGCATGGTGGCAAGCCGCGTTGTCTCCAGGTCCTCGGAGAAGGAATTAAACTCGCTCTCCAGCTCCGGCAGAAGGGATACGTCGTCCTCCTCGATTGCCATGTCGCACAGCGTCACAAGGTCGTCATAGCGGCTGCTGAGCTTTTCAAAGCTCTCCCGCTTGTTTTTGAGCTGCTTCAGGCGCTTCAGGACCTTCTGGGAGTTGTTCTGGTCGTTCCAGAAGCCGTCGGCCTCGCTCTCCGCCTGGAGGCGGTCAATCTCCGCGCCCACCTCATCGAGCTTGAACGCCCGGCGGATAGTCTCAAGCTGGGGCTTGAGGGCGCCGATTTTAGTCTTATAATCCTCGTATTCAACTATCATTTTACTCAATCCTTCGTATATCAAAAGTAGGATTCTATCTCTCCGAGTGCGTCGGCTTTACCTCCCCGAAGATGAGGTCGTCAATGTCGGGCTTGGGCTCAGGGCGCTCGTTCTTCTTCTCCATATTTTTACCTCCCGCAACAGATAATACATATCATCCTATGCGGGAACCGGGAAATAATTCACAAAATCTACTGCCGCGAGAGGGTTATGGACACGACCTCCGGGTTGTTGAACACCCGTGGGCACCCGTGGGACCCGGCAAAGCCCCGGGAGACAAGCATCTGTGTCCCGCCCTGGGTGTAAATTCCCGCCGTCCAGGTGGGGAACAGCCCCTGGGCCGGGGCAACAAGCCCGTCGGTGAAGGGCAGCCTTATGAGCCCCCCGTGGGCGTGCCCGCAGAGCACCGCGTCAAAGCCCAGCTGTGACCAGAGCTCCAGCTCCGTGTCCCGGTGGGCCAGCAGCAGCACATAGCTGTCGCCGTGGTCGGCGCGTATCTCCTCCATCATCTTCTCCGGGGAGCTCTGCCCCCTGAGACCGTTGGGGTCGTCCACGCCGGCAATGACGATGTAATCTCCGCCCCGCCCGAAGGTGACATAGCTGTTGCGCAGGACGGTGACGCCCTCCTCCCGCAAAATGGTGAACAGCTCCCTCGCCCACCCGGCGGCCCACTCGTGGTTGCCGGGGACGAAGTACACCGGGGCGATCTGGGTCAACTGCCCCATGAGCTCCCGGACGTAGTCCTCCTGCTCCTCCCGCGGACCGTCCACCATGTCCCCGGTGATGCAGATCATGTCCGGCTCTGCGTCCCTGACGGCGGAGACGAGGCGGCTGTTGCCGCTCCCGAACCTGCGGGCGTGGAGGTCGGAGAGGTGTACTATCCTCAGCCCCTCCGCCCCCTCGGGAAGGCGGCTGTTGCCGAGGATAAACTCGTCGGTGACTATCCGGAAGTTGCTGTCGACCACCAGCACCACGGCGATGAGGACGAAAATCAGGAGTATTTTAAGCCCGGTGTGACGCTTTTTGCGTTTTTGCTCCATCTATGCCCCCTACGCCTCCTTGTCCCGGACATAGGGGTGCTTTACGTTGGGGTCCGCCGTCTGGCGGAAGTCCACGTCGAAACGCCCTATGGACTTGATGAGGGCGGACAGGGACTTGAAGCCGTAATTCCGGTAGTCGAAGTCCGGCTTCTTCTTCATTATAAGGTTCCCCAGCTCCCCCATGTAGACGTAGTCCTCCCCCTCGGAGAGGTCCGCCACGGACTGGGCAATGAGGCGGACGATGTTCTTTGGGACGCGCCCCTCGTCCTTCTGGGGCTGGACGGACTGCTTTTTTCTGTCCTTCTGGGGCTGGGACTCCTCCGGGGCGGGCTGCACCTGGGGAAGGTCGTGCTGCTTTATTACCTCGATGTATATAAACTTGTCGCAGGCTGCAATAAAGGGCGACGGCGTCTTCTTCTCCCCTATGCCGATAACCATCATCCCCGCCTCCCGCAGGCGTATGGCGAGGCGCGTGAAATCTGAATCGGAGCTCACCAGCACAAAGCCGTCCACGCGCTCACTGTACAGTATGTCCATGGCGTCGATTATCATGGCTGAGTCCGTGGCATTTTTCCCCGTGGTGTAGCTGTACTGCTGTATGGGGGTCACGGCGTTCTCCAGAAGGGAGTTCTTCCAGCCGGAGATATACGGACCCGTCCAGTCGCCGTAGATGCGCTTTATGGTGGGCGTGCCGTAGATTGCCACCTCCTGCATTATCCCGCCCAGCGTCCCCCGGGGGACATTGTCCGCGTCGATAAGCACGGCGAGGCGCTTGCTGCCGGATATGTCCGGTACGATAGGCACCGCTTCATCCTCCTTTCGTATAAAGTCACAGATATGGTTATTATATCATAGTCAATATGTCGTTTCAAGTGATAATAAAGAAATCGCCCGAAAGCCGAGCCGGGCGATAAAAAATATAACTCAAAAGCCGCCCCTCGGGCGGCTTTCAGTTTGTCAAGAAACTCAAATCCGACATTTTTTCCGGCGGCATGTACGTCGGAAAAAATCCCTTTTGCCGCCCAAGTGCCGCCTGCGGCGGCGCGCAGGGCGGCAGCAGGGCAGTTTTCTCTGAACTTCGCAAAATTCAGAGAAAACCGCCCGCACGCTTACCCTTGACAAAAAAGCCCTTTGGGCCTTTTTTGTCACTCAAAAGCCGCCTCTCGGGCGGCTTTTGGTTATACTGCGTTATACTTATTCATCGCCCGATCGGGTCCGTTTACTATCAGGTACTCCACCGCCTCGGCTGCCCGGGACGCGGTCTTGAGTATCGTCTCCGCGTCCTCGTTGCGAAAGACGCTGAGCACCCAGTCCACAAGCTCCCGCTCCGGCGGGACGGCGCCCACGCCGATGCGTATCCGGGGAAATCCCTCGCCGCCGCACTTGGCGATTATGTCGCGAAGGCCGTTGTGCCCGCCGGCGGAGCCGGAGGGGCGCACCCGGATGCGGCCCAGGTCCAGATGCACATCGTCGGAGACGACAAGGACCCGCTCCAGGGGCACCTTGTAAAACCGCATTGCCTCCGAGGCCGAGTCCCCGGAGAGGTTCATGTATGTCTGGGGCTTCATCAGAAGCACCCTCTGCCCGCCCTGCTCCCACACCGCCGTGAGGGCGTGGAATTTCGAGCGGTCCAGGCGCAGGCCATTGGCCTTTTCAAAGGCGTCGGCGGTGAGAAATCCCGCGTTATGCCGGGTCATGGCGTACTTAGCCCCGGGGTTTCCCAAAAAGACAACTATCCAGTCGATGCTCGAGGGTTTTCTGGCAAAAAGCATATTATTTGTAGAGGGTGGACATGGAGACCTCCTCATACACCCTGTCGATTGCCTCTGCAAACATGGGGGCGATGGAGAGGAACTTGATCTTGTCGCTCTTCTTGGACTCTATCTCCGGGATGGAGTCAAGGAGGACGAGCTCATGGATGCAGCTGTCGTTGATCCTCTGGATAGCGGGGCCGGAGAGGACGGCGTGGGAGGCGCAGGCGTAGACGTTCTTCGCCCCGCCCAGCTCCACCAGGGCCTTGGCGGCGCCGCACAGGGAGCCCGCGGTGTCCACCATGTCGTCAAAGAGGATGACGTCCATGCCCTCAACGGAGCCGATGATGTTCATGACCTCGGACTGGTTGGCCCGCTCCCGGCGTTTATCCACGATGGCAAGGTTGAGCCCCAGGCGGTGGGCAAAGTTTCTCGCCCTGGCGACGGAGCCCACGTCGGGGGACACCACCATGACCCCAGGGTTGCCCTCGCCGAACTTCTTCGCGTAATACTCCGCGAAGATCGGCGCACCCGCCAGATTGTCTACGGGAATGTCAAAGAAGCCCTGGATCTGGGGGGCGTGGAGGTCCATGGTCAGCACACGGTCCGCTCCGGCGGAGGTGATGAGGTTGGCAACGAGCTTTGCGGAGATGGGGTCGTGGGACTTGGCCTTGCGGTCCTGACGGGCGTAGCCGAAGTAGGGCATGACGGCGGTGATGCGTCCGGCGGATGCCCTGCGGCAGGCGTCGATCATCACCAGAAGCTCCATAAGGTTGTCGTTTACTGGCGCGCAGGTGGACTGTACGAGGAACACGTCCGAGCCCCTCACCGTCTCGTAGAGGGAGAGGGAAACCTCCCCGTCGGAGAAGTGGGACACGGTCATGTCGCCAAGGCGGGTGCCCATGTTGCGGCAGATGGCCTCGGCCAGGGTCCTGTTGGAATTGCCGGAAAAAATCTTGATGTCCTTGCCATGTGAGATCATAGAGTTTTCCTCCAATTTATATTGTAATTTCATAATAACACAAAACCCGCTAAAAGTGCTCACAAAAAAACGGACAATCTTCTAATGTTTTCAGTCATTTCTTCCTATGGGACTTTACATCGGCAAAACCTCTGTGACGGTCAGCGTCCCCTCACTGACCCGGAATCTGATCTCATACCCCCCGAACTCAAACCCGTAGACCCGCTCCGGGTCCGCCTGATAGGAGGGCCGCGGGTCCTGAGCCAGTACCTCCAGAAGCCCCGCCCGCTTCTCCTCCGGGAGCCTCTCGAGAAGCTCCTCCGGGAAGCTCACCTCCACCCGGCGCTCCGGCAGAAGGTCCGTATAGCCCCCCACCGCCTCAGGCCGCAGATCCGCGTAGGGCAGGTACGGCTTTATGTCGTAGACCGGGGTCATGTCCGCCATGTCCGCCCCCGCTATGATAAGCTCCCCGCGCTCCACCGCAAGGAGCCTCACGGCGCTGAGCCCCAGGGGGTTCGGCCTGAAGGGCGAGCGTGTGGCAAATACGCCCATGCGCTCGTTCCCGCCAAGGCGCGGCGGTCTCACCGTTGGGGACCAGCCCTCCCGGCGCACCCGGTCAAATCCCCAGATGAGCCAAATGTGGGAAAAGCCCTCCAGCCCCCGCAGGGCGTCGGGGTTTGCGTACTCCGGCTCAAATACCACCCGGGACAGCACGCTCTCCGCAAGTCCCGCCTGCCGCGGCACGGCGAACTTTGTGGTGAAGTCGCTCCTCACCCGGGCAATGACCGAAAGCTCCATAAGACCCACCTCCATGCCCCAATTATACCCCCCGAATGGTAGCTTGTCCACCTCCGCCCCGCCCGCCACCTGCCTCTTTATACAAAAATAGTGCTTTATTTTACGGAAAATAAGTATAATACATTATTTGTGATCCATATTTAACAAAAATCGACAGGCCCCGCCTGTCGGTTTTTGTTAATTTCCTTTTGTGTTCCCGGAGCATCTGAGCCGTAGCCGGAGTGAATATTCATCCAACGGTGTGTATATAAAATTCCCACCGGCATAATTGCTGACGGGTGATCATGCAAAATACGCTGCCGCTCACCGAAACAACGTGGCGCAGCCAAATCGTCCGTCATTGTCGCGTACTGTGACGTCCACCCGTTTCCATTCATCGGCGTCCTGCGGAACAGAAGTCTGGAGCAGATATGCAGTCAACAGGCCAACATCTTCGCCGACATACTCCTGCACCCGGTTGAGGGTATAAATCTTACTTTGCTGCCCATCTATCAATACGGTAATGTTGTGTTTGTCAAGCTCTGGCGCGATGTCGTGAGCGCCGGATTTAAACTTCTGCAGACTCATTGGACGGAAATAGACCGTCAGAGCGTTCGCCGCCCCTTTTACATGAAAAGCGTGCAGTCCATAGACCTCCACCGTGTCAATATGTATGTCAAGCGTCAATTCTCCCCGCGCTGGGACGTCCTGCGCCCAGTATTCGAGACAGCGGTCGCCATACTCCCGGACGGCAGTCAGAAAAGGGTATATTCCATCCGGAACGGAGAGTGAGAAGAGTCCAGTCTCGTCGCTGACAGTCTTAAATAAAGTCTCAAACTGCTCATTCTTGATTTCAACGCAGACGCCAGGGAGAACCCCCTCTCTCCCTATCGCCGTACCATGAAGTATTGCCATGATTTTGTGTCCCCTTAACGTTTCGATTTGCTGGACAGTTGTCATCCGCGCTTAATTGTATACCGTTGATAATTATTCACGATTTTGACCGGGAATACAACGTCGAATTGGGACTCGTTTTTCATAACTCTCAATTCAATATTTTTTCCGGCGGGGCGGATTCTAAAATGTATTTGGACAGGCTGATCTACTGATCCGCCTGTTACTTATATAATGGGGTATAGCCCCGGAAGGAGAGTCCTATATGGACAG
>CANRIU010000043.1 GCA_947630755.1 uncultured Oscillospiraceae bacterium | reverse complement strand
AGGCGCTTGTGGGTGCGGCGCTCGAACTGCTCCCGGCTGTCCTTATTGACGTGGGGGGAGCGCAGGATGGTGACGACCTCCTTCTTGGTGGGAAGGGGGATGGGGCCGGAGACGCGGGCGTCGGTCCTTTTGGCGGTCTCCACGATCTTCTCAGCCGTCTGGTCGATGAGCTGATGGTCGTAGGCCTTGAGTCTGATGCGGATGGTTTTCTTTGCTGCTGCCATACTTTTTTCCTCCAAAAACAGTCTTGGTAGTACGGCGAAAAATTTCTGTCCACATATCCGTGCGTATCACTTCCGCCCACAAAAATCGCCGGATAAAACCGGCCGACTTTACGCTCAGACGATATACGCTTTGATCGTCAATAGCACAGTAATTCTTCGACCGCCCGATTGCGTCGTCGCTGAAACCGCTTTACCTCACCGCTCGGCGCCCGCCAAAGGCGTTCGCCTCACGGTTCGGGCGCGGGTTTCGCTCCTCCTTCCCGTCCGCGACCCACTTTGTTGGGCTCGCGGCCGGTTTAGAAAAGCTTCCAGCTCCGACCGGACATACTCCCCGGAAGTTACCGCCTTGGGGCGCAATCTCCCGGATCATCGCAGTGCGCGCATGGACAAACCTCGCCCACAGGCGCTTTGATAGAATACCAAAATTGACGGTGTATGTCAAGAGAAAAATTCATATTTTTTTAAAATTTTTTAGATAATTTCAAAAATCGTGGATTCGAAGAAAAAGGGCCGGATTATCCGGCCCTTTTTTACTGTTTTGCCTCATTTTCCGCGCCCGGCGCCCTCACCCGACGTGCTCCGGCATACGGTACTTCACCCGGAAATAGTCATAGTAGTCGTTGAACTCCTTCTCCTCGCCGCTGCGGACGTTGTGGAGGAACTCGTGGACGCCGATGTTCTGGTCGTCGCCGCTCATCTCAAGGATGTACCCGGCGATGTTGGAGCAGTGGTCGGAGACCCTCTCCAGATTCGTCACAAGGTCCGTGAGGATGAAGCCCATCTCTATGGTGCACTCCCCCGTCTGCATACGCCTGACGTGGTTCAGGCGTATACGGTCCTTGAGACTGTCCACCACCTGCTCCAGCGGCTCCACCATAATGGCGGAGTTTAAGTCGTCGTCCCGGAAGGACGCCAGTGCGAGGCTGAGTATCTCCGTCACCGCATCGATCATGGTGTTGAGCTCCCGCATGGCGTCGGAGGAGAACTGGAGCTTCTTTTCGTGTATCTCCTCCGCGGATTTGAGGATATTCACCGCGTGGTCGGATATTCGCTCAAAGTCGGAGATCATGTGCAGAAGCTTCGTGGCCTGGGCGTTGTCCGCGGTGGAGAGGTTCCTCGCGGAGAGCTTGACAAGGTATGTGCCCAGCTTGTCCTCGTAGTAGTCGACCTTGTCCTCCGACTCCATTATGTCCTCCGCCAGCTGCTCGTCATAGGAGGACAGCTCCCGGAAGGCGTCCAGCATCGACCTTGCCGCCATCTCCGCCATCATCACCGTGACGTCCCGGCAGCGCCCCACCGCGACGGAGGGCGACTTGAGAAGGCGCTCGTCCAGAAGCGTCTCCTCACCGTCCTCGGAGGAGTCGCGGATTATCAGGTGGCTCATGGGCTCCAAAAACCGCAGCACCGGAAGCAGCACCGCGATGGACACCAGCTTGTACACCGTGTTTATCATTGCTATCGACACTCTCGTCGCCGCCAGGGACGCGAAGCTGAAATCAAAGAGGTGATATATTAAATAGTATATCGGCAGCACAACGATGGTCGAAAGCACGTTGAAGCTCAGGTGTATCACCGCCGCGCGCTTGGCGTTTTTCGACGCCCCGATGCAGGAGAGTATGGCGGAGATGCACGTTCCGATGTTCTGGCCCATTATTACCGGGATGGCCGTGCCGTAGGTGATGCTCCCCGTGGTGGTCAGCGCCTGAAGGATACCAATGGACGCGGAGCTTGACTGTATCACCGCCGTTATCACCGTGCCCGCGAGCACGCCGACCAGGGGATTTGACAGCACGGAGATTATCCGCCCGAACTCCGGCGCGTCCCGCAGCCCCGTCACCGCCCCGGACATGGCCTCCATGCCGTACATCAGTATGGCGAAGCCCAGAAGTATTAGTCCCGTGTCGCGCTTTGCGGGCTTTTTCTGGAATATATAGAGTATCGCCCCGGCGAAGGCCATTATCGGCGTGATGGTGGTCATCTTGAAAAGCTCCAGAAAGAAGCTCCCGCCCTCCACATCCGCCAGGGATAAAAGCCAGGGGGTGATGGAGGCGCCCAGGTTCGCGCCCACGATAATGCTCACCGACTGGCCCAGTGTCATGAGCCCGGAGTTTACAAAGCCCACCACCATGACCGTGGTCGCGGAGCTCGACTGCAAAAGCGCCGTAACACCCACGCCCAGAAGGAAGCCCTTGAAGGGGTTTGAGGTTATGTTGGACAGCAGCGCCTTTAAGCGCCCTCCGGCCCGCTTCTCCAATGACGAGCTCATCAGGTTCATTCCGAAGAGGAACATCGCCAGCCCGCCGAACAGGGTCACTATGTCGAAAATATCAAATCCGTCCATTTATCTCTCTGTCCCGCCTTCGTCCTTTTTCTCGTCCCCGCCCTTGGGGAAGGTTATCGTCACCACCGTTCCCCGCCCCGGGGAGCTCTTTATGGACACCTCCGCGTTGTGGACCGCCGCGCCGTGCTTGACGATGCTAAGTCCCAGCCCCGTGCCTCCTATCTTTCTGGAGTGGCTCTTGTCCACCCGGTAGAACCGCTCGAACACCCGGTCAATGTGCTCGCTTGGGATGCCGATGCCCGTATCGGACACGGAGATGATCGGCCTTCCCTTGTGCTCCGAGACGTTCACCAGCACCCTGCCGCCCTCCACGTTGTACTTCACCGCGTTGTCGCACAGGTTGTAGACCATCTCGTCTATGACCGAGGGCAGCCCGTACACCACGGAGGATGACCCCGTCAGCGCAAACTCCACCCCCCGGGAGGCCCCCACCGGGCGAAGGCGCTCCACGGCGCTCCTCGCCGCCTCGTACAGGTCCACGTTCGCCCGCTCTGGCTCGTATATCCCCTCGTCCAGCTGCGAGAGCTTGATTATGTCGTTTATCAGCGTAATGAGCCGCCCGGACTCGTCGTGGATGTTCCTTGCAAAGCCTGCCACGTCCTCCGGCTTCACCATGCCGTTGACCATAAGCTCCGATATGCCGTAAATGGAGGTGAGAGGCGTGCGGAGCTCGTGGGAGACGTTGGAGGAGAAGTCGTGGCGCATGGCCTCCCGCCGGGCCTTCTCGGTGATGTCAAGGCTCACCAGCACCGCGCCCCGGATCGTCCCGTCCGTCTCCACCGGGTTTGCCAGTATCTGATACACCCGCCCGTCCAGCTCCGCCTCCTGCTCGGAGTGGTTGCCGGAGAGGGCGGCCCTGGCGGCCCGCTCCATTATCTGCATGGTCTCGCTCTCGTCGTCGCCCATCAGCTTCTTGGCGCTGGCGTTGTAGCTTATGAGCTTCAGGTCCGTGTCCACCAGCACAAAGCCCTCCGCCATGTTGTCGGTTATGACCCGGAACTCCTCCTGGCTGCGCTTGAGGTCCGACATCTGGAGGTCAATGAGCTGATTCTGCCGGTTTATTCTGTCCATGAGGGGCCCGATCTCCCGGTATGTCCCCCCGTCGGCCCGCCTGTCGGGGTTTAAGTCCCTGAGGGGCTTGACTATCCTCCTTGACGCCGCCTGGGCAAAGGCCACGGACCCCGCGGCGAACACCGCCGCCGCGGCGATAAACACCCCCGTCGTCACGCCAAGGTACGCCGTCACCGCCAGCGCCAGCCCCGCCGCCGCCGATATTATTATGCTCCAGAATATTCTCTTTCCCATCAGCTCTCCTCCGCCTTATATCCTATCCCCCGCACCGTCTTTATCATGTCCCCGCACCGGCCGAGCTTCACCCGGAGGGAGCGGATGTGCACATCCACAGTTCTGGACTCCCCGTCAAACTCCACGCCCCACACGTCCCTCAATATCCTGTCCCGGGTGAAAACCGTGCCCGGCTTTGAGAGGAGCAGCGCCAGAAGCTCAAACTCCTTGTTCGTCAGCGTCACTTCCACGCCCGAGGCCGTCACCCTGTGTGCGGCGGAGGACACCCGAAGCTCCCCGAGGACATACTCCCCGCCGCTGTCGGGCTCCGTCCTGCGCAAAAGCGCCCGGACGCGGCTTATGAGCTCCATTATCCCGAAGGGCTTGGCTATATAGTCGTCCGCCCCGCCATCAAGCCCCAGAACCTTGTCGTACTCCGTGCCCCGTGCGGTGAGCATTATCACCGGCAGCCGCCGTGTCTCCCGCCGGGAGCGGAGCTTTGAGAGTATCTCCAGCCCGTCCTCCTCGGGAAGCATGATGTCCAGCAGTATGAGCTGCGGCAGCTCCCTGTCCATCTCCCGCCAGAATTCCGAGGGCCTCTCAAAGCCCCGGGTCTCCAGCCCGGAGCCCTCCAGGGCGTACTCCACGAAGCCGCGGATGCTCTCGTCGTCCTCAAGCAGATAAATCAAGCCGCCGCCCCCCTCACAATTTCTCTATTATCTAATATACACCATCAAGGTTAAAATGAAAATCATAAAAATGTTAAATGCGTGTAAAATCCCGCCGTTTCTGCCGAAAAATCCCGAAAAAAGGCGGGGGCTCCCGCCCCCGCCGCAGCTTATCGAAAAACTCAAACCAGTCAACCCCGCATAAAGCATGACGGGTACCTCCGCTCTCAATAAGGGTTTTGACCATCCCGCCTGGGCCCCCGCAAAATCAAAGATTTTGCGGGGTGGAGCCGGCATTTTCCCATTTTCGGGCAGGGGATCCGGAAATTGTGTGACACCGAAAACCGCTTTTTTGCCACTTTTGGGGCAAAAAATTTTTCAAAAAAATTTGCAGGTGTAATCATTGCATTGGTAACATTGAAACTCTTTTTATTATCGGACTTTGTCTGGCGGTATTTGTGATGATCATGCTGAGGTATGCGTTATTGCCGGACTTTTACTGTGGTTTGTTGGGCGGGATCTCCGTCAGCCTGTTATTGGGCGCGGGAACGCTGAAACACATGATAAGCGATACTCTAAATTAGATAACCGCAATCAGGAAGCCAGACGCTTTAGGCGCGCAGCTATACCATAGCTGGGGTGCAAAGTGAGCGACAATCGAAAAGCCTCTGTAAGTCCGCCAAAATCAAACGCCCGTCTCCGATACGACTGACACATTCCAGCCGCCGGAAACAGGCGTTTTGTCTTATCTTTTGGATTTCCGATTACCGCCGCACTGCTGATGCTGTTGTCATGCTTTATGCGATATTGTCATTCGATATTTTTCCGGCGGCATGTGCGTCGGAAAAAATCCCCCGCACGCTCTCCATTGGCGGAAAAGCCCGAAGGGCTTTTCCGCCAAGATGATCTATATGCTTATTTTCCCCAGCGCGTAAGCCGCCGCGGCGCCCGCCGCCGCGAGAGCTATGCTCACAGCCTGCCCTATCCCGGAGGTGAAGCCCGGGAAAATGAGGCCCGCCGACACCAGCAGAAATCCCAGCACCCCGTAGTATGCGTAGCCGTGGAACCTGTCAAAAAGCCACCTCGCCGCCTTTATCGTGAGGGCCGCGACGCCGAGAAATCCCAGGCTCACAAGTATTATGGGCGCCAGCTCTATTCTGGCGAAGGCCCGCATCATCGCCCTGTACCACCCAAGGTACATGAGCACAAACGCCGTGGACACCCCGGGGAACACCGTCCCCACGGCAACTATCCCCCCGGAGAGAAGCGCCTCCACCGGGCCCAGCTCCAAAATCTCCTTCAGACCGCCGCCGGACCTGTCAAGGAGCAGCAGCACCGACGCCGCCCCGGCGCCCGCTGCCGTCGCCAGCAGGTATCTCCACTTAAAGCCCTGCTCGTTGGCCTCCTTTATAAGCGCCGGCACTCCGCCCGCCACAAGCCCCAGAAACAGCCACAGGACCTGATCGTACCAGCGCTCCATCACTCCGCTGAGCACCACCGTCCCCAGGAAGAACCCCAGCGCCGCCCCGATGCCTATGGGCAGAAGGTAGAGGAAATTGCGCTTCGGCGACTTGAAAAATCCGCCCACCGCCTCGATCATCGGCCGGTAAAGCCCGAGGCTCACCGCCATAACTCCCCCGGACACCCCGGGGAGCACCCCGCCTATGCCTATCACCGCGCCCACGGCAAGGTGCAGGAAAAAGCTTCCCCTGCCGTGGACCTTTATCTCTTTTATCTGTCTGTCTCTCATAGCTCTCCGTCTGTTCTTTGCCGAAATATTATAGCGACTGTTGTCCCGTCCGCGTTATGGATATGATGTGTTTTTCCGCTCCCGGGCATACGTCCCCGGACGCCTAAAGTATAGCAGGACCGCACGCCCATTTCAAGTGCAATGGTATTAAGTTTAAGTTAAGTTCAACTCCCGTCACCTTAAGTATTTATTATTCTGTTTTCCCGCTCCTGTGCATATACATACCTCACGACAGCCGCCCAAGGGCGCGGGAGGAGAAGAGCTATGGACAGAGCAAACGACAAAATAACACTTTGCGGGGTCCTCGCGGGACCGCCGGAGCCCTCGCACACCACAAGGGCCTGCGCCTTTTACCGCTTTCCGCTGGCGGTGGAGCGGCTATCCGGGACCGACGACCTCATAAATATCCTTGTGCCGGAGGAGAAGCTCTCGGAGCTTCAGGTGCGCCCCGCGCCGAGGCTTCTCGTGCGTGGGGAGGTGCGCTCCTACAATAACCGCTCCGGCGTGGGGCCGAGGCTTGTGATAACGGTGCTGGCAAGGGAGCTTGAGTTCACGGACTCGGACTTTGACAACCGGGCGGAGCTCACCGGGACCCTCTGCCGGGAGCCGACGCTCCGGCGCACGCCCATGGGCCGGGAGATAAGCGACCTTATGCTGGCGGTCAGCCGCCCCTACGGGCGCAGCGACTACATCCCCTGCATCGCCTGGGGCGCCGTGGCCCGCAGGGCCGCCCTCTGGCGGGTGGGGGAGGAGGTCCGCGTCTCCGGACGCCTCCAGTCCCGGACCTACATAAAGCTGGAGGGCGACACCCCCGTGGAGAAGACCGCCTTTGAGATTTCCGCCGTCACGGCCTGCCGCGCGGAGGACGAGCCGGAGAAATCGTAATTTTACCAATCATACTAAAACCTGTTAAAAAGTGCTTTGCACTTTTTATAGCGCCGAAGGCGCGTCAGGTTTTGTATGAGACGTCATTTAAGCGCTTTAAGCGCTTAAATGGGCTGTGCGCAGCACAGCCTTCCCGGATAAAAATTGATATTTATATCCGGGAATAGTATCAAATGATAAAATTTCCCTTGACGTTTGGGCGAATTGCTACTAAAATAAAAGTAATTGCGGGCATTTGGCGTCAAAACGCCTGACAATAAAATAAAGAACACTTAGGAGGGAACCAGCCCATGAGAAAAACAAAGATCGTCTGCACCATCGGCCCCGCCTGCGCCAACGAGGAAACGCTCACAAAGATGTGCCTCGCCGGCATGAATGTGGCGCGTCTGAATTTCTCCCACGGAACCCATGAGAGCCACCAGGTGACCATAGACCTCATAAAGAAGGTCCGGGAAAAGCTGAATCTGCCCATCGCCATACTCCTTGACACAAAGGGCCCCGAGTACCGCATCCGCACCTTCGAGCACGGCAAGATAGAGCTTGCCGAGGGTGACACCTTCACCTTCACCACGGAGGATATAGTCGGCGACCAGGAGCGCGTCTCCGTCAGCTACCCCGGTCTTGCCCAGGAGATGCGCCCCGGCGACATCATCCTTCTCAACAACGGCCTCATGACCTTCCGCGTCACCGGCACCACTGACAAGGAGGTCCAGACGGTGGTCGAGGTGGGCGGCGTCCTCTCCGACCGCAAGTCCATGGCCTTCCCCGGCAAGGTCTTAAAGCAGGTCTATCTCAGTGAGCAGGACAAGGCCGACATACTCTTCGGCGTGGCGAACGACGTGGACTTCATCGCCTGCTCCTTCGTCTCCGAGGCTCAGAACATCCGTGACATCAAGGCCCTTCTCTCCGAGCACAACGTGAAGGACATCGACATAATCGCGAAGATTGAGAACCGCGCCGGAGTCGACAACATCGACGAGATATGCGCCGAGTGCGACGGCATCATGGTCGCCCGCGGCGACCTGGGCGTGGAGATTCCCTTTGAGGAGCTCCCCGGCATCCAGAAGCACCTCATCACAAAATGCCGCCTTCTGGGCAAGATGGTCATAACCGCTACCGAGATGCTGGAGTCCATGATCGAGAAGCCCCGTCCCACCCGTGCGGAGATCTCCGACGTGGCCAACGCCGTCTATGACGGCACCTCCGCCATCATGCTCTCCGGGGAGACGGCCTCCGGCAAGCACCCGGTGCTTGTGGTGCAGACCATGTCCCGCATCGCCGAGGAGGCCGAGCGCGGCATAGACTTCGGCGAGCATTTCCGCACCTTCAAATTCCCCATGCACAACACCGCCGACGCCATATCCCACGCCACCTGCGGCATGGCCATCGACGTGGACGCCAAGGCCATCGCCGTCTGCTCCCTCTCCGGAAAGACCGTGCGCATGGTGTCCCGTTTCCGCTGCCCCGTGGATATTCTCGGCGTCACCACCAACGAGAAGAGCTGGCGCAAGTTAAACCTCTCCTGGGGCGTCACCCCGGCGCTTTCGGAGCAGTATAACTCCACCGACGTGCTCTTCTACATGGCGACCCAGCTTGCGAAAAAGGCCTTCCCCATCAAGCCCGGCGAGCGCATCGTCATAACCGGCGGCGCCTCCACAGGCAAGAGCGGCGGAACGAACCTGATCAAGATTGAGACAATATAAGTTATACATATATATTATAAATAATCATAGACCCCGCCCCGGCGCTGAGCCCGGGCGGGGTTTTGCCTGTTTATACTAAAACCTGTTAAAAAGTGCAAAGCACTTTTTATAGCGCCGAAGGCGCGCAAGGTTAGTATGAGACGTCATTTAAGCGCTTCCAGCGCTTAAATGGGCTGTGCGTAGCACGGCCTTCCCAGATAAAAATTGATATTTTTATCTGGGAATAGTATTAAAGGGGACGCCCTCCAGTGAAGGCGTCCCCGGCTTTCTTATTTGCAGATGGGCATAAACCCGCCCCGCGCTTTTTATTTCCCCAGTCCCAGGGCCCAGTCGGCGTACCTCGCGGTCTTCTCCCTGGCCTCGGGGATGTTCTCGCCCCGGCAGAGGACATAGACCTTCACCTTCGGCTCGGTGCCGGAGGGGCGGACGATAATAACCGTCCCGTCGGTGAGGACGAAGGAGAGGACGTTGGAGCCGGAGAGCTCCATTGTAGTAGTCTCCCCCGTAACGGCGTCCCTCTCGGAGCCGTCGGAGTAGTCCCGGTAGAGCTTCACCTTCTGGCCCGCGATCTCGGCGGGGGGAGTGGCCCGCAGGCCGTCCATCAGGGCCTTCATCTTCTTCTGGCCGTCAAGGCCGGGCATGACGAGGTTCAGGGTCTTCTCAATGTAAGCGCCGTACTTCTCATAGAGGGCGTCCAGCGCGTCCACCAGGGCTATGCCCTGAGAGGCGTACCAGGCCGCCATCTCGCAGATGATGAGGGAGGCGGTGACGGCGTCCTTGTCCCGGACGTAGTCGCCGAACATGTAGCCGTAGGACTCCTCGAAGGAAAATATGACCTTGCCCTCCCCGGACTCCTCCAGGGCGTTCTTCTTCTCGGCAAGGAACTTAAAGCCGGTGAAGGTGTCGTAGAACTGAAGGCCGTTGCGCTCCGCCACGGCCCTCGCCATCTCGGAGGAGACTATGGACTTGAGTGCCACGGGCTTCTCGGGCATGGTCCCGGCTCTTCTCTTGGCACCGATTATGTAGTCCAAAAGCAGCACTCCGGTCTGGTTTCCGGTGAAGGGGATGAACTTCCCGTCGTGGTCACGGACCATGATGCCCACCCGGTCCGCGTCGGGGTCGGAGCCTAAGATGAAGTCCGCGCCCACCTTGTCGGCAAGCTCGATGCACAGATAGAAGCCCTCGGGGTTCTCGGGGTTGGGGGAGACCACGGTGGGGAAGTCCCCGTCCTTTATCATCTGCTGGGGCTCGCAGTAGACCTTTTTGAGGCCCATCCGGCGCAGCGCCTCGGGGATGAGCTTCATTCCCGTGCCGTGGAAGGGGGTGTAGACCATCTTGAAGCTGTCGGCAACGCCGGCGATGAGCTTGGGGTCATTCTGCTGTGCCATGACGTGGGAGAGGAACGCCTCGTCCGTCTCGTGGCCCATGAGGACGATCTTCCCCTCTTTAACGGCGGCGTCGTAGTCCATGGTCTTGACACAGTCAAATACGTCCAGCTTCGCCATCTTGGCGGCCACCTCGTCTGCGTGCTTGGGGGGCAGCTGTGCGCCGTCCTCCCAGTAGACCTTGTAGCCGTTGTACTCCTTGGGGTTGTGGGAGGCGGTGATATTTATTCCGGCGATGCACTTGTACTCCCGAATGGCAAAAGAAAGCTCCGGGGTGGGGCGCATGTCGTCAAAGAGCCTGACAAAGATCCCGTTGGCGGCCATGACCTTCGCGGCCTCCCGGGCAAATGTCTCGGAGTTATTCCGGCAGTCGTAGCACACTGCGACGCCGCGCCTGCACGCCTCCTCGCCCTCCGCCAAAATGACCTCGGCAAAGGCCTGAGTGGTGTGACGAATGACGTGGACGTTCATGCGGTTAAGGCCCACCGCCATGGTCCCGCGAAGGCCCGCGGTGCCGAACTCAAGCTGTGCGGCGAAACGGGACTCTATCTCCTTCTCGTCCCCGGCGACGGACTGAAGCTCCGCCCGCTCCTCCTCGGAGAGCGCCGGAGAGGCGAGCCACTTCTCATATGCTTCACGATAACTCATTTGTATTTTCCTCCTCCATTAATATGTCGTTTTCTGCTGGTGAAATAATATTTTTCGCGTCCTGGAGCATACTCTCCGGGACGAAAATATCCATGCCGAAGCCGGAGGTCCCAAGGACCACCTTGCCCAAGACTCCCTCCCCGGGGTAGCGGCACACGGTTGGCACGCCGTAGGCAAGGAGCATATTGCGCCGGAGGGCAAGCTCCGTCTCGCTGCCGAATATGTGCTCCAGAAACGCCGGGGCCTCAAATTCCCCCCTGGCGTCCCTGGGCCAGACTCCGGTTACGCCCTTTTCCCGCTCAAAGGACCAGTCGCCCATAATATCGCCTCACTTGTGGTATTTTCCGTTGTTTATTATTGAAAAGCCCCGGTACAGCTGCTCCAGCACCATGACCCTTGCCAGGTGGTGGGGAAACGTCATCGGCGACATGCTCAGCCTCAGCCGCGAGGCCGCCTTCACCCGCTCCGACAGCCCGTCGGAGCCGCCGATGACAAAGCACAGCTTCGATGAAGAGGCCATAAGCCCCTCCATGGTCCGGGCAAGCTCCTCAGAGCTCATCTGCCTTCCCTCGATGCACAGCGCTGTCAGTGCCGCGCCCCGGGGCACGGCCCTCATGATAAGGTCCGCCTCCCGCTCAAGGCAGGCGCGCTTCTCCCCCTCGGAGGGGCTGTCGCCCTTTCGCTCCTCGGGCATCTCCGTCACCGATATTTTGCAGTACGCCCCGAGGCGCTTTATGTACTCCGCGCAGGCGTCTTTATAAAAGCTCTCTCTGAGCTTTCCGACGCAGATAAGTGAAACATCCATTTTTATTATAATTATAAATAAAATTATAAAGTATTGGGGGCATATTATGCCCCCGGTGTCGGCCTTTTTCAGCCTATCTTGATTATCTCCCCGTCGCCCTCCTCGGGTATGTCCACGCTCTCGATGTCGGCGCCCACGGACCGGAGCTTCTCCACCAGGTCCTCATAGCCCCGCTCGATGTAGTGGACATTCTCCACCTCGGTGACGCCCTGGGCGCACAGCCCCGCTATCACCATTGCCGCCCCGGCCCGCAGGTCCCAGGCCTTGACGCTGGCTCCGGTGAGCCGCTCCACGCCCTCGATTATCGCCTTGCGCCCGTCAACGGTTATGTTGGCGCCCATCTTCAAAAGCTCGCCCACATACTTGTAGCGCGTGTCCCATATGCCCTCGGTTATGGTGCTCGTCCCCTGGGCAAGGCACAGCACCGTCGCCATCTGCGGCTGCATATCCGTGGGGAAGCCGGGATAGGGCAGGGTCTTTAAAAATATCCTGTGCAGGGGCCCTGTCCGGGACACCAGCATACTGTCCTCGCCCTCCCGGACGCTGACGCCCATCTCCTCAAGCTTTCCCGTGATGCAGTCCATGTGCTTTGGGATGACATTTTTCAGGAGCAGGCTCCCGCCCGTTCCGGCGACAGCCGCCATATACGTCCCCGCCTCTATCTGGTCGGGGATGAGCGCGTAGGACCCGCCGGAGAGGCGGTTTACGCCCCGTATCTTTATGACGTTGGTGCCCGCGCCCCGGATGTCCGCGCCCATGGCGTTCAAGAAGTTCGCCACGTCGACAATGTGGGGCTCCCGGGCCACGTTCTCTATCCTCGTGACGCCCCGGGCGAAAACCGCGGCGAGCATTATGTTTATGGTCGCGCCCACGCTGGCCACGTCAAGGTAGATGTCCGCCCCGTGGAGCCAGCCGTCCGCCGCCCTCGCCACAACAAGGCCGTTTTTGACCTCCACCTCGGCGCCCATGGCTATAAAGCCCTTGCCGTGCTGGTCTATGGGCCTGACGGAGCCGAAGTTGCAGCCCCCGGGCATGGCGACTATCGCCTCGCCATACCGCCCCAGAAGAGCGCCGATGAGGTAGTAGCTTGCGCGTATGCGCGTCATGATGTCAAAGTCCGCCCGCGCCCGGCGTATGCCGGAGCAGTCGATGTCCATGGTATGCCGATCCACGGTGCGTATCCGCGCGCCCATGCGCTTTATAATGTTCAGCAGCATGGTCACGTCCGAGATCTGCGGGATGTTCTCAATGCGGCAGACCCCATCCACAAGCATTGCGGCGGGGATTATTGCCACGGCGGCGTTTTTCGCGCCGCTGATTTCTATCTCGCCGTGAAGCGGTCTTCCACCTTTGATAATATACTTTGTCAAAGGCTCACCTTCCTGATAATTCCTTTTGTTTGGGAGTGTCGGCCCATCCGCTCTTATTTTGCGCCCTGTGCCCGGTCAAATACACGGATAAGCCAAAAAAATTTATAAACCTTACCAATTATAACATTACCGCCCGATTTTTGCAACAGTGATTTCCGAATATTGCCCTCAATCGGTCGACATAATGTGTTTATATCCGGTATTTTGCCCCGTTCAGCCCCCTCGTCGGGTCTGACGCGCCAAAAAATCGTATTGCAGATCCCGCGTTTTCGCCCATGCCCGCTCCGGGCGCCCGATTTTTTGTCCCTGCGGATTGACTAAAGCGGCAAAAAGGGTTATATTATTTTTATTCATATTCAAAATCAAGGGAGGAATCATCTTGAGCGAAGAATGCACCCACGACTGCTCCACCTGCGGGGCGGCGTGTGCCAGCAGGGACAAGGCCCAGCAGACGAAGGAAGATCTGCGTGTTGCCGGAAATCCCTCATCCTCGGTTAAAAAGGTCATAGCCGTAGTCTCCGGCAAGGGCGGCGTCGGAAAGAGCATGGTGACGAGTATGCTCGCCTGCGCCATGCGCCGCCGGGGTGGCAGCGTCGCCATCATGGACGCCGACATCACCGGCCCCTCCATCCCCAAAGCCTTCGGTGTCAGCGAGCGCGCCATGGGCGTGGAGGAGGGCATCGTCCCCGCCGAGACCCGCTCCGGCATAAAGCTTATGAGCATGAACCTGCTCCTTGACGACCCCACGGACCCGGTGCTCTGGCGCGGGCCCATAATCGGCGGCGTGATCCAGCAGTTCTGGAAGGAGGTCTGGTGGGGCGACGTGGACTACCTCTTCGTGGACATGCCCCCCGGAACCGGGGACGTGCCCCTGACGGTATTCCAGTCCCTCCCCGTGAACGGCATCGTCATCGTCACCTCCCCCCAGGAGCTGGTGGGCGTCATTGTGGAGAAGGCCGTGAAGATGGCGGAGATGATGGGCGTGCCCGTCCTCGGCGTTGTGGAGAACATGTCCTACTTTGAGTGCCCGGACTGCGGAAAGCGCCACTTTATATACGGCGAGAGCCGCCTTGAGGAGCTCGCCGCCCGCCACGGCATCTCCGTCACGGCGCGCCTGCCCATTGACCCTGACATCGCCCGCGCCTCCGACGCGGGGGACATCGAGGGCATAGAGACGAATATGCTGGACGCCGTGCTTGAGAGCATCGAGCGCGCCTGAAAACCCATCACAGCACCCATCCATCCTGCCGAAAAAGGCCCCGCGGCCTTTTTCGGCAGTTTTTTGCAAAGCCCGCCCGGAGCTTCAGCCCAGCAGCCTCGCCCCGGCGGCGATGAGCGCGCACAGGGCCGCCCCCATGACAGTGGGCAGCAGCGCCGCCAGCGCCGCCCAGCCCGCGCTCCCCGTCTCCTTTTTTATGGTGAGGAGCGTCGTGGCACAGGGCCAGTGGAGCACCGTGAATATGCCCGTGCACACCGCCGTCACCCAGGTCCAGCCGTTGGCGGCGAGGAGCGCGTGGAGCTGCGCCGTGCTCTCCATGCCCTGAAATGTCCCGCTGGCGGCGTAGGCCATTATCATGATGGGTATCACCGTCTCGTTGGCGGGAAGGCCGAGTATGAATGCGGTGAGTATCACCCCGTCCATGCCCAGCGCCCTCCCCGCCGGGTCCAGCGCCCCGGTTATGGCGGTGAGCACCGTCCCGCCCGGGGCGGGTATATTGGCGGCGAGCCATATGATAAGCCCCGCCGGGGCCGCCGCGGCGGCGGCCCTCCCCAGGACGAACAGCGTCCTGTCAAGGGCGGAGCGGACTATCACCTCCCCTATCTTCGGCCTGCGGAAGGGCGGAAGCTCCAGCGTCGGCGAGCTGGGCTCCCCTCTGAGGAGCGTCCCGCTCAAAATCGCCGACAGCGTCAGCGTCGCCCCCACGCCGAGAAGTATGAAGCCCGTGAGGGCCGCGGCGGACAGGATGTGCCCCCAGACCCCCTCCGCCGTCACAAGGAACATGGTTATGAGGGCAATAAGAATTGGGAACCGCCCGTTGCAGGGCACAAGGGAGTTTGTGAGCACGGCAATGAGCCGCTCGCGTCTTGAGTCGATTATCCTGCACCCCACCACCCCGGCGGCGTTGCAGCCGAAGCCCATGGCCATGGTCAGGCACTGCTTCCCGCAGGCCCCCGCCCGGCGAAAGCAGGCGTCCAGATTGAAGGCGACTCTCGGCAGATACCCCAGGTCCTCCAGCAGCGTAAACATTGGGAAGAATATCGCCATGGGCGGCAGCATCACGCTTATGACGTACCCCAGCACCCTCCACACCCCGGCGACAATGGCATCCCGGAGCACATCCGGGGCGTGCGCCGCCATAAGCGCCCCGTCCAGCCGCGCCCCCGCCCACTCGAATAGGGCGTGGAGCGCATCCGATGGGGCGTTGGCCCCGGCGACGGTGATGTAAAACACGAGGGCGAGGGTCGCGAGCATCAGCGGCAGGGCCGTTTTCCGCCGGGTGAGGAGCCTGTCGACGCGAAGTTGCCCGGCGTCGTAGCCGCCCCGGCCCGTTACGGCCCCGGCGACTATGCTCTCGCTGGCCTTATAAAGCCCTGTTATGAGCTCGGCCTTCACGTCCTCCTCCCCAAGTCCGGAGCCCGCCAAAGCCTCCCTCGCCCGCTCAAGGGCCTCTCCCACACCGGGAAGCTCCGCAAGGGGCCGGCCCAGATGCTCCTCAATGGCCATGAGGGTGGCTTTATCCCCCTCCAAAAGCCGCAGCGCCGCAAAGCGCGGATCGCACATCCCCTCCAGGGCGTTGAAAAGCGGCATCTCAAGTATGTTCACCGCCCTCTCCACCGTCTCGGAGAAGCGTGTGACATATGCGTACTCCGGCGGCCTGAAGTCCGCGATGGCGCAGCGCAGCTCCTCAAAGCCCCTGCCCCGGCGGGCAGCCATGGGCACCACCGGGACGCCGAGGGCGGCGGAGAGCCGTGCGGTGTCCACCACGATGCCCCGCTTTTTCGCCTCGTCCATCATGTTCACCGCCAGAATGACCCTGGGCGTCACCTCCATTATCTGGAGGGCGAGGCTCAGATTCCTCTCCAGCGCCCCGGCGTCGCAGACCACCACGATGAGGTCCGCCCCGCCGAAGAGTATGAAGTCCCGGGCCGCCGCCTCCTCCGCCGATGCCGCCCGCAGGGAGTAGGCCCCGGGTATGTCCGTCAGCGCATAGCGCCGTCCCTCGTACTCGTAGGTCCCCGCGGCGGAGGTCACGGTCTTCCCGGACCAGTTGCCCGTGTGCTGGTGAAGGCCCGTCAGGCCGTTAAATACTGTGCTCTTGCCCACATTCGGGTTCCCCGCCAGCGCCGCCCTCACCTGCGCCCTGGATTCCGGGGCGGCTGAGAGCCGGGCTCCGGCGCCCGTTGAGGTGTACGTCAGGCCCATACCCTGTCCTCCCCGTCCCGGCGCAGGCGTATGCTCCCGGCGTCCCGCCGCCGCAGAGCTATCACCGCCCCGCGTATGAGATACGCCCTCGGCTCCCCGGAGGGGGCGGAGAACAGGCACATCACCTGCGCTCCCGGGGTAAAGCCCAGGTCCATAAGCCTATCCCGGGCGCTCCCGCCCTCAAGCTCGTATATAATGCCCCGCTCACCCTCCGCAAGGCCGGATAATGTCAAATCCACAGACTGTTCCTCTCCTTTTTTATGGCGCTGCCACATTCTATGCGCCGGAGCTCCGCCGCGCCCGCCCGGGATGCCCTTATATCAACGCCTCTATTGACTTTGCCGGGTTTTTTGCTATAATTGGTCCATTGGACATTGAAAGGGTGACAGCTATGGCTGAAATTGAGAGCAAAAACTTTATCGAGGCGGCGGTCCTTGAGGACATCGCCCCCGGCGGTCGGTTTGAGGGCAGGCAGGTCCACACCCGCTTCCCGCCGGAGCCCAACGGCTACCTGCACATAGGCCACTGCAAGGCCCTGTGCATAGACTTCGGCACGGCGGAGCGCTTCGGCGGCATATGCAATCTTCGCATGGACGACACGAACCCCGCAAAGGAGGACACCGAGTACGTCGACGCCATCAAGGAGGACATCCACTGGCTGGGCTTTGACTGGGACGACCGCTTCTTCTACGGCTCCGACTACTTTGAGAAAACCTACGAGCTGGCTGAGGGCCTTATAAAAAAGGGCCTTGCATACGTCTGTGAGCTGACGCCGGAGGAATTTCGCGACTACCGCGGCGACACGAACACCCCCGCCCGCTCCCCCTGGCGGGACAGGCCCATCGAGGAAAGTCTGGACCTCTTCCGCAGGATGAGGGCCGGGGAGTTTCCCGAGGGAAAGTACACCCTCCGGGCGAAGATCGACCTTGCCTCCGGCAACTTCAACATGCGCGACCCGGTCCTCTACCGCATCCGCTACATCGAGCACCACCGTCAGGGCACAAGGTGGTGCATCTTCCCCATGTACGCCTTCGCCC
>CANRIU010000042.1 GCA_947630755.1 uncultured Oscillospiraceae bacterium | reverse complement strand
CTCTCTTTTGACGGGTCAAAAGAGAGAAAACGAACATGCCCCGTCCACCTCCCAAGGTGGACAAAACCCTCCGCCCTCCGGGCAGAAAAACCCGTCTTATCAGACGGCCCCCCGTCCACCTTCGGTGGACTCACCCACGCCTGACGGCGGGCTTCCCCGGTCCCCTTCGGGGACCTGCCCCTCCGGGTGGACTCACCCGAGAAAAACATCTATGTCCTCTACGGTGATCCCCTGATGCATGGCAAGATTGATCCCATACGCCATCAGCCTCGATATGGCGGCAACACTTGAATCGATCTCCTTCGGCGTTACGATCATCTGCCCCGAGTGCTCCCGCAGCGCCCCGGCATCCAGCTCCGACCCCGCCTCCCGGGCAAGGTCCATCGCCAGCGTCGCCGCATCCACCACCGTGGGCACGCCGATGGCGATAACCGGGACTCCCAGCGTCCCCCGGGACAGCGCCCCCCGGGCATTGCCTACACCGGACCCGGGCACAATGCCGGAGTCGGAGATCTGCACCGTGCGGCAGACCCGGTCCATGCTCCGCGACGCCAGCGCGTCCACGGCGATGACCGCCGCCGGCCGGATCTCCCGGACCACCGCCCCCACGACATCCACGCTCTCCACCCCCGTGGTGCCCAGGACCCCGGGCTCAAGAGCCGCAACAGAGCCGAAGGACCTGAACTCCTCCGGCATACGCTCCCGCAAATGCCGGGTCACCAGAGTGCTCTTCACCACAAGATGCCCCACGGCATCCGGCGTTATGGCAGGGTTTCCCAGCCCCGCCACGAGCACCGTCCCCCGCACATCGCCCAAAAGCTCCTTAAGGACATCCGCCAGCACCTGCGCCCCGTCTCGGAAGGAGTCGTCCTCCCGCCGCAAAAACCGCTGGAGCTCCACTGTCACATATCGGCCGATTGGTTTACATAACTCCCGAGCTGCCTCCTCACCCGTGACCTCCACGGTCACAACCTTAAAGCCGGACCTCACCCGGGATCGCTCCGTCACCCCGGGAAGCTCCCGGGCATTGTCCTCCGACCAGATTTTCCTGGCCTCCATCGCCAGGTCCGAGCGCCTTGAGAGCATAGTTTGACCCCCATATATTGTGTATTGCAGGTAGTATTCCCACAAGGAGAAAAAAAGTGCGGTTTTTATATAAAAAAACGAAAAAAACTCTTGCCAATTTGGGCAAGACGTGTTAAAATATCATTCCGCACGGTTAGACGTGACTTTATAGGAGGAGGTGGCCAGTGAATGCCCAACATTAAATCCGCGAAAAAGCGCGTGCTTATCGGAAAAGTTCGCAATTTACGGAACAAGTCGGACAAGTCGGAGCTCAAGACCGTTCTTAAGAAGTTCGATGCCGCGGTTGAAAACGGAAGCCGCGAGGAAGCCGAGACTGCCTATAAAGTTGCCGTTAAGACCGTTGACAAGGCGGCTTCAAAGGGACTCATCCACAAGAACAACGCCGCTCACAAAAAGAGCGCTCTGGATGTCAAGCTCAACTCCATGGCTCACTAAAAGGACAGGAAAACAGCGCCGTACTCCGGCGCTGTTTTTTCTGTCCCCCATCGGCACACAAATAAATAATAACCCGTAAAAAAGTGACCGGAATCTCGATTCCGGTCACTTTTTTCGCCTTTTGCCCTGCCCGGCAGACCTCGGCGGTTTTGCGTCCTTACCCCGCCTTTCTCCAAAGGGCGAGGGCGGAGAATCCCGCCGCCTCGACCCACAGCGCCGCGAGGAACCATCCTCCCTCGGAAAACGCCCTGGCGGCAAGCCCCGGCGGAGATATAAGCGCCGCCCCCGCCAGCGCCCCGCCAAGTCCCGTGAAGTCCACGAAGCACCCGCCTATAAGGCACAGCAGCACCGCCGTCATCGGCGCGAGGGCATCCACCCGGCAGTCCGCCCCAAGGGATGCCAGCAGCGCCGACAGCGCCGCGAACAGCAGCGACGCCCCCGCCGCCGTCATCACCGCCCGGAATGCCCCCGGCATGGGCGCCCCCGGCGCGATGGCGCACACCGCCAGCACCGTCCCGGACGCCGCCGCGGCCAGCACCGTCAGCGCCAAAAGCTCCGACAGCCCGTCCAGCGCCCGTCCCCGGCGCAGCGACCGCATCCTGCGGGACGCGCATCTCGCCTCAGCCGACCCCAGCACCGCGCTGGCGGTCAGCACCGTGAGCAGCGACGCCAGCGCCGCAAAGCTCATCGGCCCCGGCGCAAAGGGGTCCGCCGGCCCGGAGCCCGCGGACCAGCCGATGTGGTAAAGCTCCGGCAGCGTCCCCTCCGCCCGGTCGATCTCCTCCTCCAGCACGGAGATTTCCCCGTCCTCGAGCTCCCTACCCAGAAGCTCCGCCGCCCGGCCCGGCGCCTGCGTCCGCCGCAGCCGCGCCATCGCCGTCCCGGCGAGGATCTCCCGCGCCCCGTCGCCGGAAACTGCCCCCGGCGCGGGCGTGTACTCCAGGGGCGTGTCCTCCCCGTCCGCGAGGGCCCTGCCGTACCCCTCGCCCACGGTCACGACCCCCTCTATCTCCCCGGTGAGAAGCGCCGTCCGCCCCCGCCCGGGGTCCAAATACTTAAGCTCCACGCCCTCGCGCCCCGCCAGGGCCTCCAAAAGCGCCCGGGACTCCTCCGTACCGTCCAGGTCCTCCGCTCCCAGCCGCAGCGTCCCCGCCCCGGGGCCGTACAGCGACGACGCCGCCAGCCCCGACACAGCCGCCGCCAGCAAAAACGCCGCCAGCGCCCCGTATCCGCCGGACACCTGCCTCACCCGGAACGCCGTCAGCCCAAAAAGCCTCCCCGCCATCCCGAGCCTCTTCCCGTCACCGCTCTCCGGCGCCGATGTGTCCCCTGCGGTACTCCCCCGCCTGCTCCTGCGGCGGGCAAGTGCCAGCGGCGATGCGCAAAGCCCCGCCGCCAGCGTCAAGACCGCCGGCAGCAAAAACCGCGCCGCCTCAAATACGCCAAGCCCCGCCGCCCGGGCCTCCAGCGCCAGAAGCGCGCACCCCGGAAGCGTCAGCCTCCCCAGCGCCCGAAGCGGCCCCGGCAGCAGTCTCAGGGGCCACAGCGTCCCGCCCAGCGCCAGGGAAACGAGCACGATAAGATTCCCCCACCTCTGCGCGCCGGATACGGTGGGCGCGGCGAGGGCTGTCGCCGTCATCATGGCGAAGGCCGCCGCCAGAAGCACCATCCACACCCCCAGCGTGAACAGCACCCCCGCCCCGGATATGACCGCCGCCGCCACCGCCCCGGGGAGGGACAGCAGCGCCGCGGACAGAAGCTTCGACAAAATAAAGGGCCACACACCCAGCCCCGCGCTGCGAAACCGCGGCAGCACCCCCAGCCCCAGCTCCTCCGGCACGGTCTCGGCGGAGGACAGGGCAAAAAGTATCGCCAGCACCCCCAGCACACAGGCGGACAGCCTTCTCATCAGCGCACCGGTCAGGTCCTCCGGCTCCGGCAGCGCCGTAAAGACCGTCTGCCTGCCAAGGGCGTCCAGCACCAGCTGGTTTCCCGCCTCCTGCCGCATCTGCGACACGACCTCCGGCGTGAGCTCCCCGTAAACAAAGGAGTACGTCCCCAGTGTCGAGGCGTGGTTAGCCCGGATAATGCCCATTATGGACTCAAAAACCGACTTAAAAAGACTGCTCTGCAGGGGCGTCGCCGAATTCAGCGTCACCTCCACCGGGCAGTCCGCCATCTTATATACCTCGTAGAAGAAGTCCTCCGGGATTGTCGCCACGGCAACGGCGCCGCGGCCAATGGCCTCGGCGTCAGTCTCCCCCTCCTCAAGGACCCGGACCTCGGAAAAGAGCCCCACATCCCTAAGCTGTGTTATGAGCGACCGGGACACGACCGTGGCGTCCCGGTCCCGGACTGCGATGGGAAAGGCGGAGACAAGCCCCGCCCGCCCCAGGTCCCCCATGCCCAGCGCCAGCGCCGGGAGGAGCAGCAGCGGCAGCAGCACCGCCAGCACCCCCGCGGAGGACAGTATAAGCTTCAGATCCTTATAAAAGGACGCGAGAAACGCTCTCAAACAGGCGCACCTCCGGTAATCCTCCCGCCCTCCAGGGTCACCACCCTGTCGGCGCGCTCAAGGTCCTCCTCCCGGTGGGATATGAGCACCACCCCCGTGCCGAGGCTCTTGAGGTGGGCGAGAAGATCAAGTATCACCTCACAGGACTCCGCATCCGCGCCCACGGTGGGCTCGTCCAGCAGCAGCAGCGCCGGGGTGAGCATAAGGGCGCTGGCCAGATGCAGCCGCCGCTTCATCCCCCCCGACAGGGCGGAGACCGGGCTTCTCCCCCGGTCGGAGAGGCCCAGCCTCTCCAGAAGCCACCTGCTTCTGGCCTTAAACGCCTTAGGGGGCAGGCCAAGGGCCAGCCCCCAGAATTTCAGGTTGTCAAGGGCGCTTAGCCCCTCGTAGAGCGACAGCTCCTGGGGCACATAGCCCGTCGCCTCAAGCGCCCGGGCGGACCTTGTGCACACCCCCGCGTCGGGCCGGGTGACGCCGGCCATAAGCTCCATGAGGGTGCTCTTCCCCGCCCCGTTGGGGCCCCGGAGGGCCACAAGCTCCCCGGGGCTTACGCTCATTGTCACGGGTCCCAGTACTCTGGTCCCCCCGTAGCTTTTCTGGACGTTTTCAAGCGCGCAAAGCGGCTCAGTATAAATCAAGGAAATCCCCCAGATCGTCGCCTATCTCCTCGCCTACGGACTCGCCAAGATCATAGAACAGCTCCATGATCTCGTCGTAGTCGTAGTCGGAGATGTCCTCCTTGTCAGCCTTGGGCTTCTCTGCCGTGCCCTTCTTTGAGGCAAATACGGTTATCTCCAGCTCGTCAAGGCCGGAGTTATATCCGAAGGCGTTCCTGATGACGCTCTCGGGCAGGACTATCGTGTGGTCCGCTCCGCCCTTGGCCTCTTCGACCTCCAGCTCCAGCGACTCGTCCAAATATCCGTAGTGCAGCTCATAGGTCCCGTAGGGCAGTCCCAGGGGGGACCTGTGGCCCAGGTCAAGCTCAAAGCTCACGTCATAGCTGTCATAGTACTGGTCCGGCACAAAGGAGAGGGAGCACTCCAGCTTCTTCCCGTCCAGCTTCACCTCGCCCTCGATGAGGGTCTCAAGCTCGTCATAGTCCTCGTCGTAATCGAAGAAGATAACGTCCATGCCGTCCTTGAGGCTGCCCTTTGTCTCAAAGCCCACCGTCTCGTCATAGGCGGAGATGGTTATGGCCCTGACGGTCTTGCCCTCAACAACAAGCACCCACTCAAGCCCGGAGGCTTTCACGGCCCTGCCCAGGCTCTTGGCGCTGTCGTGGAGGTCGTCCGCCATATCCTCCAGCGCGTCCTCCGCCTCACCCTCGGGGTCGCGGACTCCGGAGGTCCTGGCTATCTCGGTGAGGACCTTCTTCAGGTCCTTGTCATTCTCCAGCTTGTCGGCTATGGCGTCGATCATGTCCTCCACATCCCCGGCGGAGGGGGTGAAGGTGTATATCTTGCAGTCGTTGGCCCTGCCCTTGAGGGCGATGTAGCGGTAGTCGCCCTTCTCCGCCTCCAGGTTGTCCTTGTTCACCATGTCAAATACGATGTCAAGATACTTCTCCGCTATCTTCCGTATCTGCTTGCCGGATATGTCCGGAAGCTCCACCTCGTCGCCGCCAGCGCCGGACAGCTCCGCCAGCGCCTCGTTGGATATGGTGAAGATGGTGTCCTCCGCCTGAGGCAGATAGAACCCCAGACCGTCCTTGTCCATGGTGAAGGCCCCGGTCAGGACCTCGCTGCCCATGACGTTGATCGCCGCGTTCAGGATAACGTCCCTTCCGTCCACGTCGATCTTCAGCTCGATGCTGCTGTCGTCAAGTATCGCGTCGATGCTCCTTGAACCCGTGGAGGCCGTGATGGACAGGTCAGTCTTAAGCTTCGCGTCCTCAACGCCGTCCACGACGTTGGTCACGGCGGTAAGCACCGGGTCCACAATGAGCTTCTCGTGGTACTTGACAAAGCGCCCGGCGTCTGTGGTGAAGAGGGATACGAGAAGCACCACCACCAGCACCGCCGCGGCAAGCCCCGCGACGGCGGCGGCTATGATCCCCACGTTCTTCGGAAGCTTCGCCTTTTCCCTGGGCTTCGGCGCCGTTCCCCTGTCCGTCGGGGGCATCGGGGGCACAGGAGGCTCGGAGGCCGTTGGCGTCCCGCAGACGGGGCACCGCGCCGTGCCGGCGGGCATCCTCTGTCCGCAGTTTGCGCAGAAAACCATGGGCCCATTCGTCTCGGGCCCGGGAGCGGGTATCGGCTCGGGAGCGGGCGCAGGCGCGGGCTGGGGGGCGGGAGCGGGCTCCGGCTCGGGAGCGGGTGTGGGAGCAGGCTCCGGCTCGGGCTCCGGCTCGGGAGCGGGCGCGGGCTGGGGCGCCTCGGGCACAAGGGAGCCGCAGGACTGGCAGAATAAATCGTCGTCCTCGATGGGTGCGCCGCAGTTCGGACAATTTCTCATTTCATTGCCTCCTTAACTTTACTGTGGAATCGTATTCCACCTTAAATTGCTATGATGCAATATACCTTGGATTATAAAACCAACAGGGAAAAAAGTCAACAACGCTGTGGAAAAAAGGGAAAAACCGCGAAAAATTTGTTCTCCCCGGCCTCCTGCCGCCCAAAGGCCCCGCCGCGGGGCCGAATATCCCGCCGCTGACGCTTGCCAAGGCCGCCGCGCCGTGTTATTATATTTTCATCCTTTAAAAAAATACGGCGGTGCGGCATGAAATCACCAAGACAATATCCCATATTCACACTTACCCCCAAGGGGGCCTCATGGGTCCGGGGCGGTCACCCCTGGGTCTACGCGGCGGAGGTCGCCGGTGTCACCGGGGAGGTGGAAAACGGCTGCCTTGCGGACGTGACCGACAGCCGCGGCGCCTATCTCGGCACAGGGCTCGTGAGCCTTGAGAGCAAGCTCCGTGTCCGCATAGTCTCCCGCAGCGCCAACGACACCTTCGGCCCGGACTTCTGGGAGCGCCGGGCGCGCTACGCCTGGGAATACCGCAAGTCCGTCATGGGCCGGGACCTGGGCTCCTGCCGGGTGATATTCGGGGAGTCCGACGGCTTTCCCGGGCTCACGGTGGACAGATTTGAAAACCTTCTATCGTTCCAGACCGCCTGCTTCGGCATGGAGCGCCTGCGGGACACCGTTCTGCCCCTCATCGTCAAGGTCCTCCGGGAGGACGGACAGAGGATAGACGGGGTATATGAGCGCAGCGACTTAAGCTCCCGGGCGCTGGAGGGCCTTGACGAGCATAAGGGCTGGTTTACGCTCCCCGGGGAGACGCCGCCGGAGAGCGCCGTCACTCAGATATGCGAGAACGGGATAAAATACGAGGTGGACGTGGCAAACGGTCAGAAGACCGGATTTTTCCTGGACCAGAAATATAACCGCCTGGCCGTGGCAAAAATCGCCCGGGGCCGCCGGGTGCTGGACTGCTTCACCCACACCGGCTCCTTCGCCCTGAACGCCGCCCTGGGCGGGGCGCGGAGCGTCACGGCGGTGGACGTGTCGGAGACCGCCCTCGCCTGCGCCCGGCGCAACGCCGCCTTAAACGGCCTCGAGGACAAAATAAGCTTCCTTCGCGCCGACGTATTCGACCTTCTCCCCACACTGCGGCCCCGGGACTACGACCTCATCATCTTGGACCCCCCGGCCTTCACCAAGTCACGAAGGACCGCCGCCAGCGCCTACCGCGGCTACCTGGAGATAAACTACCGGGCCATGGGCCTTCTCCCCCGGGGAGGCTACCTCGCCACCGCCTCCTGCAGCCACTTCATGCCCTGCCCGGACTTCGAGCGTATGCTCCGCCGGGCCGCCCGTGACGCCGAACGGGAGCTCAAGGAGGTGGAGGTCAAAAAGCAGTCCCCCGACCACCCCATCCTCTGGAACGTCCCGGAGACTGAATACCTTAAGTTTTATATCTTCCAGGTGACCTGATTTTTACCTCCGAATTTTAAAAAGTAACGTCAATTTTCTTCAAAAAAGCGGGAATTTTCCTCCCGCTTTTTTCAGTTTTTGCAGGAAAAAAGTCAAAATATTTTAAAATTTTGTGGACTTTTTTGTTGCAATCGCGTCATTTTGATGGTAGTATATAATGGGTTGGGATTGGAGAATTGATAGAGCGTCTCCTTTTCCGAGCCGATTTTCGTTTGATTTTTGCCCCAAATGCCGGGGCAAAGGGGGATTTTGCATGAAAAAAATTCAATTTACCGAAACCGTCCTCCGTGACGCCAACCAATCCCTTATGGCCACCCGTCTGCCATACAAGGATTTTGCTCCCATCCTCCCCGAAATGGATAAAGCTGGATATTATTCCGTGGAATGCTGGGGCGGAGCGACCTTCGATTCCTGCCTTCGGTACCTGAATGAGGACCCCTGGGAGAGGCTTCGGAGGATCCGTGAGAGGATGCCGAACACCCGCCTCCAGATGCTCCTCCGGGGTCAGAACCTTCTGGGCTATAAGCACTATCACGACGATGTTGTTGAGAAATTCGTGGAGCTCAGCATCAAAAATGGTATCGATGTCATACGCATCTTTGACGCGCTAAATGATTTCCGGAACATAAAAACAGCCCTTGAGGCGACCAAAAAGTACGGCAATGAGCGCACTGTCGCCTCCGGGTGCATCTCCTACACCCAGAGCCCGGTGCACACCGTGAAGAAGTATGTGGAGATGTGCCGGGAGCTTAAGCAGATGGGCTTCGACACCATATGCCTCAAGGACATGGCCGGGACAATGTCCCCGGCGGAGGCGGAGGGGCTCATAAAGGGCATAAAGGACGAGGTCGGCGACATCCCCCTCATCCTCCACACCCACTGCACCACCGGAATGGCATATATGACGCTTATCACCGCCGTTCTCGCCGGGGTGGACGTCATTGACACCGCCACCTCCTGCTTCTCCAACGGAACAAGTCAGGCCGCAACGGAGACCCTATACTACGCCCTGACGCAGATGGGCTACAAAACCGGGCTTGACGAGAACGTATTGAACAGGGTCAACGACTATTTCAAACCCATAAAGCAGAAGTACATCGACTCCGGCCTCATAAGCCCCAAGTCCATGGGCACCGACTCTCAGGCGCTGGTGTACAAGGTCCCCGGCGGGATGCTCTCAAACATGATCGCAAACCTGAAGGACATGAACGCCATGGACAGGTTCGACGAGGCGCTTCTGGAGATTCCCAACGTGCGGCGGGACCTGGGCTATCCCCCGCTGGTGACGCCCCTGTCCCAGATGGTGGGCAACCAGGCGGTCGTCAACGTGCTCATGGGCGAGCGGTACAGGCAGATCTCCAACGAGGTCAAAAACTACTTCCGCGGCGAGTACGGCATCTCCCCCGCCCCTGTGAGCCAGGAGCTTCAGGACAAGATAATAGGGCCGGGGAACAAGCCCGTGGACTGCCGGATAGAGGACTCCCGGCGCACAGGCAGGGAGTTTGAGGACGCGAAGGCCGCCCTTGGCGAGCTTGCCAGGAGCGAGGAGGACATAATGAGCTGGATCTGCTTCCCCGACCAGACGGTAAAGTTCCTCAAGGCGAGGCGTGAGGAAGAGGAGCACCGCGTCAAGTACTCCATAGTGGAGGAGTGAGACTATGACACGATCAGATATGCCGATAGGCGACGCCGTGGTTACGGCGGTCATGGGCTGGGCCGTGGTTTTCCTCGGCATCGCCCTCCTCGTTGTCGTTGTCGTGCTGGTGGGAAAGCTGATGACGGCAAAAAAGCACGCCCCCGCGCCCATCCCCGTCCCCGCCTCCGGCGTGGCGGAGACTGCTCCCGCGCCAAAGCCCGCCGCCCCGGCGGCTCCCGGCGTTGCCGGGGATGTGAAGCTCTATGACACATCCGACCGGGACGCCGCGATGATCATGGCTATCGTCGCGGACGAGCTCAAGCTCCCGTTAAACGAACTTCGCTTCATCTCTATCAAGGAGGTCCATAAGAAATGAAATATCTTGTAACGCTGAACGGACGCACCTACGAGGTGGAGGTCGAGCACGGAGAGGCGATGCTCCTTGACGAGTACGACGCCCTCGCCCCCGCTCCCGCCGCCCCCAAGGCGGAGGCTCCCGCCCCCGCGGCTGCCGCGGCACCTGCTGCCGCGCCCGCCCCCGCCGCGCCCATCGCCGCCGGAGAGACGGTAAACGCCCCCATGCCCGGAAACATAGTCAGGATAAACGTCAAGGCAGGGGACAGGGTGAAGTCCGGGGATGTGCTCATCATCCTTGAGGCAATGAAGATGGAGAACGAGATAATGGCCCCCCGGGACGGGACTGTCGCTCAGGTGGTCACGAGTAAGGGCGCCAAGGTGGAGACCGGCTCGCCCTTAGTGGTCCTGGCGTAAGGGGGCGTTACCATGGTAAATATTCTGGAGACCCTGAAAAAGCTCTGGCTGGAATCGGGCTTCATGGGTTTCTTCGCCTCCGGCGGGTGGAAGTCCCTCATTATGATCGCCGTGGCGTGCGTGCTTTTGTATCTGGGCATAAAGAAGAAATTTGAGCCCCTCCTTCTGGTGGGTATCGCCTTCGGCACGCTGCTCACTAACCTTCCCGGGGCGGGGCTTTATCACATGGGCATGTGGGACGCCTACGTCCACGAGTGCCCCTACGACGCGGTATACGACTACGCCCTCTATAACACAGAGCAGGACCGGATATTCACTCAGGAAGAGTACTACTACTATGTGGCGGCCCGGGCCTGCGGCCACACCACGGACGAGATAGAGGAGCACCTTGAGACCGCCGCCAAAACAGGCGGAGATCTGACCCTGGACTTTCAGGCCCTGGTGCTCTCCCCGGATTTTGACGAGAGCATCGTCCTTGAGATTGACGAGAGCCTTGTCGGGGAGCTGTCCTTCACGGACATCGCCCACCTGGGCGGACTTCTTGACATCCTCTACATCGGCGTGAAGGCGGGCATCTACCCCTGCCTCATCTTCATAGGCGTGGGCGCAATGACGGACTTCGGCCCGCTTATCGCCAACCCCAAGAGCTTCTTTTTGGGCGCGGCGGCGCAGTTTGGCGTGTTCTTCGCCTTCTTCGGCGCCATACTTCTGGGATTCGGCGGCAACGAGGCCGCCTCCATCGGCATTATCGGCGGCGCGGACGGGCCCACGGCGATATTGACGTGTATGCTGCTGGCCCCGGCGCTTCTGGGCCCCATCGCCATCGCCGCCTACTCCTACATGGCCCTCATCCCCATGATCCAGCCGCCCCTCATGCGGGCGCTGACTACCGAAAAGGAGCGCGCGGTCAAGATGGAGCAGCTCCGGGAGGTCAGCAAGACAGAGAAGATAGTCTTCCCCATCGTGGTGGCGGGCTTCGTCATACTGCTCCTGCCGTCCACCGCCCCGCTCATCGGGTGCCTGATGTTCGGAAATCTCCTCCGGGAGACGGGGGTCACGGAGCGCCTCTCCGACGTGGCGCAAAACGCCCTCATGAACATCGTGACGCTCTTCCTCGGCATCTCCGTCGGCGCGACCACCGTCGCCGCCCGGTTCCTGACCCTCAACACGCTGAAGATAGTCCTTCTGGGCCTTATCGCCTTCTGCTTCTCCACCATCGGCGGGCTTTTGGTGGGCAAGCTCATGTATAAGCTCTCCGGCGGGAAGATAAATCCTCTCATCGGCGCGGCCGGCGTCTCCGCCGTCCCCATGGCGGCCCGTGTCGCCCAGGTGGAGGGCCAGAAGGCCAACCCCTCAAACTTCCTTCTCATGCACGCCATGGGCCCCAATGTGGCGGGAGTTATCGGCTCCGCCATCGCCGCCGGATTCCTCATCAAGGTCTTTGGCGCGTAAGGACCTGCATCCGGCGCAAAAATCGGTTTTTTACAGACAAACGCCTCCGGTACCAACAGGGTACCGGAGGCGTTTTGTGTCTATTTTACTGCTGCGCCGGGGGATACTTTTGGGGGTTCCACATTACAGTCTCCACCCCAGGGGCGGAGCCGCCCTCGGGGAGAGGGACGTCGTACCTTATGAGGTATTGAAAGCCCAGCTTTTTGTGGAGCTCCCTGGAGGGGATGTTGAAGTCGAAAAAACCGCTGTTCACATAGTCCACACCGCGCCTTGTGAAGAGGTAGTCCAGCACCGCCTCAAGGGCCTCCGTGGCGTAGCCCCTGCGGCGGTAGCCCTCGGCGACGCAGAAGCTCAGGGACCTGCCCACAAGGCCGCGCAGGGCGGGAAGGTCGTCCACAGGAGGGTTATTCTGCACGATGATGTGTCCGATGCACCTGTTCTCCTCCCGGAGGACGACGGCGTAAAAGCGCTTTTCGTTGACCATCAGCCACTCAAAGGCCTCCCGGGCCTCCGTATCATTCCCGGGGCACCAGGTGCCCATCATCCGGCAGAGCTCCGGGTCGGCGTTGTACCTCTTAAAGTCCGGAAAGTCGGACTCCTCCATCCGGCGCAAAATAAGCCGCGCTGTCTCAAGATACATCTGCCCGCCTCCCCCGGCGCAATAATGCGCAATCTGAATAAATAAGTGTCTTTCGGATGATTTTATCACCAGAAACAGGCAATGTCAAGTTTTTCCCGAACAAATTCGCAAATTTTACAAAATTAATCCCGGCTATCGGCGGCAACAATAAGGAGCGGACAAAAATTTGTACATGGGGGATAGGGATGTTCAGGGAAAGCAAAAATGTCCCGCCTGAGACAGGCGAGGACGCGCCGATAACGGCGGCGGCGATGGAGGCGGTGTTCGCGGACTGCTACGACTACGAGTCCCGGGAGCTGCACATAGGCGGCAGGGAGGCGAACAGGGTGAGGCTCTGCTTCATCGATGGGCTCGTCTCCGGCTCGGATGTGGCGGAGCAGATAATAAAGCCCCTGACGGACCCCGGGAGGTTTGGCGGGGAGGCCGTGGGGTCCCGGGCAATATCCATGATGCTTGGCGGGTCGGTGTACGTCTACACTGCCAAATCCCGTAAGGCTCTGGGCGAGGCGGTGACGGACCTTTTAAACGGCTTTTGCGCCCTTATATTTGACGCCGAGCGAACCGCCGTGACCTTTGAGGTGAAGAGCCAGCAGCGCCGGAGCGTGGACGCGCCCAAGGAGGAGAAGGTGGTCAAGGGCGCCAAGGACGCCTTTGTGGAGACGATGAAGGTGAACACCACTCTGGTGCGCCGGAAGCTGCGCAACCCGCATTTGAAGATAAAGGAGTTCTCCCTGGGCGAGAGGGCAAAGACGGCGGTGACGCTGGTCTACATCGACGGCTTCACAAACGCCGGGATCGTCGCCGAGGCCGCCCGGCGGGTGTCCCGGATAGAGGCGGAGGGGGTGCTGACGAGCTCCGTCATCGAGGAGAACATCGTTGACAACTACCGCTCCCCCTTCCCACAGGTCATATCCACCGAGCGGGCGGACAAGTTCTGCATGAATCTGCTGGAGGGGCGGGTGGGGATCCTCGCCGACGGGCTGCCACTGGGTTTTTTGGTGCCCGGGACGTTTTCCCAGTTCATGAAGGTACCGGAGGACCACTCGGCCCACTACCTTGTGTCCTCGGCGCTGACGCTGCTCAGATACGCCTCCGTGGCGCTGACGCTGCTGGCCCCGGCCTTCTATGTGGCGGTGGCGATGTACCATCAGGAGATGATACCGACGCGGCTCATGCAGTCCATGATCGACGCCCGGGCCTCCGTGCCCTTCCCCACGGCAATGGAGGTGATAATGATGCTGCTGGCCTTCGAGCTTTTGCAGGAGGCGGGCATACGCCTGCCCAGCCCCATCGGCGAGACGGTGAGCATCATCGGCGCGCTTATCGTGGGGCAGTCCGCGGTGGAGGCAAGCGTCGTGTCGCCGGTGGTCGTGGTGGTCATTGCCCTCGCGGGGATAGCGGGGTACACCATGCCAAATCAGGACATGGGCTCGGCGCTGAGGCTGTGCAGATTTTTCCTTGTGCTGGCGGCGATAGCCCTGGGGATGTTCGGCGTTGCCACGGGCTGCGGGCTGCTGATTTACCATCTTGCGAGCCTTGAGAGCTACGGCGTTCCCTACATGACGCCCTTCGCCGGGGCGGAGGGGCGGCATCTGGGCCGGGCGCTGCTGCGGCGGCCCATGACCGTGAAGCGCGACAGGGAACCGGAGCTCAAGACCGGCTCCGGAGGGGAGGCGAGGCTGTGAAGCGGGCGGTTTTGGCGCTCACCGCCCTGGGGCTGGCGCTGGGCCTTGTCTCCTGCTCGGGGATGACCATACTTTCAAACTACCGGAGGCTGGAAAATATCGAGCTTGTGCGGACGATAACCGCCGACGCCGCCCCGGAGGGGGTGACTGTCTCCATATGCGGGGCGGCGGGCAAAGAGTCCGGCCCCCGGCAATACGAGTGCTCCGGGCCGTCCATGGGCGTCGCCCTGGGGGAGCTGATGCTCATGCCCCTGGGGCGGGACGCCATACTCTCCCACGCGGAGAGCCTTCTTGTGGGGGAGGAGCTGGCAAAGACCGGGATGGACCAGTGCCTTGACTATATGGAGCGCTTCTCGGAGACGCGGCTGGACACCGGGGTGCTGATAGTCCGGGGCGGCAGGGCCCTGGATCTGGCGGCGGGGCTTACCGGGAAGGAGACCCCCGCGCCGGATGTTATCGCGGGGCTGGGGAAGAATATCTCCCGCATGGGGGAGGGGTACTTCTTCACCTGCCGGGAGATCGCCTCGTCACTGGCGCAGAACGGCTGCGCACTGGTGCAGTGCGTGAAGGGCGAGGAGGGGGAGAAGCTCTTTGAGGAGCGGGGGGAGCTGGACATCCGCCCCGCGGGCTTCGCGGTGCTGGGCACGGAGGGTGGTCCCGCCTACCTCACCGAGGAGGAGACGCTGGGGACGCTGGTGCTTTTAAATAAATTCCGCTCGAAAAATATGGATCTGGAGGTGGAGGGGACGGTGCTCACCGTGTCCGTGGACAGGGCGGAGGCTGGATTTGAGCCCGTTTTTGAGGACGGCGCCCTCGCGGGAATAGACATCGCGCTTAAGCTTGAGGCAAACGTCATATGCCTCACCGGGGACGGGGCGCTCACCGACGCGCTTTACAGGAAATCGGCGGAGGAGGCGCTGTCCCGGAGGATACTGGCGGCGGTAAACGCCGCCCTCCGGCGCAGTCGGCAGCTGGGGGCGGATTTTCTCGATCTGGAGGGCGTTGTGCGGCGGAGGGCGCCGCTTAAGATGGAGCGCTCCGGCGAAAGCTGGGCGGAGGTGTTCCCGAGGCTCGCCCTTAATGTGAGGGCGGAGAGCACGCTGCTTCGGACATTCGATATAGTTGACCCGCCGGATGTGGCGGGGGAGGAGGAGAACAGGAGCCCGTGGGAAAAACTGATAGAATCACTGAACGGCAGCTGAATATCCTTGTATTCGTGAGCCTGCTGTCGCCCATGATACGCATACTCCCCACCTCCGCGGTGATATACGGCGGGCGGGCGGCGTGGCTCTCGCCTGTCCCAGCGCTGCTGGGGGGACTTGTCCTCCGGGGGGTCTATCGGTGGCTGCGGCGCACTGCCCCGGAGGGGGCGGGGCTCGCGGACCTGACGGTGCTGTCCCTGGGGAAGGCCGCGGGGCGGGCGATGTGCGTGCTCTACGCGCTGTGGCTCACATTTTACGGAGGATTTGTGGCAAGGTCCGCCTCGGAGAGGCTTCTGGCGACGGTCTACCCCAACGGCGGGGTGGGGGTGTTTATCGCGGTGATGCTCGTCGTGGCGCTCATAACCGCCTCGGGCCTCACAAAGACCCTCTCCCGCACGGCGGAGGTGCTGATGCCGCTGCTGCTGGCGGTGATAGCGGCGGTGCTGCTCTCGGCGCTGCCGGATGTGGCGTCGGAAAACCTGCTGCCCGTGACGTACCTTGACGCGGGGAGCATACTCTATGGGGCGCTGCCCATATTCAACGTGCTCAGCGCCTTCGCGTATTTCCTGTTCCTCATGGGCCATGTGGAGCCGCCGAAGCTCACCCGGGGCAACAGCTTCCCCTGGATGGTGCTGCTTGTCCTGGTGGCCTTCGGGGCGACCTTCTTCACCCTGGGGACGCTGGGGGACAAGCTCGCCATAAGCATGGAGAACGCGTTTTTCATGGTGATACGCAACATCAGGGTCTTTGGCGTTGTGGAGCGTGTGGAGTCCGTGGTGGTGGGCGTGTGGATCGTGACGGATTTTATATTCCTCGGAGCGGTGATAATGATAGTCTCGGAGCTGTGGCGGACAGTCACCGGAGCAAAGCGCCGGGCGGCCTTCGTGCCTCCGACGGCGGCGCTCTGCGCGGCGGCGGCGTTTTTTATCTCCCCGGACGCCTTTGACTTTCAGCGCTGGTCGGACTTCATCATCCCCGCCATCAACATGACCTTCACCCTTGTGCTCATACCCCTGCCGCTTATCGCCGGGAAGCTCCGGCGGAAATATTAATACTAAACCCTGTTAAAATGATATTTTTAACCGGGATTAGTATAAGGAGGAATTTTATGGACAAGAGAAAGCTCACCGCCGCGCTGGCGGTGGTGTTTGCGGTGAATATCGCGCTCATCGCCCTCTTTCAGCTCATTCCCGACGCCTCCGCCGAGAGCCTGCGGCTGGGGTCCTCCGGGGAGCTGGTGAAAAAGCTCCAGCAGCGGCTGTCGGATTGGGACTACTACTCCGGGGCGGTGGACGGTGTTTACGGCTCGGCGACGGAGTCGGCGGTGAGAAAATTCCAAAAGACAAACGGCCTCACCCCGGACGGGGTGGCGGGGCCCGCGACTCTCGCCGCGGTGGGGCTGCCCTCCGGGTCCAGCGCTGGGGCTTCGGGCTCAGCCGACGTGAACCTTCTGGCGCGGCTCATCTCCGCCGAAGCCCGGGGCGAGCCCTACTCCGGGCAGGTGGCGGTGGGGGCAGTGGTGCTCAACCGCATGGAGCACCCGTCATTCCCCTCCACCATGTCCGGGGTCATATACCAGCGGGGGGCGTTTTCATGCCTGGACGACGGGCAGTTCAACGAGCCCGTGGCGGAGTCGGCGTACAGGGCCGCCCGGGAGGCGCTCTCCGGGCACGACCCATCCGGCGGAGCGATATACTACTTCAATCCCGCAACGGCGACAAGCCGATGGATATGGTCGCGGGAGACGATCATAACCATCGGAAAACACAGGTTTTGCAAGTAAAGCCGCCCGGAGGGCAGAAGGTGAGGTTTCCGGAGGAAACCGGAAGAGCCGCCTTGAAAAGGCGGGGGTAAGTCCCCGAAGGGGACCGGAGAAGTCTACCGAAGGTGGACGGGGGGAGCCGCCGACAGGCGGGGATATTCCGCCCGGAGGGCGGAGGGTGAGGTCCCCGGAGGGGACCGGGGAACCGCCGTCAGGCGGGGTGATTCCGCCCGAAGGGCGGAGGGTGAGGTCCCCGAAGGGGACCGGAGAAGTCCACCAAAGGTGGACGGGGGGAGCCGCCGATAGGCGGGGTAAGTCCACCAAAGGTGGACGGGGGGCCGTCTGAAAAGACGGGTTTTTTCGCCCGGAGGGCGGAGGGTTTTGTCCACCTTGGGAGGTGGACGGGATATGTTCGTTTTCTCTCTTTTGACCCGTCAA
>CANRIU010000041.1 GCA_947630755.1 uncultured Oscillospiraceae bacterium | reverse complement strand
AGTCGTCTCATACGATCTTCTACGCGCTTCGCGCTATAAAAAGTAGACATTTTAATATGTCTACTTTTTATAGAAGATCAGTATAATTCACTCTCAGATCCCCAGACAGGGTCTTGAGCCTCACCATATTCGGCCCCAGGCCGCTGCCGTCGGGGATGCTCACATCCCCGGAGGTGGTCCTCGCCGATACGCTGTAAAGGTCCCTGTGCCCGGTGAGCTTAAGTCCTATGTCCCCGCTCACCGTCTCCGCGTTCACGCTCCGGCACACCCCGGAGAGGTAAGCGCCAATGTCGCCGCTGGCGGAGTGGAGGGTGAGCCTCCCCGGCGCGGCCTGGGACAGGGAAATATCCCCGCTGGCTGTGTTTACCGAGAGCTCCCCGCAGCTTAAGCACGAGAGCTCCACGTCCCCGTTGGCGGTGGAGACGGCGATATTTTCGCCCGTCAGGTCGTCTCCGGACACGTCCCCGTTTGCCGTGGTGAGGGTGAGATCGCCCGTTATCCTCAGTCCCCGGATGTCCATGTCGCCGTTTGCCACTCTCGCCGTCAGCTCCCCAAGGCCCACGCCCCGGGCGGAGAAGTCGCCGCTGGCGGTGTTCACAAGGACGCTCCCGCCCCAGCCCTCGGGTATGAGCACCCGGACGTGCAGGCATTTTTTGAATATCCCCTCCAGGTTCGGCGCGGGGATGGAGAATCTGTGCCCGAATATGTCCATGTCCAGCTGCCTCTCCGGGCCGTTTTTGGTCCTTATTATCTTAAGCGTATCGGTCCCCTCGACCCTGTACCGCCAGAGAGCCGAGGCAGTGTAATATATGTGCAGCCGCCCGTCCCGGGAGGGCATCAGGCTCACGTCCCCGGAGGTGTCGAATATCTCCACCCGGGAGACCTCGCCCCCGTCCCGCTCTATGTGCTCCTCAGTCTCGGCATCAGAGGGCTCATCGCCGTTATCCTCCCGGTCCCGGCGCTGACCGCTCCGGCCGCCGCCCGCGCCCCCGGCATCCCCACGGTAGGACCTTGCCGCCGCGGCGGCGATCTCCTCCGGGTCGCCCATCGCCCCCACGGCCTCCTCCTCGGTCATGCCGTCCTCTATCCTGTCGTCTATGGCCTGATCGTAAAAGCTCACCATGCCCTGTATCTCCTCCGGGTCCGGTATGGACCTGAGCCCGGCGCACAGCCTGTCAAGAAACTCTCTTTTACTCACCTTTATACCCCCTTATGAAGTTATACGCCCTCATGACATCCTCCCACTCGGAGAGGAATGCGTTGATCCTTTCCCTTCCCGCGCCGGTGATGCTGTAATACCGCCGCAGCCGCCCGTTGTGCTCCCGGGAATAGGCGTTGAGCGCCCCGGAGGACTCAAGACGCTTTAAGATCGGGTACAGCGTCGACTCGCTCATTGCGACAAAGGGCGACAGGTCCTTGATTATCCGGTAGCCGTAGGACTCCCCGCCCTCCAGCGCCTTCAGCACGCACACATCAAGTATTCCGCGCCTGAGCTGTGTATCCATTCTGGCACCTCCTTTCACACAATACTATACAATACATAGTATTATCTGTCAAGGGGTATTTGAAAAAATATTTTCGCCCCGGAGAAAAGCGAAATTTTTGTAAAAAATGAAATATACTATTCCAATTTTGCCGAAGATATATTATACTTATATGACTAATACCCAAAATATTGTGGGGGAGGTACAATTAATCATGGAAAATGCAAAGCCTGTATATAAGCGGGTGCTCCTCAAGCTCTCCGGGGAGGCCCTGGCGGGGGAGCGCGGCTTCGGCCTGGATTTTGGTGTCATTGAGAGCGTGTGCAAGGTCGTCAAGGACTGCTCCGACATGGGTGTTGAGATCGGCATCGTGATTGGCGGCGGCAACTTCTGGCGGGGCGTGAAGGACGGCGGCGGATACATGGAGCGCACCCGCGCCGACCACATGGGCATGATGGCGACGGTGATGAACTGCCTCGCCGTGGCCGACGTGCTGGAGCACCTGGGCGCACAGGTCCGTGTCCAGACCGCCGTGCAGATGAGCTCTATTGCCGAGCCCTACATCCGCCTCAAGGCCGACAACCACCTCAAAAAGGGCCGCATCGTCATATTCGGCTGCGGCACCGGAAGCCCCTATTTCTCCACGGACACCGCCGCAGTGCTGAGAGCCGCGGAGATAAACGCGGATGTAATACTCCTCGCCAAGAACGTGGACGGCGTATACTCCGCCGACCCCAAGCTCGACCCCAATGCCGTGAAATTCGACCACATATCCTACGACGACGTTCTGGCCCAGCACCTTGGCGTCATGGACACCACCGCCACGAGCCTTAGCATGGACAACAACATCCCCGTTCTCCTCTTCGCCCTTAAGGACCCGGAGAACATAAAGCGCGCCATCCTCGGGGAGAAGATCGGAACGGTAGTCAAGTAAAAAGCTTCCATCGAATTTTAATACACAACATCATAAGGAGGATAAATCATGTACACCGACGACGCCGCATTCAAAGAATACCTTGACAAGATGAAAAAGACCATCGAGGCGCTGGAGAGCCAGTTTGCCACGGTCCGGGCGGGACGCGCAAACGCCGCCGTGCTCAATCACCTCCGTGTGGACTATTACGGCGTTCCCACGCCCATAAATCAGGTGGGCACCATCTCCTCGCCCGACCCCCGCACCCTCGTCATTCAGCCCTGGGACAAGAGCCTCTTAAAGCCCATAGAGAAGGCGATACTCTCCTCCGACATCGGCATAAATCCCCAGAACGACGGCACCCTCATCCGCCTGGCCTTCCCGCAGCTCACGGAGGAGCGCCGCGCGGACCTCATTAAGCAGGTCCGCAAATACGCGGAGACAGCCAAGACCGCCCTTCGCAATGTGCGCCGGGACGCCAATGAGAAATTCAAGAAGATGCAGAAGGCCTCCGAGGTCACCGAGGACGACTTAAAGCTCATGGAGCGGGACCTCCAGACCATGACCGACGACTATATCAAGAAGGTGGACGAGACCACCGCGAAGAAGGAGAAGGAGCTCTCCGTTATCTGATGGCGCTTTTTGAAAAACAAAAGACGGCGGGGCAGGGAACGGTCCTGCCCCGTCATATTGCGATTATAATGGACGGCAACGGACGCTGGGCGCAGAGGCGCGGCCTTCCCCGCACAGCCGGCCACGCCGCAGGGGCGGAGACCTTCCGCCGCATAGCCTCCTACTGCCGGGACCTGGGGATAGAGTACCTCACGGTCTACGCCTTCTCCACGGAGAACTGGAAGCGCTCGGCGGAGGAGGTCTCCGCCATAATGGGCCTTTTGAAGAAGTACCTGGAGGAGGCCATAGAGAAAATGCGTCGGGAGAACGTGCGCATCCGGGTACTGGGGGATACCTCCGTCCTCTCGCCGGAGCTCCGGGAGCTCATAGCGAGGGTGGAGTCCATTGACGAGACGCTCACCACCCGCACTCAGGCCAACCTCTGCGTAAACTACGGCGGCAGGGACGAAATTGTGAGAGCCGTGAGGGCCTGGCAGGCAGACCCGGAGCATAAGGAGCTCACGGAGCAGGAGCTGTCACGCTACCTCTACACCACCGGGATGCCTGACCCGGATCTGGTAATTCGCCCCAGCGGGGAGGAGAGAATATCAAATTTCCTCCTCTGGCAGTCGGCCTACTCGGAGTTTTACTTCACGGACACCCTCTGGCCCGATTTCACCGAAAAGGACATGGACGAGGCCATAAAAGCCTACCAGAATCGCGACCGCCGCTACGGCGGGGTAAAAAAGTGATGGACGTTTCCCGGTTTTCAAACCGTTACCGCGTGCGGCGCTTGGGAGAAAATGATATTGAGAAAATTTACGCGCTGTGCGTGGGAAACGAGCTTTATTACAAATTCTGCCCACCATTTGTGACGCGTCAGAGCATAGCCGAGGACATGAAAGCGCTGCCTCCGAAAAAGCAGGCCGCCGATAAATACTATCTGGGCTTCTTCGACGGGGAGGAGCTTATCGCCGTGATGGACCTCATCATGGGCTTTCCCGATGAAAAAACGGCGTTCATCGGCTTTTTCATGACAGATGCCTCTGTTCAAAACGCGGGGATCGGAAGCCGGATCATCAGCGGCCTCTGCTCAGCGCTGAGAGACATGGGTGTAGCGCACATTCGGCTGGGCTGGGTGAAGAGCAATCCGCAGGCTGAACATTTTTGGCGCAAAAACGGTTTTCGCATGACCGGAGCGACCTCCAACACGGACAGATATACAGTCGTCGTGGCACAGCGGGACTTATGAGCTCCGGCTTTTCAATGTGACGAATAAGCGAGAGAAGGGTTAATTTATGCTTTTGACAAGAACCATAATGGCGGCGGTGATGATCGCGCTGCTGCTGGCGCTGACGCTGTGGCTGGAGCCGATATTCATGATGGCGGTCATCGCCGTCCTCGGCGCCATAGCCGTCTGGGAGCTCATGCACACCGTGGGCGGCGTGAAGGACTGGCGGCTTGTGGCCTACCCCGCGCTCACGGCGGTGCTCATTCCGGTGGGCTTTTATTTTGGCCTCGGTGACGCCGCGGTGCGGCTGGCGCTTGTATTTTTGATGTTCACCCTCTTTGCCGAGGCCGTGTTCACCTACGGAAAGCCGGACCCCATCCGCTTCAATGTGGTCTGCACGGGACTTTTCGCCGGGGTGCTCATACCCTTTTGCATGTCGGCCCTCCTCCAGCTCAGAATGGAGGAGAACGGCGGCCTTCTCGTGATAATGTCCTTCGTCATAACCGCCGTCTCCGACACAGGCGGGTATTTCGGCGGGATGTTCTTCGGAAAACACAAGGGAGTATTGAAATGCAGCCCCAATAAATCCCTGGAGGGCTTTACCGGCAGCTTTATCTGCGGAATACTGGGAATAATGATATTCGGACTCATAGTGGACAAGGCCGTGGGCATAGAGGTAAACTATCTGCTTCTCCTTGTCTACGCCGCCCTCGGGAACCTCACCACCCAGATCGGGGACCTGGCCTTCTCCGTCATAAAGCGCGAGCACGGCATAAAGGACTACGGCAACCTCATCCCGGGCCACGGCGGAGTGCTGGACCGCTTCGACTCCATCATCTTCACCGCCCCGCTGGTGTACCTTCTCGTCAGCCGCTTCCCGGCATTTTGAAAGGTCTGAGCCATGAAAAAGACCCTCACCGTCCTCGGCTCCACCGGCTCCATCGGCACCCAGACACTGGAGGCCGCCGAAGCGCTGGGGCTTGAGATAACCGCCCTCACGGCGAACAAAAACGTAAAGCTCATGGAGGAGCAGATCCGCCGCTTCTCCCCAAAGACCGCCGCCATGGCGGACGAGAGCGCCGCGTCGGAGCTCAAGGTCCGCACAGCCGACACCCCCGTCAGGGTCCTCTCCGGCGTGGACGGCGTGTGTGAGGCCGCGGCTGAGCCCGCCGAAACAGTCGAGTCCTCCCTTGTGGGCATAGCGGGCCTTCGGCCCACCCTCGCGGCGATAAGCGCCGGACACCGCCGCATAGCCCTCGCCAATAAGGAGACCCTCGTCTGCGCCGGGGGCATAGTCACCCGTGCCATAGCCGAAAATAACTGCGAGCTCATCCCCGTGGACTCCGAGCACTCCGCCATCTTCCAGTGCCTTATGGCGGGGAAGGGGAGCGAGGTCCGGAGCATCATCCTCACCGCCTCCGGCGGCCCCTTTTTGACTCTCACGAAGGATGAGCTCTACAATGTCACCCCGGAGCGCGCCCTGCGCCACCCCAACTGGGACATGGGCGCGAAGGTCACCATCGACTCCGCCTCCATGATGAACAAGGGCCTTGAGGTCATTGAGGCCATGTGGCTCTTTGACGTGGAGCCCGGGCGCATAAGGCCCCTTGTCCACCCCCAGAGCATCCTCCACTCCGCAGTGGAATTTATGGACAATTCGGTCATCGCCCAGCTCGGCGTCCCGGATATGCGCCTGCCGATACAGCTGGCGCTCACCTATCCCGACAGGTGCCCGTCTTTAGCCGACAGGCTCGATTTGGCGCAAATCGCCTCCCTCACCTTCCAGAAGCCTGATTTAGACAGATTCAAGTGCCTGAAACTGGCGTTGGACGTGGCAGGGAGGACCGACGCCGCCCCGGTGGTGATGAACGGCGCCAACGAGGCCGCCGTCAGGCTCTTCCTGGATGGGCGGATCGGTTTTATGGACATACCGGAGCTCATTGAGCTCGCGATAACGAAGCTCGGCTCGCTTCCCGCGGACAGCCTTCAGCGCGTTCTTGACGCGGACGCGGCGGCGAGGGAGCTTATTTTCTCAAAAAAGGACAGGTAATATGTATATCATCATCGCCATACTCGCCTTCGGACTGCTCATCGCCATACATGAGTTTGGACATTTCGTCGCCGCGAAGCTCTGCCGCGTCCAGGTGAACGAATTTTCCATCGGCATGGGCCCCGCCATCTTCAAAAAGCAGGCGGGGGAGACGCTCTACTCCCTCAGGTGGCTGCCCATCGGCGGCTACTGCGCCATGGAGGGGGAGGACGGCGACGAGGAGGGCAAGGTAAACCCCCGCTCCTTTGCCGTAAAGCCCGCCTGGCAGAAGATGATAATTCTTGTCGCCGGGGCGGCGATGAACTTCCTCGTCGGCTTTGTGATCGTGGCAGTGATATACTCCTCCGCCGCGGGCTTCGTGACGAACCAGGTGGTGGAGACGGTGGAGGGCTTCAAATACGCCGAGAACGGCATTGAGCCCGGGGACGTTATATACTCCATCGACGGCCACAGGGTATTTTACTCCTCAGACTTCTACACCTACATGGGCCGGGCCGGCGCGACGGTGGACATGGTGGTCATAAGAGACGGCGAGAAGGTGGAGCTCAAAGACTACGGCCTGAAGCCCGAGGACCCGGACGGCTACCGCTACGGCGTGAGCTTTGGCACGGTGGAGGCCACCTTGTGGCAGAAGCTGCGCTACTCCGGCTACACCTCCTGGAACTTCGTGCGGATAGTGTGGATGGGCCTGTCGGACCTTGTGCGGGGCGTTATCGGGATAGACGAGATGTCCGGCGTGGTTGGCATCGTCGGCGCAATCAACGACATAGGAAACGAGGTGGAGGAGCAGACCCAGTCCGTGGGCGCGGCGATACAGGAGGTCATGTACCTCGTGGCATTTATCGCCGTGAACCTGGCGGTTATGAACCTGCTGCCCATCCCCGCCCTTGACGGCGGAAGGCTGCTGTTTGTGGTCATAAACGCCTTCTCCGCGCTCATCTTCAAAAAGACCATCGACCCCAAGTACGAGGGCTACGTCCACGCCGCGGGAATGGTGGTGCTTCTGGGCTTTATGGCCTACGTCATGGTGAGCGATATTTTGAAATTCATTTAAATATTTTTTGGATATGCGGATTTTGAACCTTTGACATTTTGGGAGAAAGACATGACAAGAGAGATAAGCGTGGGCCCCGTCAGGGTTGGCGGGGGCTCCCCGATAACGGTCCAATCCATGTGCAGCACCCCCACTCAGGATGTGGAGGCCACCGTCAGCCAGATCCTGCGCCTTGAGGCCGCGGGCTGCGACATAGTCCGCGTGGCGGTGCCGGACATGGAGGCCGCCCGGGCGGTGGGGGAGATAAAAAAGAGAATACACATCCCCCTCGTGGCGGACATCCACTTTAACTATAAGCTCGCGCTGGAGTCCCTCGCCGGAGGGGTGGACAAGGTCCGCATAAACCCCGGCAACATAGGCTCTCAGGACCGGGTCCGGGCAGTGGCAAGGGCCTGCGAGGAGCGGCATGTCCCCATAAGGGTGGGCGTGAACTCCGGCAGCGTGGAGCGGGAGCTTCTTGAAAAATTCGGCGGTCCCACGCCGGAGGCAATGGTGGAGAGCGCCATGGGGCACATAAGGCTTTTGGAGGACGTGGGCTTTTCGGACATCTGCGTCTCCGTCAAGTCCTCCACGGTCACAAGGACCATCGAGGCGTACAGGCTTTTGAGCAAAAAATGCGACTATCCCCTCCATGTGGGCGTCACGGAGGCGGGCACCGAGTACCTGGGCACAATAAACTCCGCCGTGGGAATAGGCGCGCTCCTTGCCGAGGGCATAGGGGACACCATCCGCGTCTCCCTCACCGCCGACCCGGAGCGGGAGGTCCTGGCGGGAACAGCCATACTTAAGGCCGCGGGGAAGAGGAGCGGCGGCGTGAAATTCGTCTCCTGCCCAACCTGCGGGCGCACCCGCATCGACCTTGTGTCACTGGCAAACCAGGTCCAAAGCCGCCTTGCAGGCGTCCGGCGGGACATCACCGTGGCGGTGATGGGCTGCGTGGTCAACGGCCCCGGGGAGGCCCGGGAGGCGGACTACGGCGTCGCCGGAGGCGACGGAATGGGAATACTTTTCAAAAAGGGGCAGGTCGTGGAGAAGCTGCCCTATGAGCGCCTGTGCGACGGGCTCATGGCGCTTATTATGGAGGACGGCAATGGCTGACACGGTAAAGCTCACAAGTATGTTCCCGGAGCTCAAAGGCTCCGGCGTCCCGATGGATGTCCTCGGCTCCGGCGAGGTAACGGAGGTCACGGTGGACCGGGAGAGCCTGAGCATGGAGCTCACTGCCACCTTCGCGGTTCCTGTGCCTCCGGTTTACATAACTATGATGGAGAACACGATAACGGCGGAGTACGGCGTCAGGTCCGTCAGCGTCCGGGCCTCCTGGCCCGAGAGCGCCCGGGCGGCCAGGAGCGTCTCCCAAGAGAAAAAGGGGTCCGTCACCCCCGTTTTCGGCAAGCTCATAAAGGCGGAGAGAACGCCCATGTCGGAACTCACGCTTGAGTCCGGCAGGGTCAGCGTCACGGGCCGGGTCTTTGCCGTGAACACCCGGGAGGTCCGCAGCGGCTCCTTAGTGCTGAGCTTCGACATGACCGACGGCACGGGCTCCGTGCGGGTCTCGAGATTTATAACGGACGCCGCCCTGAAAAAGCAGGCCCAGACTATTGCGGAGGGGATGTACCTCACCTGCCAGGGCAGCATAACCTTCAACCGCTTTGACAACGACATCGTCCTGGACCCCCGGGCCGTGGCCCAGGTCCCCGCCCCCGCGCCGAGGATGGACAAGTCCCCGGAGAAGCGGGTGGAGCTCCACCTTCACACGAAGATGAGCGCCATGGACGCCATAACCGACACAAAGGCCGTCATTGACCGGGCCATAGCCTGGGGACACCCGGCGATAGCCATAACGGACCACGGGGTGTGCCAGTCCTTCCCCGATGCCATGAAGGCCGCGGGGGACAAAATAAAGGTCATCTACGGCGTGGAGGGGTATTATGTAAACGACGTTGACGACCGCCTCGCCATATACGGCGCCCCCTCCGGCGGAATTGATCAGGATTTCGTGGCCTTTGACACGGAGACCACGGGCCTTTCCTCCGTCACGGACAGGCTCATTGAGATCGGCGCCGTGCTCTTCCACGAGGGGCGGGAGGTGGACCGCTTCCAGACCTTTGTGGACCCGGAGCGCCACATAACTCAGGAGATAACAAACCTCACGGGAATAACCGACGACATGGTCGCCGGGGCGCCAAAGGAGGAGGAGGCCGTCCGGGCCTTCCTCAAATTTGTGGGGGGACGCCCCATGGCGGCCCACAACGCCAGCTTCGACCTCGGAATAATGGCTGAGACCTGCCTTCGCCACGGCATCCCCTTCGACCCCGTCTGCGCCGACACGGTGACGCTCTCCCAGGGGCTTATGCCGGGGATGAAGAACCATAAGCTGGACGTGGTGGCCGGCAGGCTTGGGCTTCCGGACTTTAACCACCACCGGGCCTCCGACGACGCCCTCACCTGCGGGCTCATATACCTTGCCATGGCGGAGCGCCTGGCGTCCCGGGGGGTCAGTGAGCTTTCTGACGTAAACGCCGCGATAGCGCCCCTCCGCCGGGAGGCGGCGTCCCACCGCCGTATGCGTCCACAGCACATAATCGTCCTCGCCAAAACCCAGGCGGGAATAAAAAATCTTTATAAGATAGTCACCGCCAGCCATCTTGAGCACCTTCGCGGCAACCCCATAATGCCAAAAAGCCTCATTTTGCAGCACCGGGAGGGCCTGATCATAGGCTCTGCCTGCGAGGCGGGGGAGATATTCCAGCTCATTGTCGACAGGCGCAGCCGCTCGGAGCAGCGGCGCCTTGGGGAGTTTTACGACTACCTTGAGATACAGCCGCTCTGCAACAACGTCTTCATGCTCCGGGGCGACAAGCCCAGGGCCGGGAGCGAGGAGGACCTTCGCAGCTTCAACCGCCGGGTGGTGGAGCTTGCCCGGGAGCTTGACAAGCCCGTGGTCGCCACCGGCGACGTCCACTTCCTCGACCCGGAGGATGAGATATTCCGCCACGTCCTTCTCTGCGCCAAGGAATTTGAGGACGCGGACAAGCCCCTGCCCATCTATTTCCGCACCACGGAGGAGATGCTGGAGGAGTTTGCCTACCTGGGCCCGGACACGGCCCGTGAGGTGGTCATTCAAAACCCCCAGAAGATAGCCGCCATGTGCGACACCGTCCGCCCCCTGCCTCCCGCGGGGACGCTCTACCCGCCCAAGATAGAAAACTCCGAGCAGCAGCTCAAGGACCTGGTCTACGGCAGGATGCACGAGCTTTACGGCGAGAACCCGCCGGAGATAGTGACGAGCCGTGTGGAGCAGGAGCTTCACGACATCCTCTCCCGCCACTACGACGTAATTTATATGTCCGCCCAGAAGCTGGTGCAGGACTCCCTTGCCCACGGCTACCTTGTGGGCTCAAGAGGCTCCGTGGGCTCCTCCCTCGTGGCCTTCATGTCCGGGATAACGGAGGTCAACGCCCTCCCGCCCCACTACCGCTGCCCCGTATGCAAGCACACGGAGTTTGTCACCGACGGCAGCTACGGCTGCGGCGCGGACATGCCGGACAAGCTCTGTCCCCAGTGCGGAGCGGAGTACAAAAAGGACGGCTTCGACATCCCCTTTGAGACGTTCCTGGGCTTCGGCGGCGACAAGGTCCCGGACATCGACTTAAATTTCTCCGGAGAGTACCAGGCCAACGCCCACCGCTACACAAACGAGCTCTTCGGCGCGGACCACGTCTTCCGCGCCGGGACCATAGGCACCGTTGCGGAGAAAACCGCCTACGGCTATGTGAAAAAATACCTTGAGCGCACCGGTAAGACCGCCAGCCGCGCGGAGGAGACGCGCCTGGCTCTGGGCTGCGTGGGCGTGAAGCGCACCACGGGCCAGCACCCCGGCGGGCTCGTGGTCATACCGCAGGACATGGACATTTCGGACTTCTGCCCGGCCCAGCACCCCGCGGACGACGCGGACACGGACATCATCACTACCCACTTTGAGTACCACTGCATGGAGGATAATCTGCTGAAGCTCGACGAGCTCGGCCACGATGACCCCACCATGATAAGGATGCTTGAGGACATGACCGGAGTCAACGCCCGGGAGATACGCCTGGACGATCCGGAGACCATGGGCATCTTCAAATCCGCCGCGCCCCTTGGCCTTTCGGATGACGACCCCATAATCGGCAAAAACGGCACCATCGGCATCCCCGAGATGGGCACGGGCTTTACCCGCCAGGTCATTCTCGACATCAAGCCCGAGAACATGGACACCCTCATCCGCATCTCCGGCTACACCCACGGCACGGACGTGTGGCTCGGCAACGCCAAGGACCTCATCCTCAGCGGCACCGCCAAAGTCTCCGAGACCGTGGGCTGCCGCGACGACATAATGCTCTACCTCATCTCCGTAGGCCTTGAGCCGAAGCTTGCCTTCAAGATAATGGAAAACGTCCGCAAGGGCCGCGTCAAAAAGGGCGGCTTCCAGGACGGCTGGGTGGAGACAATGAAGGCCCACGGCGTGCCCGACTGGTACATAGACTCCCTCGCGAAGATCGCCTACCTCTTCCCCAAGGCCCACGCGGTTGCCTACGTCATGATGGCCTTCCGCATCGCCTGGTTCAAGGTCCACCGCCCGCTGGAGTTTTACGCCGCCTACTTCTACCGCCGCAGCCAGAAGGGCGGCTTCGACGCGGAGCTCATGTGCCAGGGCGAGGAGAAGGTCCTCGCCTCCATCCGCGCCATCAAAAATAACCCCGACGCCACGGACAAGGACGACGACCTTATGACCACGCTGGAGGCCTGCTGGGAGTTCTATAAGCGGGGCTTTAAGTTCCTGCCCATCGACCTTTACAAGTCCGACGCCGTGAAATTCCTGGTGGAGGACGGCGCGCTCCGCCCGCCCTTCGTCGCCATCTCCGGCCTTGGCGAGGCCGCTGCGCTGGACCTTGCCGAGCACGGCAGGGGCGGGCAGTTCGTCTCCGTGGAGGAGCTGTCCGCCAGCTGCCCCAAGGTCTCCAAGACCCACATCGCCGTGCTCAAGGCCATGGGAGCCCTGGGCTCCATGCCGGAGACGAGCCAGATTTCCCTTTTCTGACACATAAATTACCCCCTGGAGGCCTGTTCCCGGGTAAAACAGGTTGACATAATTTTAATTTCGCGGTAAAATGACACTGTGCGGGCCGCTCCGCGTTCCGCGCCGCCGCGAAGGCCCCGCCCTGCGCGCAGCGCTCACCCATGAGGAGGCATACATATGACAGACACTAAACTATCCGGCGTCATGTCCGGCTGGCAGCCGGAGGGGGTGCTGGGCTCCGGCGCCTTCGGCACGGTCTACCTCGCCCGGAGCACCGGGAACGGCGACGCCTTTTCCGCGGTGAAGGAGATCCGCGTCCCCCCGGCGAAGGACGCCATTGACAACGCCGTGAAGCTCGGCATAGGCCGGGACCTGCTCACCACATATTTCGGCAAATTCAAAAACGACTTAAACTGGGAGCTCACCATGTACAAGTCGGTGAAGTCCTCCCATTTAGCGCCGGTGGAGGAGTTCTCCGCCGTTGACGCCGACGGGCCCGGCTGGACCGGGTACATCCGCACGGGCATTTATACGCCCATGGAGACCTATTTTGAAAAGACGTACTCCACCCCCGAGGACGCGGCGCGCCTGGGGCTGGAGCTGGGCTCCGCCCTTGACGCTCTGGAGCACTACACCATGGTCCACGGGGACATAAAGCCCGAGAACGTCATGGTCACCGACGCCGGGACCTTCGTTCTCACGGACTTCGGCCTGAAGCGATGCCTTGAGAAGGCCGGCAGCGGCCTTTTCGGCGCGGAGGATGAGGACTTTGAGGCGCCGGAGGTGGGTCAGGACAGAAAATACTCCGCCCAGACGGACATCTACTCCCTCGGCGTGCTGATGCTCTACGTCGCCAACGGCTGCGCCCTGCCGAGAAATATGGACCCCTCGGGGATAAAGGGCATCGACCCAGCCCTTGCAAAGGTCATAAGCAAGGCGATGGCTGCGGACCCCGGGGAGCGCTACCAGACGGCGGCGCTGCTGCGCCGGGACCTGGAGCGCACGGGACTTGGCAAAAAGACTCCCCGCAGGGCCATGGCCGCCGCCGCGGCCTTTGACGCTGTGAAGAAAAACGGCGGCGCCGCCATGACAGGCGGAAAATCCCGCAAAGCGCCCGACAAGCCCTCCGACGGGAAAAAGCCCGAGGAGCCGGAGCGCCGCAGGCCCGAAAAGCCCCGGGGCTCAAAGGCGGGCATATTTATCGGAATACTTTCGGCAATGCTCATCCTCGCCGTCATAGCCGTCATCTGGTGGCCCTCAAAGCCCGAGGACGATGGCCAGATCAAGGAGCCGCCCCACGGGGTCATTTACCCCGACGGCATCCCGGATGACAATGACCTCCCGGAAAACCCCGGCGCCCCCGAAAACCCGGAGAACCCGGATGATCCCGAAAATCCCGGGAACCCCGAGGATCCGGACACGCCGGACACGCCGGACACCCCCGATACCCCGGACACGCCCGATACGCCCGATGCCCCGGATACGCCGGACACACCCGATGAACCGGACGAGCCGGAGACCCCCCAGCGCCCGGAGGCCGTCAACAACGACACGCTCTACCCCTCAAGCACCCAGCGTATAACGAGGGAGGAGCTGGAGGGCAAGACGAAGGAGGAGACAGCCCTCCTCATAAACGAGATCTACGCCCGCCACGGCTACATATTCGGCGAGGGCGGCGACACCCAGAAGTATTTCAACTCCCAGCAGTGGTACACCCCCGTCACCAGCAACGCCCAGCGCGTGGTGAGCGAGTTCAACGTAATTGAGGCGGCAAACATAAAGACCATCACCGAGTACCAGACGGAGATGGGCTGGCGGGGCGGCTCAAAGCCCCAGGAGCCGGAGAAGCCGGATACACCCGACACTCCCGACGAGCCTGACACTCCGAACACCCCGGACACCCCGGACACTCCGGATACCCCCGATACACCGGATACACCCGACACCCCCGACACGCCCGATACGCCGGAGAACCCCGGCAGGAACCCGACTCAGAATGTCATTATCTTCCCCTCCGACACCACCCTTGTGACGGAGAGCGACCTTGAGGGCAAAAGCTATGAGGAGGTCCGCCTTCTCATAAACGAGATTTTCGCCCGCCACGGCTACATCTTCAAGAACGCCGAGCTGAAGGCGTATTTTGAGGACCAGCAGTGGTACACCCCCGTCACCACCAGCGAGACCATGGTCACCGCCTCCTTCAACGAGACGGAGAAGGCAAACGTGGACTTCATAAACGCCTACATGGTAAAGCAGGGCTGGAGATAAAAATACTGCCGCACGGTCTTACCGTGCGGCACAGACTGGCGAAAAAGCCCCGAGGGCTTTTCCGTCAAGGGGAACGTGCGGGGACTTTTTCCGACGCACATGCCGCCGGAAAAAATACGTTGGATTTGAGCTTTTTGAAATACCATGCCGCACGGTGGAACCGTGCGGCAATAATATGATTTTTTAAAGAGATTTAAGCCCCCGCTTCGCGCTTATGGCGTGGACGGGGCACATCTCCTGACAGCAGAAGCAGGAAATGCAGTTTTTTCTGGGCATGGAGGCCTTTTTGTTCTCCACCCTGATAATTTTCTGGGGACAGCTCTCGGCGCAGCGCCCGCAGCCCACGCACTTCGACTTGTCCACATGGGGGTAGGAGCGCAGCAGCAGGTCCATGACCTTCTCCACGGGCTTTCTCAAAAACCCCGGCGCGGCGTCCTCAAAGCCCGTGCTCTTCACCGCGTCCGGCAGGCGGAAGGCGGGGGAGCAGGGTATGAGCTCGTCCCCGGTGACGGTGACGGTCTCCGGCAGGAGCCCCATTTCTCCCGCGGCTCTGAGGTGCGGCGCGTCCATGGGTGAGAGGCCCATAAATTCCACCGCCGCCACGTCAAGGGCGTAGACGTCCCTGGAGCACAGGGTGACCCCCGTGTGCCTCACCGTCCCGCCGCCGGGGCCGTTGCCCTCCATGGAGTCCACCGCGTCAAGGAGCGTCACATTGGGCCTCACCGTCTCACACAGCTCGCAGAGCATCCTGACAAAGGACCCAAGCTCCGGATAGCGCCTATGCATATCCGGCTTCTGAAGGCCGGGTATGGTGCCAAAGAGATTTTTCACCCCGGCGGACACGGTGGTCATGGCGTGGGTCTTGAGCTTCGGAAGGTTAATTATGTAGTCCGCCTCAAGGATCGGCGTTATGAGGTTGAAGGATTTGACCGTAAAGCCCTCCGCCGTGTGCCTTGTGCCGAAGGTGAAGTCACGGTTCAGATACTCCGCTATTCCCGGGACCCTGTACCCGGAGACGGAGTAGACGCTTCGCATGTACTCGGCGTTGAAAAGCCCCCCGGAGCTCTCCGCCACAACCACATTGTTAAAGCCGCGCTGGGTCAGCCATCTTATCACCGCCTTGACCACGGCGGGATTTGTGGTGACTCCCGCCTCCGGCTTCTTGCCGTAGAGCAGGTTGGGCTTTAAAAGGATCTTCATGCCGGGCTTCAGGTCCTCCGCCACGTTCAAAGCCTCAAAGTGGCGGCACACGGCGGCGTACACCGTCTCGTCCGTGTAGTCCGGCGTGGCGGCAACAGATACAATTGACATAACGTACCTCCGATGATCGGTTGAATAAACGCAGCTTTATTTTAGCAGATTCATCCTCAGATTGCAACAGCCAGTGTGAAGGGGGAGGAGCGAATGGACCGGCGGGCAGCGATGAAAAGGTCCGTGGAGGCGAGGGCCTTCCGGCGGGGACTTGTGACAGTCTCCTGGGTGTATGGGCTTTTGCTGGCGGTGACGGCGGTGAGCTTCGCCGTGGGGTTTTGGAAGGCCCCGGAGTACGCCTGGAGGTCGGGGCTTCTCTATGCCGTCGGCTTCACCCTCTGGTATGCGCCCTTCGCGGCATACTATTTTGTCAATTATTTCGGGCTTCTCCGGTGCGCGGAGCGGTGTGTGCTTCGGGTGCAGGCGTTGGAGGAGTACAGATTTGGGCTTTTCGGCACTGCGCGGTTCATACTCACTTTTCCTGACGGAAATGGCGGGACCGTGCGGGCGGAGACGAAGGCCATCTACAATACGAATATGAGAAGGCCCAGGTTTGAGGACTATTTTCAGAAGGAAGCGGCGGCTGTCTATGACCCGGCGACGGGGAGGACGGCGATCCTTGAGTTTTCGGACCTTCGGGCTTTTGAACGGATATGATCTTATCGTCGGGACAAACGACAGTGAGGATGGAACGAGATGGAACTTGAATTTTGCGCCCCCTGCCTCTTCGGCCTTGAGGGGCCTGTGGGCAACGAACTCCGGCATATGGGCTTTACCGATGTGCGCGGGGAGAACGGCCGAGTGCTCTTTCGCGGCGACGAGCGGGGCGTTGCCATCGCCAACATAAAAAGCCGCTTTGCCGAGCGCATACTCCTTGAGGTGGGCCGCTTCCCGGCGGCGAGCTTTAAGGAGCTGTTTGAACGCGTCCGGGCGCTGCCCTGGGAGAGATATATCCCGAAAAACGGCGCCTTCCCCGTGAAGGGCTGGAGCCTGAATTCGGAGCTCCACTCCGTCCCCGACTGTCAGGCGATAATCAAAAAGGCCGTCAGCGTCCGCCTCGGCGGAAAGTACGGCCTCTCCTGGCTTCCGGAGGACGGGGAGCTCTATCAGATACAGTTTTCGATTCTGAATAATGAGGCCGCCCTCTACCTCGACACCACGGGACCGGGCCTTCACAAGCGCGGCTACCGCCCGGACACGGTGGAGGCGCCCATTCGGGAGACTCTCGCCGCGGCGCTGGTGGACATAGCCGGCTACCGGGGCAGGGGGGACTTCTGCGACCCGTTTTGCGGGAGCGGCACCATCGCCATCGAGGCCGCCCTCGCGGCGAAGGGCAGAGCACCCGGAATAAACCGTCATTTTTCTTCAGAAGAGTGGCATTTTTTATCCAAAGACATATGGAAAAATGTCAGGGATGAGTCAAAAAACTCGGAATTTAACAGGATTTATTCGATTTTTGCCTCGGATATTGACGAAAAAGCCCTGGAGACAGCCCGCCGGAGCGCCCGCAGAGCGGGGGTGGAGGAGCTGATACACTTCTCCAGAGCCGACGCCGCGAAATTCTCCATGCGCACAGAAAACGGCATAATTGTCACAAATCCCCCGTATGGTGAGCGGCTTTTGGACAAAAAAGAGGCCCAAGCTCTCATGCGTCAGTTCGGAAAAGCAATGGCCTCCCCCGTAAACCGGGGCTGGAGGGTGAACATCATCTCCTCCGACGAGGAGCTGGAGCGGAGCTTCGGGAGACAGGCAAAAAAAGCTCGAAAACTTTATAACGGCAGGATAAAATGCGGATTTTTCATGTTTTAATTCTCATTTTTTATATAATTATTATAATTAAATGTCAATTTTTTGTTTCTGAGGTGAAAAAATGAGACATCTTTTCATCGTAAATCCCATTGCTGGGGGCAAAAAAGCAGATAAATCTGCAATAAAAGAGAAAATATCGGCAAAAATGTCACAAAAAGGCGAGGAATTTGAGATTTATGAGACAGTCGGCGTGATGGACGCCGCAGAGAAGGTGAAGCGCGAGGCAATAAAAGGAAAGCCCCTGCGCGTCTACGCCTGCGGCGGCGACGGTACCCTCTCCGAGTGCGCCCACGGCGCCGCGGGGTTTGCAAATACTGCCGTGACTCACTTCCCCTGCGGCACGGGAAATGACTTTGTGAGGATGTTTGGGCCGGATAGCGCGCTTTTTTTGGACTTAGACGCACTTATTTCAGGAGAAATCGGTCCCATGGATCTCATAGATGTGAACGGGCGGAAGTGCCTCAATATAGCCTCCGTGGGCATCGATGCCCGGGTCGGGATAGATGTACACAAATATTCGCAGCTTCCCGTGATTGGCGGCGCGGGAGGATATGTCATTTCCCTCATCGTCAATGTGATAAAGGGAATCAACAGGCACTTTCACGTTTATGTTGAAGGGGAGGAGCTTGACGGGAAATTTGCCCTGATATGCGTGTGTAACGGACAATATTACGGGGGTGGCTTTAACCCCACAAAGACCGCAGTACCCGACGACGGCGTGCTGGAGATGCTCATCGTGAATAAGGTTTCCCGGATCACGCTTGCAAGACTTCTTAAATATTATGCTTCGGGCCGCTATGCCGAGTACCCGGATGTGATAAAATACGTCCCCGGACGGCACATCGTCATTGAGGACGACAGGGAGTTTTCCGTCAGCATCGACGGCGAGGCGATGTTCACAAAGCGCGCTGATATGCGCCTTGTGCGCAACGGCGTAAACTTCATATACCCGAAGGGCTGCCGTCATGTGGCAGATTTGGTTAAAACAACGATAAATGCCTGATAAGTGAAAAATAAAATGGGCATAATGACTATTGCCTATTTTGGCAAACTGAGCTATTATATATACAGTTTTAGCACTCGAATAAAATGAGTGCTAAAACACGAAAAAGCACAGTTTACTATATGAATTATTATATAGGAGGAGAAATTGCATGAAGCTCAAACCTTTGGCAGACAGAGTAATAATCAAGCGCGTCCCCGCTGAGGAGACCACTAAGTCCGGTCTTATCCTCACCAGCTCCGCTCAGGAGAAGCCTCAGGTCTATGAGGTCGTCGCGGTTGGTCCCGGCGGCTTTATCGACGGCAACGAGGTGGAGATGGAGGTAGAGGTCGGCGATAAGGTCATCACCGGAAAGTACACCGGAACCGAGGTCAAGTTCGAGGGCGAGGAGTACACCATCGTCAAGCAGAGCGAGATCCTGGCAATAGTCGAGTAATTTAAGGAGGATTTACCTATGTCTAAAATGATCGTTTACGGCGAGGAAGCCCGCCGCAATCTTGAGGCCGGCGTGAACAAGCTGGCTGACACCGTTAAGCTCACCATCGGCCCCAAGGGCCGCAATGTGGTCCTGGACAAGAAGTTCGGCTCTCCGCTCATCACCAATGACGGCGTGACCATCGCCAAGGAGATCGAGCTTGAGGACCCCTTTGAGAACATGGGCGCGCAGCTGGTGAAGGAGGTCGCCTCCAAGACCAACGACGTTGCCGGAGACGGCACCACCACCGCCACCGTTCTGGCTCAGGCCATGATCCACGAGGGCATCAAGAACGTGGCCGCCGGGGCCAACCCCATGGTCATGAAGCGGGGCATCCAGAAGGCCGTCGATG
>CANRIU010000040.1 GCA_947630755.1 uncultured Oscillospiraceae bacterium | reverse complement strand
ACAAAAGTATTATTTCGTCTCATCAGAACCGAAGCCCGGTTGGGGTGGGACGTTTAAAATATGCAAAAGTATTATTTTGTGACGGATGACGTCTGATGCAAGGGCTTCCGGGCGGGAGCTTTGGGATGAGACGTTATCTCCGGCGTCTCAAATCACCTCACTGTCCGTCGAGGCCGCGCAAAACAGCCATTGCCGTGGCGCGCGGCCGTGGCGGGCTCAAGGGAGAGTTGAGGTCGGGAGAGAGCGGCAAAAAATCTAAACTAAGGAGAGTAACCAGTATGAAGAAAACACTATCCATCGTCTTGGCGCTGGTAATGGTGCTGTCGCTGCTGCCCGCGGCGGCGTTGGCGGCCACCAGCTACAAGGACACGGAAAACGTCTCCGCCGAGGGGAAGGCGGCTATCGACCGCTGGTCCGGGTACGACGTGCTCCGTGGAAACCCGAACGGGACCTTCTCGCCCTGGACCGGCCTTACGAGAGGCCAGGCCATGGCGGTGTTCTCCAGACTGCTGAAGCTGGAGGACGAGGCGGACATCTCGGCGTACAAGGACGTGGCTGAAGGCGCCTGGTATTATTCCGACGTGGCGAAGAACGTCGCCGCCGGGATCTTCGAGGGCGAGTTCGGCGTACATATGTACCCGGGCAACGAGATAAACCGCCAGGAGTTCTTCGTGACTATCGCGAGGGCCATGGGGATCCGCGACGCGGAGACTATCAAGACGGAGTTCACCGACTATGATTCAGTGAGCAGGTGGGCGAGGCCGCTCATCAACGCCCTTGTGAATCTGGACGTGGTGAAGGGCGTCGGCGGCGGACGCCTCTCCCCGAAAAACTCCATCCAGCGCGTGCACGCGGCGATAGTCCTTGACAGGCTCATCGAGGAGTACATCACCGAGGACGGCACACACAAAATCGCCAGCGGTGCCGGAAGGCTCACCCTTGTGGTGGCAAAGAAGGTCTCCCTGACGGGTGCCGCGACGAATATGCCCATCGTGCTCTACGGCAGGAACGGCAGCGTTGACATGTCCGGCGTCACAGGGACCGCGACGGTCAACGTCATGGTTCCAGGCGTCACCGTAACGGGCGCGCGGCCCGGCACCACCTTCGTCACCGGGAAGAACGCCACTGGCCTGACGGTCAACGGCGTCAGCGTCCCCGCCGACACCACCTATGTCGTGCCCGGAGCGGGAGGGGGAAGCTGGGGCCCCTCCGGTCCTGCAACTTATACTGTAACGTATGAGGACACGGAGCATAAGGAGCTTAAGACCGAGACTGCGAAACAGGGCGTGCCCTATAAAGTTCTGAGCGCTGAAGATGCCGGGTTCAAGGTAGGCACGGACAAAAAATTCGTTGGCTGGAAGGGCGACGATGGTAACGCCTATTCTGCCGGACAGTCTTATGACGTTACTGGTCCTCTTGTTCTCACCGCAGAGACTATCGAGACAAAGGATAAGCTCGCCGAGGCTATTTCCAACAGCATGACTGTATTCAACAATAAGTTTAGTAAAGTCGAGAATGTACAGTGGAACGGCGCATCCTTCTCCTTCGTGCCGCTGGGGTTCAATGCCGAGGTGAATCCGGAGGGGACCCGTGAGCAGAATGTTACAGTTTCCGCAGGCATCTCTGACGACCTCGCAGCCAAGATTATTGAGGCTGCCGCTAACACGGCTATAGTTTTCATCAGCCCCGAGACTGAGGACGATGAGGAGACGAAGGAGACTGTTGATTCCATCATTGACTCTCTGATTGAAACGCTCAATGATAAATTTGGATTGGAGCTTAACAAGGACAGCCTCACTGCAAAGGAGCTTAAGGATGCCGCTTATAAGGTAGCCAAGGAGCTTTCAAGCGATGCGGCTGATGAGTTTAAGGAGAACGGGAGCTACATCTTTACAAAAGCGACCGCTACCGTCAAGGGTTCCTCCGTTGTAGTTACCACAAATAACGGCACCGCGACCGTTTCCGGCAGCAAGAGAGACGCAGCCAAAAAGCTTGCAACCGCTATTGCAAAGGACCTTTACAGCGGATTGTCCCAGTACGCTGATGATGATTATGAGAATGCCATTGTTCTCACAAGCAAAGTTGACGTTAAGTTTGAGGTTAGCTCTGACCTTCAGAGCTACCCCACCAGCTATCCGTTCACTGTCAGCGTGAAGCTTGACGGCGGCGAGCTTGTCTCCGTCAAGTGGGATGAGACCAAGAAGGCAGCCCATGTGAAGTTCGACGCTTCCGCAATCGAGAGCGCATACAACACTAATGCGTCCACGGTGGTGGAGGAGCTCATGACCAGCGAGGCTGTTACCAGCGCTCTTAACGATTATATCAAGGATATGCAGGGCAGCGGTCAGAGCGGCAGCGGGGAGAACACCTTTGACAAGCTGGCTAACGCTCTTGAGCAGTTTGGCCTTGCCGAAAGCGGAAAAGGCTCCGAAAAGGTCGGCACCGTTCTTGGCGAGTGGCTTGGCAATAATACCGAGGCTCTGCTTGATTCCCAGCACACTGGCGGATATGAGAATGAAGCTGTTGAACAGCTCATTATTGAGCTGGCAAATGCGGCGGCAAAATCTGTTGATGATAAGCTGACCAAGCTTGTAGATAATGCTAAAGACCTTGATAAGATAGTCAAGGAGGCGGCTGTTCATGTAATCCGTACACAGGCCACTCCCGATGGTGATAATAGCCTTGGGAAGCTGTTGAAAAATAACGAGGCGTTGATTGGCGGTAGTATCGACCTCAGCGCACTTGAGGCTCTTGAAGATGCCAAGTTAGACATCTATGTCTATGCCGTTATCTGCGACCAAATGAGGGCGACCGAAGGCATCAGCAGCAATTTTGCCGGAAGCTATCATAGCCAGATGACTGAAGCTGTTAAGAAGCTCATAGAGGATAATCTCACCTCCGTCCTTGAGGATAAGGACAACGAGCTTGCACAGCTCCTGCCCACCCTTAACTCTCTTGAGACACTTAAGGACACAGCTCAGCTGACACTTGGTCAGCTTCGCGACTTTATCGGGAACAAGACCGTCCACAGTATGCTCAACGGCAGTGGCGAGTCGAGCACTCTTGATAATGCCGTTACGAGATTTAAGAACGCGCTCAACAGGCTGCCCGCAAACGCCAGCGTCACCGTGAAGGTCGGCGATAATTCCTACACTCTGGACACCGACGATCTCAAGACCCTTCAGAACGGCCTTGTCAGCGGATTCCAGGAGCTCGTCAACGAGACTAACGGCGCCCTCAAGCTGGCGGACTTTGACGTAGAGGACGGACTCGAGGTCACGGTCAAGTACAACACGAGGACCTTCGTGTTCTACCTCTGGATCGACGGGCTCACCGCGTAAGAGGGCCGCAATAATTTCGCTGAAATTCTTCATACTCTGATTACCCCCAAACGCCCCGGGGGAGACCCCGGGGCGTAAAGGAGACTGCTTTGAACGAGAAACTGCTTGACTACCTCTACTCCCACGGGGCAATTACCCGAAAGCGCGCCGACGAGGTGCTGGCAAAATCGGGTCCCGGAAGGACCGCAAGGGAGATACTTTTAGAGGACGGCGACGTGCCCGAGGAGAGAATCATCGAGGCCCTGTCGGAAATCTACGCAATACCGGTGACGAGGCTGTTTGACGCGCATGTGCCTCAGGACGTGAGGCGGCAGGTGAGGCCGGAGCTTTTACGGACGCACGTCGTCATTCCCATCGGACGGGACCCGGAGGACGAGGGACTGCTTATCATCGCCGTGAACGACCCGCTCAATATGCGGGCGAGGGACGCCATATCCGCAAGCTGCCATTGCAGAGTGAGGGTGAAGCTGGCGACCACGGGAGAGATACTGCTGGCGATTGACAGAAACTTCGGCGCGGGCGAGCTTCAGGCGGCGGCGAGGCAGTACACAAGCATCCAGTCGGCGGAGCAGGACAGGGGCGTCGAGGAGCAGGTCATACACGAGGACGTGAACACCTCCCCGGTGGTAATGCTGCTCAACTCCCTTGTGGAGCAGGCCGTGCGGCAGAGGGCGTCGGACATACACATCGAGCCCTGGCCAGACATGGTGAGGGTGAGATTCCGGATAGACGGGATACTCTACGAGAGGGCGTCCTACGAGCCGCAGCTGCTGTCGGCGATAATCACCCGGGTGAAGGTGCTGAGCGGACTTTACATCTCCGAGAAGCGCAGACCCCAGGACGGGCAGTTCTCCACGGTGGTGGACAGGCTGACCTACGATGTGCGCGTGTCCACGCTGCCGACGGTGTACGGGGAGAAGTGCGTGCTGAGAATCGCCCAGAAGAGGGCCCTCAACCGGGACAAGCGGGAGCTTGGCATGACGGATGAGGAGATGGCGCAGTTTGACAGAATACTGTCGCGGCCCAACGGGATCGTGCTGGTCACGGGGCCCACGGGGTCGGGGAAGTCCACGACGCTGTACACGGCGCTGAGCGGGCTGAATAAGGAGTCGGTGAACATCGTCACCGTCGAGGACCCGGTGGAGGCGAACATCGCCGGGGTAAATCAGGTGCAGGTCAACCCCAAGGCGGAGCTGACATTCGCCAGCGCCCTAAGGTCGATACTGCGGCAGGACCCGGACATAATAATGATCGGGGAGATACGGGACGCGGAGACGGCGTCCATAGCCATTCAGGCGTCCATCACGGGGCATCTGGTGTGCAGCACGCTGCACACCAACGACACGGCAAGCTCCATAACGAGGCTTTTGGACATGGGTGTGGAGAGCTACCTCATCGCGGACGCGACCACGGGGATAATCGCCCAGAGGCTTGTGCGGCGGCTCTGCCCGGCGTGCAGGCGAAAAAGGCACATCCTGCCGGAGGAGGCGGAGTACCTGGAGGTGGAGATGAACGACTCCACATACATCTGGGAGCCTGTGGGGTGCCAGCGCTGCGGCGGGACGGGGTTTTACGAGCGGATAGGCGTGTATGAAATCATGGAGATCACGCCGAGGCTGCGGAGCCTAATCGCCGCGAGGGCGCCCACGGACGAGCTGCGCCGGGAGGCCCTGCGGGAGGGGATGCACACCCTGAGAGAGAGCGTGCGCAGGCTGGTGCTGAACGGGACCACGACCATCAGCGAGATGGTCAGGGTGTCGGAGGCGACTGTCAGCCGGGACCACGCGAGAGTCGAGCGCGAGGGCACGGAGGAGGGAAGATGATAGACATCCAGGACCTTCTCACCCGGGCGCGGGCGGAAAACGCATCGGATATTCACCTGACGGCGGGGCTGCCGCCGGTGTTCCGCATTGACGGGGCGCTGACGGACGCCGGGAGCGAGGCGCTGACGGAGGCGGACACCGACGCCGCGGCGTCGGCGCTGGTGAGCCCGAAGCTTATGGAGGAGTACCTGCGGGTGGGCGAGGCGGACCTCGCCGTGACGGCGGGGGGCTCCAGAATAAGGGTGAATGTTTTCAGGCAGCAGGGGCGCACGTCGCTGGCGCTGAGACTGCTGCCGCTGAGAGTGCCGACGGCGGGGGAGCTGATGCTGCCGGAGGTGCTGGTGGAGCAGGCGGACAAGCCCAGGGGGCTTGTGCTGGTGACCGGGCCCACGGGGTCGGGAAAGAGCTCCACGCTGGCGGCGCTTCTGGGGCACATAAACTCCACGGCGCGGCGGCATCTTATCACACTGGAAAACCCCATCGAGTACGTCCACACGCCGGAAAAGTGCGTCATAAACCAGCGGGAGGTGGGGAGCGACACCGGGAGCTTCGCCGCCGGACTGAGGGCGGCGCTCCGGCAGGACCCGGACGTTATTCTCGTGGGGGAGATGAGGGACCTGGAGACAATGTCCACCGCCATAACGGCGGCGGAGACGGGGCACCTCGTATTTGGGACACTTCACACAAAGGGCGCGGCGAACACCATCGACAGGATCGTGGGGGCATTCCCCTCGGACCAGCAGGAGCAGATAAGGATGCAGCTCGCCGACGTTCTGGAGTGCGTTATAGGACAGACGCTGCTGCCGCGGATAAGCGGCGGGCGGCGGGCCGTCTTTGAGGTGATGGTGGGGACGCCCGCCGTGAAGAGCCTCATACGGCAAAACAAGACTTACCAGCTGGTGACGGCGATCCAGACAGGGCGGAAGCAGGGGATGATGCTCCTGGACGACGCAATGGCTAATCTCGTCAGGGCCGGGGAGATAACACTTGAGACCGCAATGGGCGCCGCCAACGACCCGGATTCGCTGGCGGGGGTGCAGCGGATGAAGCTTTGAGGAGAGTTGCCATGCCGACCTATATGTACACAGCGAAAAACACGGTGGGCAAGCTCATCCACGCCTCCATCGATGCGGCGAGCCCGGAGCTGGCGAGGACATCGCTGCGCAGCGCGGGATTTACGGTTTACGAGCTGCGCAAGCAGAGCTTTTACGAGAAGGATTACAACATACCGCTTTTCGGCAGGCCGAAAACAAAGGATATGGCGATATTCTGTCGGCAGTTCGCGTCGATACTCAGGGCCGGAGTGCCTGTCACAACGGCGCTGGGGATGATGGAGCAGCAGGCGGGGAACAAGCAGCTCGCGTCGGCGATACGGGTGATGCAGGGGGACGTGGAGAAGGGCGACACGCTGGCCGCCGCCATGGGGCGGCATAAGAAGCTCTTTCCGTCGATGCTGATAAGCATGGTCGCCGCGGGGGAGGAGTCCGGAAACCTGGAGAGCGTCTTTGTGCAGATGGAGACGTACTTCGAGAAGGTGAGACGGACGAAAAACTCCGTGGGGAAGGCGATGATCTACCCGTGCATACTTCTCGTCGTGATGATAGCAGTCATAATCGTGATGATGACGACCATCGTGCCCATGTTCAAGGAGACATTTGAGTCGACGGGGACGGAGCTTCCGGGGATCACGCAATTTGTGGTGAACGTGAGCTCCTGGGTGGAAAACTGGTGGTGGCTGCTCATCATACTTACCGCGGCGGCGGCCGCGGGCCTGACAGTGTTCTCAAGGACGAGGCCGGGGAGGCACTTCTTCGGGCTGTTGTCCAGAAAGACGCCGGTTTTGGGGAAGCTCGTGGTGCAGTCGGCCTGCTCCACGATGTGCAGGATGATGTCGCTCTTACTGGGGTCGGGCATCACGCTTTTGGAGTGCATTGATCTTACGGCGGCAAACATGACGAACATATATTTCGAGGAGGCGCTGACCACAGCCAGGGGGCTTGTGGCTGAGGGTTGGGCGCTGAATGTGGGACTGAGGGACACGGCGCTGTTCCCGCCGCTGGTGACAAACATGGTGTCCATCGGCGAGAGCTCCGGCGATTTGCAGGGGTCCCTCGAGAAGCTGGCGGACTTCTACGATCAGGAGGTCAACGACCAGACGGCAAAGCTTCTGGCGTTCCTGGAGCCGATAGTGATACTTATCATGGCGGTATTTGTCATTATCATAGTGCTGGCTATTTACGAGCCGATGCTGGGCATGACACAGGCATACGACCAGTATCTGAATTAGAATATCCCGCCTTCGGGCGTGATAAATAAAAGTAAATCAGAAAGGACTTGTTCAAAATGTGTGAAGAAAAAAAGCGCAGAGCCAGAAAGGGCTTTACTCTGGTAGAGCTCGTAGTTGTCATTGCCGTTCTCGCCATTCTGGCGGGCGTGGGATCGGTGGCGTACAGCGGATACATAACGAGGGCAAATGAGGCGAAGGACCTTTCCAACCTCAGTGCTATTGTTACCGCTGCTGAGACTGCCTGTGTTGAGGAGGATGGCACTGTCACTGAGATTACTGTTTCCCTCAAAGCGAGTGATGGAAAAAATGTTATAGAGAAGGTGAATGTGAAAACAACATTGACAACTGGCGGGTTTGACATTTATGGTGGGACCGAGAGTGGGCATACAAAGTCTTGGAGCAATTTTTCGACATTCCTTAGTGATATTACAACTTTGAATTTCTCGGAGGTCCAAAAATGGACTTGGAAAGACGGTGAGTGGACAAATTCTTAATTAATTTTGGATTTGTTACCTATCCCCAAGCGCGCATTGCGCGCCTGGGGCGGAGCGGATAACAGATACGCTCCGCCCCAAGCGTACAAAAAGACACAGAGGTACATAAATGGAAAACAAATTATCCGGCCGGGGGCTTGTAATAAGGGTATCCAACGGCCTTTTGAGCGTCTGCGCCGTGAGGCTGGGAAAATACCCGGTGAAGGCAAAGGGACGGTACACCGCCCAGCTCCCGGAGGGGGCGGCGGCGGACGGCGCGATACTAAAGCCGGAGGCGGTCTCGGAGGAGCTTAAGAGGCTCATGCGGGAAAACAGGCTCCGGGGCTACAGAAGGGCGGTCTTTTGCCTGTGCTCCACTCAGGTGCTGTCGGAGACGGCAGTGATACCGAACGTTGAGCGCAAGTGGCTGGGAAAGATGATAGAGACAAACAGGGACCTGTATTTCCCTGTGAATACCGGCGACTACCGGGTGACCTACACCGAAATGGAGACGGTGAAGGACGAGGACGGTAAGCCGGCTTTTTCCGTGCGCCTTTGGGCGGCGCCAAACGAGCTTTTGAAGGGGTACTATGAGCTGGCAAACTCCTGCGGGCTGTCGGTGGCGGCGGTGGACTACTGCGGAAACAGCTTCACCACGGCGGCGGGGGCCACATACAGGGCCGGGGCGCAGGCCGGGAAGGCGAAAATGAAGGCCGGGATAACGCTGACGAGGTCACGGGGGAAGTCCGGGACGGAGACGGCGGCGGAGACGGCGGAGGGGACAGTCGAGACGAGGCTGTGCCTTTTAAACGAGCGGGACTTTCTGCTTTTATCATTTATTCAGGGAAACCGGGTGGTAATGCAGAGGTATCTGCGCCGGGACGGCGTGTACATGGGAGAGCTTGAGGAGACGAGGCTGGCAGTGGCGCTCTTCTCCACCAGCGATCTTGCCAGGGGCGGCAGAATAAGGGCCGTGCTGGCGGGGGAGATGGCGGCGGACCCGGAGTACGCGAGGAGACTTGAGAGCGCGCTGGGAGTGGACGTGGAAATCTCCGAGGAGAGGGAGAACACCCAGTGGCTTTTGATGGACGGGGCGGCGGCGACGACGCTGGACTTCGGCGACCCGGCCTTTGACAAGCCGAAGAGGTTCAGCTTCTTCTCTCAGGCGTGGCAGTATCTGGCGATACTGGCGGGGGGAGCGGTGCTGACATCCTCGATTTTGGCGTATCTTGCGCCCATACCCGTGAGAGAGGCGGAAATTTCGAACCTTGAGGTGACGCAGAGGACAAAGGAGCACGAGCTTCAGGGGGTGAACGAGTACAAGAGCAGCTACGACGCCTACACGGGGGAGTACACGCGATACCTTCTTGACTGGCAGGCGGTTTTGGGGTGGTACGAGGACACATACGACGACGAGGGGAACGTGAACGGGAAAATTTACCACCCGGGGCTTTTGAGGACATATAACGACAATCTGGGGCTTATCCTCGGGGACCTGGAGCAGGTGATACCGAAGACGTCCTCCGTCACGGAGATACGAATCGAGGAGAGAGCCATGGCGATACAGTTTGCCAGCGAGCGGAAGGAGGACGTGGCGAATCTGCTTCTGGCGCTGAGATACAACCTGACCTACGCCGCGATGTACCCCGACTTCATAACCTCCATGACACAGGGGGGCGGGGTGTCGGTGTTCGACGACACGGTGAGCGCCGCCATTCAGATGGCTCTGGGGGCCGGGGAGGCGCCGCCCACGGAGGGCAGCGCGCCGCCGGATATTGGGGAGTATGTGCCGGAGGACGTGGACACGGAGGCCCTGAAGGAGGTGCTGGCGACCCTGCCGGAGGACCAGCAGGAATTTGTCAGGGCGATGATCGACAAAGGGCCGGACGGGTCCTTTTCGGATGAGGAGCTGCAGAGAGCCTATGAGATCGGGATGGGCCTCAATGAGCAGCAGCGGCGGGTGATAGCCCAGGCGCTGGGGTACGACCCGGAGTACGGGTACGCGCTGTCCCAGATACTGCCGGACGCGACGATGGAGCAGAGACGCAGCGGCATGGAGGCGCTTTTGCACAACCCGATGGCGCTGTGTCTTTATGGGCAGATGATGATTGAGGATTTTACGTCTGAAAAGTCAATTACGAGAGAGCTCCTCATCAGTCAGATATTGTTTTATGAAAAAGGTGTTACAGATTCCTTAATTTCTGCCTTCAATGATCCATCGCATATGAGCCCTGAGGAAATGAAAACCGTATTCTCTATCCTGACCAGCTTCCCGCTGCGGGAGGACGACAACGGGCAGAACCTGAACGCGACCATCGCGCTCATCCAGACAAGCGGGGAGATGAGCGACTACTACGCATACTATCTGGCCGTGGCTATGGGGCTGCCGGACCTGGGAGTGGAGAACCCCAGCGCGCCGCAGACGGACCCTGTGGTGCCGCCCGCGCCGGACGCTCCGGAGACGCCGGAGAATCCGGAGGACCCGAATAATCCCGAAAGTCCCCAGACGCCGACGGAGGAACCGAGGCTGACCATTCTTAAGGCGCTGCTGGAGAGGCAGTTCGGCATCCCGGCGGAGGCGCTGGACAGGATAGACTGGGATAAGATAAACCTTAACGAGCTGGACCTCTCGGACCCGGCAAAGGCCGCCCAGACGCTGTATAACGAGGTAATGGAGCAGCTTTTCGGGGAGTTCCCGGATGTGCCGGATATTCCGGACGTGCCGGACGTGCCGGTCGTGCCGGAGGAGCCGCCGGATATGCGGTACTTTATCACGGTGGTGCTGACGTACAACGAGAATATTCTCACCACCGAGCTTCCACGGGAGGGCATGGACCCTGCGGGCTTTGTGCCGGAGCTGGGGCTGGAGCCTGAGGCGGAGGTGGAGAGATGAGGTTTCTGGCGAAATACTGGAAGGCGCTGCTGGCGCTGGTGCTTGCCGCCGCGGCGATACCCGTGGTGATGAAGACCCGGGAGGCGGAGGAGGAGCACAGGGCGCGGGTGCAGAGCATGGAGAGCTCCATCGCGCTTTTGCAGAGCGCCATTGACGGGAATATGCCCTACGCCGGAGTGCAGGAGCGGCTGGAGCCGGAGCTTCTGGCGCTTCAGGAGAGCAGGGAGGCGCTGTACAGCCGCTTCCCCTCGACGCTTCTGGAGGAGGACCAGATAAGGTACATACTTTATCTTGAGGAGACCTTCGGGACGGAGATACATTTCTCGTTCAGCTCAAATATGCCGATGACGCAGCTCAACGACGGGAGCATACTCGGCGGAGTGACGCTGGCGGTGAATTTCGAGACGACTTACGAGGGGTTTAAGGAGATGGTGAATTACATCGCCACGGACTCCAAAACCGCGTCGGTGCGGTACGCGACGATCAATTACGACGCGGAGAACGACGCCGCCACGGGGACGATGGTCATAACGGTGTACACGCTGTCCGCGACGGAGTACACGGCGCCGGAGCCCTCGGAGTACGAGACGGGAAAGACCACCATTTTTGAGTGAGGTTTGAAGATGAGAAGGAAGCTTCCCCGCGGAAAGGGCGGGTTCACGCTTATAGAGGTGGTTGTCGCCATGGTGGTGCTGGCACTTGTGGCAGCACCCCTGGGCGGCGCGCTGGTGGTGTCCGTCAGGGTCAACGCCTACGCAGACAGGGTCCTGAAGGCGCGGCTGGAGGTGTCCTCCGCCGTGGAGAGACTTATGGCGGAGGGCGTGGAGGCCACGGAGGGGAGCTTTTCATGGGAAAATGAGGTTACGGTGGAGATTACGGCGCACGACGGGGGAGTTTACTCCGTGACGGTCAAAAGTACTGATGTGCCGGAGGTTTCCGTGAGCACGGAGATCCACGAAAAGGGGGCGGGAGGATGAAAAGGCTTTCGTCCCGGGACGGGTACGCGCTGGTGTACGTCGTGGCGGTGCTGACGCTTATTATGCTGCTGGCGGGGGGAATCAGCCTCACGGCGACGAGGAATTTAAAGTCGCAGGAGGCCGCCGTGGAGCAGATGCGGGCGCGGTACGCCGCCGCGGGAGACGTGGAGAGAGTGTTCGCGGGAATAGGGGAATTTGAGAATACGATAAAGAGCTCCCCAAATCCGGAACCCAGCGAGGAAGAAATAAATGAGTTTGTGGTAAAAAAGATGAGAGAACTGTTTGGTTATAGCGGGACCCTGAACATGGAAGCGCAGACAATCAGCTTTACGGTTGTTCGCAATGTAGAGGGGGCAACGGTGAACGCGGATATTACGGCGGAATACTCCGTGAACATGGAAGCGCAGACAATCAGCTTTACGGTTGTCGTCAGTGTAGAGGGGGCAACGGTGAACGCGGAAATTAGGGCGGAATACTCCGTCAACTCCGTGGAAACGCCCCCCGGCGAGGGGGAGACGCCTCCGGAGGGGAGCGCGATTTATAAGCACACATTTAATATCAAACGGGTGAGGTACGCGTCTTACAATGTCGATTACGGCAGCGGGGAGGCGGAGACATGAGAAAATCACGGGGATTTACACTTATCGAGATGGTTGTGGCCATGGCGGCGTCGGCAATCGTCATTGGCGCGGGCATGACGCTGGTGAGCGTGTGCGTCAGGACCGAGGCCGCAGCCGCAAGCGAGGCAAACAGGCAAAATACCGCGCGGGTGGTTATAACGCTTATTGAAAAGCTCGCCGGGGAGTGTGAGCTTGGAAAGCCCGAGCCCACGGGGAGCGCGGTGCGGCTTCAAACCCTTGACGGGAAGACGGTGGTTTACTACGACGGCGGGGAGACGGTGTACGTCAGCGGGGACGCGGGCTCCGGGACGCCAATCATAACGGGGGCGGCGCTCTCGGCGGAGACGGACCCGGACAGGCCCGGGGTGCTCACCGTGACGATAACATACCCGGGCGGGGAGAAATACAGCACCAGCGTATTTTGCAGGACCTGGGAGGCGGAGGAGAAGGTCGATTTAGACACGCTCCCGTTTGGGGAAAATATTAAGGAGTTTCTCCAGTGCGCATACGATCAGTACGGGAGCCACGGGGAGATAATCGGAGGGGACGGGACCTATTCCTATTTCTCCGAATGGTACCACGGGGGCTTTGACGGCGAATGGAACGAGAATACGCCCTGGTGCGCGTGCTTCGCATCCTGGTGCATAGACAGGGTCAAGGACAGCATCGACGGGACGCCGCCGACGTATGCGAAGGTTGAAAGCTGGGTCGACAGCCTGACGGAGACGGATTACATTCTGCCGGGTAGTAGTGATGTGAAGTCCGGGGATATTATATTTTTCAGTTGGGGCAATGAGGAGCCTGTGACGAGCCTTGCGGAGGCGAAGCGCACTCACGCGAACCATGTGGGCATCGTCGTCAAGGTAGAGGAGGGGAAAATAATAACGATAGAGGGGAACAGCGGCGGGGTGGTGCAGCAGTGCAGCTATGACGCCGAAAGCCCTCACATTATAGGTTACGCCCGGCTGAGCTTTAAAGGCTCTGACGGTTTGTAATAAATAATTTTATAAGGAGCGATTGTCATGAAATTCTTCAAACTTCCCGACGCGCTCAATGGGTCACCCGTGGAGGTCCGGCGAAAAAAGCCGAAGCACGGGTTTACTCTTGTTGAGCTTGTTGTAGTCATTGCCGTGCTGGCGATACTCGCCGGAATCGGCTCGCTCGGTTACAGCGGCTACATCGACTACGCACGCAGGGCGGCGGATGAGGAGCTCATCGCCGCGTTGAACACAGCTTTTGCCTCAGCCTGCGAGGAGCAGGGCGTGGACAGAATGAGCCTGCCGATTAAAACAGGAGCAAAGCTCGATCCCAGCTCTTCACCCGCAATCAGCGGTATCCTTTCGGTATATGGTTTGGAAGGAGACTCGTTGGCGAATTTTCAATCTGCTTTTAACGTTTACTTTAAAGGAAATGAGGAGACTCAGCTTGAGTCAATAACCTTTGACGATATTGGTTTTGCCAATGGAGTATTCGTTGCGGACATAACTGCGGCGGTAACCGAGTACGCTAGGGATGTTTTTCAAAACTCCAACTTCAACGATAATGTTGAAGGACTTGTCGAGAGCGTTGAAAATGTCACCTCTCTATTCAGCCAGTTTGCAAAAGATACAAGCCAACCCGTTAAGAACCGTCTTACTCTGTTGCAGCTTTTTGAAGTGAATGTTGACGAAACTGTGAATCAACTCAAGGAACGGTACGGAATAACCGACACATCCACCGGCACGGAAGTCGCCAATGCGATGGTGCTGTATGTTGCACAGGAAACAAGCGCAATGGAGGACACATCCGTACTTGTTGAAGACCTTATGTCAGGGTCGATGAGCCAGGAAAGAGGTCTTTTGGAGCTTCCAATGATGGTCGGAATGGCTACGGCGTATTATAATTCTGAATTTGCTTCACCTGAGTACAAGAAAAGCTATGAAGATGCCATGGAATCCGGAGGAATGGCAATTATAGGTTTGGCTCCGCAGGATGATCCAAACTTTGCTCAGTACCAGGAGACGGAAATGCGCGCCGATCTTGAGGGCTATCTTGCAGCACTGACGCTTGTAGACCAGAACAAGGATTCTGTGGACATCACAAGAGAGGATGCATTTTCCAACGAGGATTTTATGGCTCTGATAAAATCTGTTCTTGGCGGCTGATGAAATGACGCGGGGCGTCTTGACATTATGTTCTACATAAACCTCTACTTCACTATCTTGTCCGCGGCGGCGGGGGCGGTGATGGGGTCTTTCCTCAACTGCTTCGCCCTGCGGTACGCCTCCGGCGAGAAGGTCCCCAGAGGCAGGTCGCGGTGCCCGAAATGCGGACACACGCTGTCGGCCCGGGAGCTCATACCGCTTTTAAGCTATATTATCCAGCGGGGGCGGTGCAGGGCCTGCGGGGAGAAAATCTCCCCGCGCTACCCGGTGACGGAGCTATGCGGGGCGGCAATGTTTGCCGCGGTGTACCTGCGGTACGGCATGAGCCTGTATACGGTGGAGCTGATGGTGCTGTGCGCGGCGCTCTACCTTTTGAGCCTCATAGACCTTGACACCATGGAGCTGCCGGGGGCGCCGATGCTGGCGGCCCTCGCGGGGTGGGTGGTGTTCCTCCCGGCCCACGACGACATTATCGGCCGGGCGGCGGGGGGCGTTATCACGGCCCTCGTGGTGTTCGGGGCGATACTGGGGCTGGCGCTTCTGATGGACAGGGTGCTGAAAAGGGAGTCGCTGGGAGGCGGGGATCTGAAGCTTCTGGCGGTGCTGGCGCTGTATCTGGGGCCGGTGGGAGTGGCGCCGATGCTGCTTTTAAGCTGCGCCGCGGCGCTTGTTTTCGCCGCCGCGACCCACTCCGGCGGAAAGCCCTTCCCATTCGGGCCGTCGCTGGCGCTGGGGGCGTATGTGACGCTGCTAATTGACCCGGAGGTTATTTTAAACGCGGTCACAGGGGCGATAATAAAATAAAATATAATAAGATAAAGCCGCGCCGGATTCCCGGCGCGGCTTTATTGTCGTGAAAAAAGCCCGGGGAGGGGTGGACAAATACACAACCGTAACAATGTATTTTTGGCGGATTGGTGGTAAAATGTTGCATGGAGGGTATTCTTCGACATATTAAAGGATTCTGATTTTCAAAGGAGCTGAGCTACGGGCATGATTTCAAAGGAGCTTTGTGAGCGGGTCCTTCTCCGGGCGGTATCCACCGGGGCGGACTACGCGGAGATATTCGCCGAGCGGACCCTGAACCACAGCATAGAGATGGTGGGCGGGGGAGTTGACGCGATAAACGACAACCTCGTTGCCGGGGCGGCGATAAGGGTCTACAAGGGGCTGCGGAGCGTCATGGCCTCCACCGTGGACACGAGCGAGGCGGGGCTTATGAAGTGCGCCCAGCGCGTCGCCGAGGCACTGGGGGAGGGAAAGGCGGAAATCTCCATTAATCTTGCGGAGCGCGTTATCGCCAACATCCACCAGGTGCTGGACGCGCCGTCCTCCGCCGGAAACAGGCGGAAGGTCGACATACTCAGGGCCGCGTGCTCCGCGGCGAAGGAGTATGACGGCGCGGTGCGGCAGGTGACGGGGACGTTTCTGGATGTGGACCACAACATACTCATCGCAAGCACCGACGGGCTGTACGCCGCCGACAGGCAGATACGCACGAGGCTGTCCGTCAGGGCCGTGGCGGAGAAGGAGGGCCAGACGCAGACGGGCTCCTGCTCCCCCGGACGGAGGATGGGCATGGAGATGTTCGACGGGCTTATTGACCCGGTGTCCGTGGGCCGGGAGGCCGCGCGGCAGGCCGTGGTGATGGCGGGGGCGGGGTACTGCCCCGCCGGGGTCATGCCCGTGGCGATAGAGAACGGCTTCGGGGGAGTTATTTTCCACGAGGCCTGCGGGCACTCGCTGGAGGCGAGCTCCGTGGCGCTGAACGCCAGCCAGTTTTGCGGGAAGCTGGGGCAGAAGATAGCGAACGAGAAGGTGACGGCCATCGACGACGGGACCATACCCAACGCATGGGGGTCCATCAATATCGACGACGAGGGGACGCCCTCGCGCAAAAGGGTGCTCATCGAGCGGGGCGTACTCAAAACGTATATGATAGACAAGTTCAACGGACGGCGCATGGGGATGGAGAGCACCGCCAGCTCCCGCCGCCAGAGCTACGCCTACACGCCGACGTCGCGTATGACGAACACATACATCGCCGCCGGGGAGGACAGAAACGAGGACATTATCGCGTCCATGGAGTACGGGCTCTATGCCAGGAAGATGGGCGGAGGGTCGGTGAACCCGGTGACGGGGGAGTTCAACTTCGCTGTGGACGAGGGGTACATCGTGAGAGACGGGAAAATCTGCGAGCCGGTCCGGGGCGCGTCCTTGGTGGGCAAGGGCTCGGAGATAATCCAGAGGATAGACATGGTGGGCACGGACATGGACATGGGCCAGGGGATGTGCGGATCGTCCTCCGGGTCCATTCCCACGAACGTGGGACAGCCGCTTATCCGGGTGTCCAGCATCACCGTGGGCGGAAGGTAAGGAGGTCAGATGATGGCAGATTTCAACGAATTTAAAAGGTGGGTCGCGAGAGCGGCGGAGAAGGCCGGGATCGGGGACTTTGAGCTTTACTACACCTGCGGGGAGAGCACCGAGGCGGAGGGCTTCGGGCACGAGATAAACGGGTTCACATCCTCCGTGGAGGGGGGAGTCTCCCTGCGGTGCGCCGTCGGGGGGAAGATGGGTTACGCCTCCACCCAGGAGATGGGGGAGAGCGAGGCGGAGGAGCTTGTGCGCAGAGCCGCCGAGAACGCCGCGGTGCTGGAGAGCGAGGAGCCGACGCTTTTCGTGGAGGGGGGCCTTGCGTATGAGGAGCACCCCGCGCCGGAGTATCCACTGCCGGACGCAGGGGAGCTGACGCGGATAGTGCTGGAGCTTCAGGAGAAGATGCTCGCCGCGGACCCGATGGTGACGGAGAGCTCCCAGAGCGTCGCCGCGTCGGGCACCGAGCGGGTGGCGATATTCAACTCCCGGGGGCTGGACGTGAGCGCCAGCGCGGGGATGGCGAGCTTCGGCGTGGCGCCCATCGTGTCAAACGGCGAGGAGATGAGCAACGAGTACGAGGTCAAGCTGGGGGACCCGGCAAAGACGGATTTTGACAAGCTCATCGAAAAGGCAGTCACCGGGGCGAAAAACAAGCTGGGCGGAACCGTGCCCGAGACCGGGGCGATGCCCGTGGTGTTCGCGCCGGAGGCGATGAGGGCGCTGCTGGGGACGTTCTCCTCCGCGTTCTCCTCGGAGATGGCGCAGAAGGGGCTGTCGGCCCTCCGGGACAAGGAGGGGGAGATGGTCGCGGGGGCGAATGTGACGCTGGTGGACGACCCGTTCTTCGCGGGGGTGGCGATGCCCATGCCCTTTGACGCCGAGGGGTCGCCGACGCACAGGAAGAACGTCATCGAGAACGGGAGGCTTGTGACGCTGCTGTATAACCTCCAGACTGGGGCAAAGGCCGGGCGGGGGACCACCGGAAACGCCGCGAGGGCGGGGTACGCCTCCAAGGTCGGCGTGCGGCCCTTCGTCATGTATCTGGCTCCGGGAGATTTGAGCGAGGAGGAGCTTATCAGAAAGGCGGGGAGGGGAGTTTATATCAATATGCTGGGCGGACTCCACGCCGGGGCGAACCCCATCTCCGGGGACTTCTCCCTCCAGAGCGGCGGGTTCCTCATCGAGGACGGGAAAAAGACGACGCCCATAAAGTCCTTCACCGTGGCGGGAAATTTCTTTACCATGCTGTCGCAGATAACGGATATAGCGTCCAACCTTGAGCCGCCCAGAGGCGGCGGGTCACGGGGGTTCACCTCGCCCAGCGTGCTGGTCGAGGGGCTGACCGTGGCGGGAAAATAAGAGTATCGACGGCTGCGGACCGGCGCCATGCCGGTCCGGGGCGGTTTTAAGGAGTGGAGAAAATGATTCATATTAAAAACGGACTTATTCACGACGCAGTGACGCCGGAACCGCACCGGGGGGATATTCTCGTGGTGGCGGGGAAAATTGTGAGAATGGGAGAGAACCTCGAAACGCCGGAGGGGAGCCAGGTCTATGACGCGGAGGGGCTTGAGGTGTGGCCCGGATTTGTGGACGCGCACACCCACATCGGCCTCGACGGCTTCGGCGTGGGGTACGAGGGCAAGGACTACAACGAGACGAACGACATCTGCTCGCCGCAGCTGCGGGCTATCGACGGGATAAATCCCATGGACCCCTCCATGGGCATGGCGCTTCGGGCGGGGGTGACTACGGTGTGCACGGGCCCGGGCAGCGCAAATGTGCTCGGGGGGACGTTCGCCGTGATAAAGACCTTCGGAATCCGGGTGGACGACATGGTAGTTATCGCCGACGCGGCGATGAAGTGCGCCTTCGGGGAGAATCCCAAGCGGTGCTACCGGGAGAAGTGCGACTCCTCCAGAATGTCCACCGCGGCGATACTGAGAAAGGCGCTTTTTGAGGCGAGGGACTACAAGGCGCGAAAGGACGCCGCCATAGGAGATGTTTTCAGAAGGCCCAAATTCGACATGAAGATGGAGGCGCTTATTCCGGTGCTGGAAGGGGATATTCCCCTGAAGGCCCACGCGCATCAGGCCAACGACATTTTTACCGCTATTCGTATCGCCCGGGAGTTCGACGTGGGGCTGACGCTGGAGCACGTCACCGAGGGGCATCTCATCGCGGATGAGCTCGCCCAGGACGGCCCTCCCGTGGCGGTGGGGCCGACGCTGACACACGCAAGCAAGTTTGAGCTCCAGCACAAGAGCTGGGACACTCCGGCGGTGCTGGCCCGGGCGGGGTGCTGCGTGTCCATAATAACGGATAATCCCGTGATACCGCAGCAGTACCTGACGCTGTGCGCGGGGCTTGCGATAAGGGCGGGGATGGACCCCTTCGACGCCCTTCAGGCGGTGACTATAAACCCGGCAAAGCACATAGGCGCGTCATACCGCGTGGGCTCGCTGGAGGTGGGCAAGGACGCGGACGTGGTGATAACCTCGGGGTCGCCCTTTGATGTGGCGCACGAGATAAAGGCTGTATTTGTGGACGGCAAGAGGGCCGTGTGAAGAGAGAAAACGCAAAAAGGGACAGAAAAAAAGACATAAAGAATCCGCCCGTGCGGAGGGGATGGACCGTATCCCGAAAAACAGACAATGAAAAAAGACACCCCCTGTTGTAGAATAAAAGGTACAACAGGGGGT
>CANRIU010000039.1 GCA_947630755.1 uncultured Oscillospiraceae bacterium | reverse complement strand
ATATGCAGATGCAGGGGTTCAGTATGTGAAGTAACCCCCCTGCAAAATCTGCGGGGGAAATATACAACAATACGAATAGCAACAAATATAAAGCCCTTCGGAAAGAGGTGAAATCATGGAAAAACAATTCAGAACCTACGATGACCTCCCCCTGATGCTGTCCGTCCAAGATGTGTCGGCGGTGCTTGGAATATCCAGAGCCGGAGCCTACGAGCTGGTCAAGAGCGAGGGCTTCCCTGCGATGAATATCGGCAGCCGAATCATCGTGCCGAAAGAAGATTTTATCCTCTGGATCAGGCAAAAAGTTTCCGAGAAAAAGTTGTAGCTATTTTCCGGAAAGTGTGGTATGTGTTGTGGTTACCAAATTCGAAGGAGGCATGGATATGGCAAAACGAAGGGCGCAGGGCGAGGGTAACATCCGCAAACGCGCCGATGGACGCTGGGAGGGTCGTTACACCGCTGGTCACGACCCCGTCACCGGCAAGCGAATCACCAAGAACGTCCTCGGCAAGACCCAGGCAGAGGTGCGACAAAAGCTGAAGCAGGCAATCGAGAACAGCCAGAGTCTCGACATGACGCGGGCGGGGAGCTTCACGGTGGAGTCGTGGATCAAGCTGTGGTACGAAATTTACGCCGAGCCGAGGCTCCGGGAAAAAACAAAGGCTTACTACCTCAACTATATCAACAACCACATCATCCCCGGCATCGGCAGCATCAAGCTGGACAAGCTCACTACCTTGCAGATCCAGATGTTCTACAACGATCTCCGCAAGAACGGTCGGATACAGCGGTACAAGCACATAGAAAACAAGGACAACGGCCTCAGCGTCCGGGTCATTCACGGGGTCCATATGCTGCTCAACAACTGCCTCGAACAAGCGGTTTCGGAGAGGCTGATCCTCACAAATCCCGCCAAGGGGTGCAAACTTCCAAAAATCGAAAAGCGGGAGATGAAGATATTGCCGGAGGAGCAGATCGGGGCGTATCTGGCCGAGGCGGAGAGGCGAGGACTGCTGGCGGTGTACTACCTGGAGCTGACCACAGGATTGAGAAGGGGAGAGCTGCTGGCCCTGCTTTGGAAGGATCTGGACGTGGAGAACCGGACGATCTCGGTCACCAAACAGGTGGCACGCATAAACGGTGAGCTGGTGGTGTCCACGCCGAAGACGCAAAACTCCATACGCACTCTGGCGATACCACAGCACGCAGTCGACCTCCTCATAGCCGAGCATGAAAAGCACCCGGACAACCCCTATATGTTCCCGTCACCCAAGACCGGCACGATGTTCGACCCCGACTCCTTCAGGCACACCCACGACAAAATATTGAAGGCCATCGGAGCGGAGCACATAAGATTCCATGATCTCCGTCACACCTTCGCAACGCTGTCCTTGAAAAACGGCGTGGACGTAAAGACCCTCTCCAACGCTCTTGGGCACTACTCCGCCGGCTTCACGCTGAACACCTACACCCACGCCACGACCCAAATGAAACAGGCCGCGGCGGATACGATTGGGGAAGTGATCAACAGGGCGATGTGAGCTAAAAAACGCCGGTCAACCACGTCATAAGCGGTGCTGGCCGGTGATTTTTTGCGCTTTTGAGTAGTGGGTCAGCCAGTGGGTCAACCCTTGACCCACTATCCGGCCCACAAGCAAAACCCACAAAAAAGTTATAAAAAGTCCCCAATTTCGTGGAAATTGGGGACTTTTTGGTGGAGACTGCTGGACTCGAACCAGTGACCTCCTGCGTGTGAAGCAGGCGCTCTAACCAGCTGAGCTAAGCCTCCATTGGTGACCCGTACGGGACTCGAACCCATGTTACCGCCGTGAAAGGGCGGTGTCTTAACCACTTGACCAACGGGCCGTACCCTGCGGGGGTCATTGGGAACCGGGCCTTGCGCTTTGGACGCAAGGCCCGTGGTAGCGGCGACTGGATTCGAACCGGTGACACCGCGGGTATGAACCGCGTGCTCTAGCCAACTGAGCTACGCCGCCGTGGCAAGCAAGAAAGATTATACTCACTTTTGCCACTACTGTCAAGTGCTTTTTCGATTTTTTTTCGCCATCACAGGCCCAAAAGCAGGCTCGCGACCTGGAAGTAGATGAGAAGGGACAGCGCGTCCACTATCGTCGTTATGAATGGGCTCGCCATTACCGCCGGGTCAAAGCCGATCCTCTTCGCGATAAGCGGGAGTGTGCACCCCACAAGCTTTGCGCAGATTATCGTGAACGCCAGAGTTATGCATATCACCAGGTTCACCATCACCGTTATGGAGCTGTTGCCCATTATCATAACGTCCACAAGCTGGATCTTCAAAAAGTTCACCACGGCGAGGCTCACCGCGCAAAGCACCGCCACACGCAGCTCCTTCCACACCACCCTGAAGAAATCCGAAAAGTCCAGATCCCCTATGGACAGCGCGCGTATGACCGAGACAGACGCCTGAGAGCCCGTGTTGCCGCCGGTGTCCATCAGCATCGGTATGAAGGCCGTCAGCGCCACCCACTTGGCAAGGGCGCTCTCAAATGAGCTTATGATTATCCCTGTAAATGTCGCCGACACCATCAGGAGCATAAGCCAGGGAATCCGGGATTTCCATATTTCAAAGGGCGTGAGCCTGAGGTATGGCTTGTCCGTGGGGGTGATAGCCGCCATCTTCTCGATGTCCTCGGTGGCCTCCTCCTCCATGACGTCGATGGCGTCGTCAACGGTGACGATGCCCACAAGGCGGTTCTCCTTGTCCACCACCGGCAGGGCCGAGAGGTCGTATTTTGAGAAGGCATTCGCCACCTCCTCCTGGTCGTCCGTGGTGGTGACGGAGATGGTGTCCGTGCCCATTATGTCGGTTATGACCGTGTCGTCCTCCGCCAGAAGCAGCGCCTTCAGCGTCACATAGCCTATGAGCTTCCGGCTGAGGTCCGTTACATAGCAGGTGTATATCGTCTCCTTGTCCACTGCCCCGCGCCGTATGCGCTTTATCGCGTCCTCGGCGGTCATGTCCGGGCGGAGGGACACATACTCCGTGGTCATTATGGAGCCCGCGGAGTCCTCGGGGTAGTTCAAAAGCTCATTGATCGTCCGGCGCATCTCCGGGTCGGCAGATTTGAGTATACGCTTCACCACGTTCGCGGGCATCTCCTCGATGAGGTCCACCGCGTCGTCCACATAGAGCTCGTCCACCACGTCCTTGAGCTCGGAGTCCGAGAAGCCGCGTATAAGCAGCTCCTGCTCATCCGGGTCCATCTCGATAAACGTCTCCGCCGCCAGCTCCTTCGGCAGGAGCCTGAACATCAGCGGCAGCCTGTTCTCGCCGAGCTGTCCCAAGACAATGGCGATGTCCATGGGCTGCATCGTCACAAAGATGTCCCGGAGGGTCAGATACTTCTTCCCGTCAATAAGGGCCTCGATAGTGGAGGTCATGAGGGCGGGGTTGTTTTCAGTCATAAAAAATACCTCCTCTTCCAGTTTTTCGCCCGCAGGCCGGGCGTCAACATAGATAGGAGGCACAGCAATTTACATGGCGCAACACCGTTCCGGAGCGTGGAGCTCCGGCCCGGGGCTGCGTTCTCGTCCAGCTGTGCCGCCTGTACTGCCAGCGTCCATGCTCTCACCTCACGATTCAGGTTCAGGTTTTCGGCTCTCGCCATAGTAATAATGTACACCAATTTTCCGGATTAGTCAAGAGTATTGAGCGTGTTTCCCCGCCTTATCCGCAGTCCCGGCGAATAGCTTGCCCATTTGCGGGAAAGCTACTCGGGAGGTGAAAAAAATGTACAATAATCTTTACAACGACTCCATGCCCACGGGCTTCGGGATGGCCCTCGCCGCAAATCTCATCGCCTACAACCGCTTCTCCGCGCTCTCTGAGAAGGAGCGTGCGGAGCTCATGGGAAGGGCCCACGGCATCGAATCCCCGGAGGAGATGCATTCCTTCATCAACGACTTTGCCGAGGGCAGGCTCCTGTGAAAATGCCGGGGCTGTGCCCCGGCATCACTGCCCGCTCTCTCCTCTGAGGCGCCGCCGGACGCGGTTCAGATGGCGCTCAAAATACCCCCTGTCTATGAACTCCGCCAGTACATACTGGTCAAAAAGCGGCACCGGACAGGAGTAAAACCCAAGCCTTTTTTCGTACTCCCGGAAAAGCTCCGGCGGCAGTACCATGTACCCCATTCGCATGGATGGTGCCAGGGAGTGGGAGAAGGTGTTGAGATAAATAACCCTCTCCCCGCCGTCCATGGAGAAAAGCGTCTCCTGGGGCCGGCGGGTGAGGGAAAATTCGGAGTCGAAGTCGTCCTCCACCACTATCCTCCCCGCGTCTCTCGCCCAGCTCAGATACTCCCGCCTCTTCTCCGCCGTTGCGGTTATGCCCGTGGGAAAGCTGTGATAGGGCGTGACGTGCAGCACCTGCGCCCTCGTACCGCGAAGAGCCTCCGTGCTCACCCCGTCCCCGTCCAGGCTCAAAAGCTCTATCCTCGCCCCGCTGGCCTCGTATACCAGCCGTATCTTCTCATACCCCGGGTCCTCCACACCGTAGAGCCTGTCCCTGCCCAGAAGCTGCACGAGCATACCGTACAGATACTCCGCCCCGGAGCCTATTACTATCCTCCCCGGGTCCGCCGCCATGCCCCTGTACCGCCGCAGAAACGCCGCCACGGCGTTTCTGAGCTTCGCGCAGCCAAATGCCGGGGGCTTGGCGAGGAGCCTCTCGCCGTACTGAGTTATGACCTCCCGCATTATCCGCGACAGCGCCGAGTAGCGAAAGCCGTAGTCGCTGACGGGCTCCGGCTCCTCCTCACATATCGCCGGTCCGGGGACGCTCCCGGCGGCGGCCGGGACAGCACACACAGTAAAGCCGCTTCGCTGGCGGCTCACGGCGTAGCCCTCGTCCACAAGGCACCTGTACGCCCCCTCCACGGTGATTACGCTGACGCCGAGGTGCTCCGCAAGGCTCCTCTTCGACGGAAGGCGGCTTCCCGCGGGTATCACCCCGGAGCGTATGTCCTCCCTTATGAGCTCGTAAAGCCGCAGGTACATGGGCCCCGTTTTTTCCTTTTTCAAGTCATATGTAAGCATCTGATTATAAATTATTTTCCTTTTCTGGTGATTTTAATATTATCAGAATTTATTATAATGGTCTGCATACACAAAGTCAAGGAGGTATTCCCATGAAAAGCAAATATCCGGTAAAGTGGCTCACCGTGACGGCAATGCTGATGGCGATGAACGTGGTCCTCAGCATGGAGATGCTCAGCATACCCGTCCCCGGGGGACACCTGTACATAAACGACATCGTCATCTGCACCGCGTCACTGCTTCTCGACCCGCTGGGGGCGTTCGTTGTCGGCGGTATCGGCGCGTTTCTCGGCGACGCCCTCTTCTACCCCGCCCCCATGTTCGTGTCCCTGGTGACCCACGGGCTTCAGGCGGCGGTCATATCCCTTATCGTGCGGAGATTCACAAAGCGCCCCATCATTACTGCCGCGGCGGCGGTGACCATCGGCGCGGTGATAATGGTGGTGGGCTACACCCTGGGCCGCGCCTATGTCTACTCCACCCCGGAGTACGCCGTGCTCAAGCTCCCCTTCCAGTGCATTCAGGCGGCCCTGGGGTATCTGGCGATCCCCCTGACCTACCTCACGGGCATAAAGCGGGGCTTCGACAGGCTCATGACAAGGGACGCGTAAGAAAAAATTTAAAAAAGCTCTTGACAATCCCGCTCGGGGCAGTTATAATAGCCCTTGCGTTTAGCGGGATTGTGTAAAGGTAGCACAGCGGACTCTGACTCCGTATGTGAGGGTTCGAATCCTTCTCCCGCTGCCATAAAAAGCCCGAAACCATCCGGTTTCGGGCTTTTTATTTAACTTGCATAAATCTCGGAGAGGCCGAGGCGCAAAGGCCGCGTCCCTCTTTCTCCCCGTTTCGTTTTCTCTCCGTCTCTCGATTTGCTTCTTTACAATCCGGCAAGAAGTGGTATAATATTATTATTCGAAAAGAGCTTTTGCGATGATAACCGTCTTCGCAAAAGCTCTTTTTTGCAAAGAGAGGTCTTTTTATGAAAAAGCGCTTGAACAGGCTCGGAGGGCTGCTCCGGGAGGTGCTGGGGTGCACCCTTTTTGCCGCCGGGATGTGTAACTTCGCCATCGCCGCGGGGCTGCCCCTGGCGGGTTTTTCCGGTGTGGCCTTTATTGTGACGAGTCTCACCGGCATCCCCGTGGGCTGGGCCATAATCCTCCTCAATATCCCCGTGGCGGCGCTGTGCTTCAAGGTCCTGGGCAAGGGCTTCTTTCTGCGCTCCGTCAGGTGTACGGTGATGTCCTCCCTTATGCTGGACTACCTCGCCCCCCTCTTTCCCGTCTACTCCGGCGACAGGCTCCTTGCCGCGCTGGCTACCGGGGTGCTCACGGGCCTGGGGCTGGCGCTCATCTACACCGCCAACTCCTCCACCGGGGGCATGGACTTTATCACCGTGTCCATAAAGTACCGCTGGCCTCACCTGCCTCTGGGGAGGATAAACCTCTTCTTCGATATGGCTGTCATCGCCTCGGAGAGCTTTCTTCTCCGGGACATCGACGGCTTCCTCTACGGCGTCCTCGTCAGCTTCATCATGTCCGTGGTGGTGGACAAGACCATCTTCGGCCTAAACTCCGGCAAGCTCGCCCTCATCGTCACGGAGCACGGGCGGCGGATATGCGAGCTCATCGAGGACACCTGCCACCGGGGCAGCACCCTTCTCCCCGCCTTCGGCGGCTACCGCGGCGACGTCAAGCAGCTGGTGGTGACGGCCTGCAGCACAAAGCAGATGGTGGAGGTGCTGGAGGCCGTGAAGCGGGAGGACCCCATGGCCTTCACCATGGTCCTGGACTCCAGCGAGATACACGGCGACGGCTTTCGCACCGTCAGCTTCGGCGACAGTGAGGGAAAATGACAGATATTTATTTACCTCATCCCAAGGCGGCGGAGCTGGACCCACAGGGTCCGGCTCCACCGTCTTACTCCTCATAACCGCCCGGGGGGACGGCCCCGTCGGCGCAAAAGCCGCGCCGACGGGGCCGTCCCCCCAATGCTTATTCCCCGCCCCCTGTCCGGGGAGCATTCATATCTTCGAAAAGCCGTATGTATTTACCACCGCGTCAATGGGCTCGCCGCGCCTGCACATCGGGCACTCCGACGGGCTGTAGGACACATAGTCGGGTATGGTGTTCGTGTCAAAGAGCGACACCACCGGAAGCTCCCCCAGGCTGTGCACCGCGGCGTAGATCGACGCCACGCCCACGACTCTGCCGCCGTAGTACTCCACGCTCTCCTTCCCCTGAAGGGCAGTCTTGCCCGTAGTGAGGGAGCAGGTGAGTATCAAAACGTGCTTGCCCTCCAGCATGAACCGGGCGTTATCCCGGAATATCAGCTTCCCGCTGCTGTTGAGCTCGCCCTTGACGATGTAAATGTTGCTCCCCTCGCTCAGGGACCTGCCCCCGGCGCGGGTCAGCTCCCTGGCAAGGCACGTCCCCACGGTACTGCTGCCGTCCATGCAGAGTATGGAGTCCACCGGGAAGCGGATCTTCACCTTTTCCGACAGGGAGTGGGCCACCGCCTCGCAGCCCTTTAGGCTGTACTTCTGGGCCGTGGTGTCGATAAAGTAGTTAATATGGCTGTTCTGTGTGGCAAAGTGCCCCTTTGCCGCCAGAAGCGGCGTCCCGCCGATTTGAAGAAGGGGAAAGAATTCAGGTTCCATATCTTTAATACCTCCTCGGTCAAATTGTGTTATTTTTTATTGGAAATCATCCCGGGCGATTTTGGCAGGGGTCCGCCCGACTCACTCCCCCGGTCCCGGCGCTATGACCTTGCGCATATTCCAGTTGTCAGCCGCCCGGCCCGCGGCGTCAAGCCTCTCGCCGTCGCTCTCAAAGGGCACATACGAGGTGTGCGCCCCGCAGTCAAGACACTGGACATAGACGCACCAGCCGCCCTCCTCCTCGATGCACCCCACCCCGCCGCAGCAGGGGCAGTCCTCAAGGTAAATCTCATCGAAGCTGTTGTCCATATAGTCCTCCTTTTTCATATGCGCCCCCGGCGCTCCATTTAAATTATATTGCTTCGCCGCGCCTCACTTCATAAGCAGGCTCACGGCCTTTGGCAGCACCTCGATCTGCGCGCTGCCCTGCCAGTCCGCCCGCTCGCCGTCCAGCGTCCAAGGCTGGTCGTCGGTCGATGTTATCCGGAGGCTCGGCACCGAGATAAACGTCATGCCATCCGCCTTGAGGTCCGCCGTGCGCAGCGCCCTGATGTACCCGTGAAGCTGCATGGGCGTCTTCTCCCGCTCCACCAGCAGCAGCTCGAACATCCCGTCTGAGAGGTCCACCCTGTCCTCCCCCAGGGAGACCACTCCCCCCAGCTTTCTGGAGTTGCTCACAACGCAGGCCAGGTACTCCCCCTCGTATACCCTGTCCCCCGCCTCTACTCTTAAGGGTATGGGGTGCACCGTGGGGACCTCCTTTATCCCCTCCAGCACATAGGCGAGAAAGCCCAGGGTGTTCTTCATGTCCTGAGGCGTCTCATAGCATGTCCGGGAGAATATCCCCAGAAGTCCCACATCCAGAAAATACCGCCCGTTGAAGCTCCCCACGTCTATGGGCCGGGGCGTGCCCTCAAGTATGCCGTCCAATGCCTCGTCCAGCTCAAAGGGTATGCCCAGCGACCCGGCAAAATCGTTGGTGGAGCCCAAAGGAATATACCCGATGGGCATACCCGCGCCGCTTTTCAAAACGCCGGATATGACCTCATTGAGCGTCCCGTCTCCGCCGGTGCATACGAGAAGGTCATACTCCCCCGCCCCCGCCGCAAGCTCCGAGGCGTGTCCTCGGTACTGCGTCAGCGCGACGGTGGTGAAGTACCCCGCCCCGTCAAGCCGCTCCACAATGTGAAAGAGGTCATTTTGTATACGCTGTCTCCCGGATTTGGGATTTGCGATGAGCAATGCTTTTTTCATTTACCGTTCCCCTTTTTCCGGCGGGCAAAGTCCCTGATACCCCCGCCGTGCCGCGAAAGCGCAACAGCGCAGCCGCTTAATTTATATATTATACCACCATTACATAAAAAAGGCAATAGAATTTCCCGGGAGGCGTCTCCTCCCGGGAAGGTCTGTCAAATATCCGGTTTGACAACGGTGAATCCATACTCCTCCGTATCCATGTACTCCGCGGGGTCCGGGCCGAAGCTCCCGAAAGCCGTCAGGTGGATGGGCCTGAAGAAGGAGTCGAAATCTCCGCCAAGGAGCATATCCCTGGGCGTCCCCCGGCGGAAGGTGTCAAATACCCGGGTGTGGAGAAGCCCGACGCAGCAGTTATAGAACAAAAACCCCTCGGACTGGGAGCGCACCATGTAGAGGACATACCCCCTCACCCTCCCGGCGCCCCGGGGGGCGTAGATGTTGCCGAATATCCTGTCCCCGTAGTCGTCCCAGAGGACCCCCTTTGTGACGGTGTACCCGCCTCCCAGGTCCCGGAGCGGCGCGCGGCAGGTCTGCCCGTCAAGCTCAAACACCAGCGCCCCGGTGGGCTGGTCGCTTCCCGTGTCCGGGCGGACAACTCTCGACAGCTTCGAGGACTGCCAGCATTCGACTCCGTCGCCGTACTCAGGCCCGCCCTCCTGATATTCAAAATAGTGGAGTATGAGAAGCCTCTTCTCCGAAAGCTCCGCCACTGCGGTGCAGAATTCCATCACCGTGCCGTCCCGCAGCGTCTCCGGCTCCCGGTATTTATACTGTATATCCACCGCGTCCGAAAAAAGCGCCGCCTCCGACGGCGTCAAAAGCTCCGCCGCCTCCTCCGGGATGCGCTCCGAAAGCTCCGTTCTCAGCATCTCAAAGGGCTCGGCCTCCGGGATATATAGGAATATGCCAAGAAAGTACGCGGCGGCGGTCAGCGCCGTGAGCGCCGCCGCCCAGAGCGCGGCGGCTGGCAGGTCCCCCAGCCGCACCGGGGCGTTTCTCAGCGCGTAGCCCGTGTCCCCCAGCTCCCTGGGAAGGCGGAACAGCGCGGCGACGATCCCCACATACAGCACCAGAAGCGCCACGCCCGCGATGCCCATGCTCCCCACATTCAAAAGGGAGAGCGCCGTCACCAGCGCCATCATGACGATGAGCCAGTTCATCGCCCCGAGCCTGCGCTCCGCCCCCGCCCGGTCGAACACCCCGGCAAGCCCCGCCCTGAGTGCAAAGAGCTGCCAGAGCTGGAGCGCCGCGCCGGGGATGGCGTAAATAAGGTCAGGCGCCGCGCCGGCAAAGGGTGTGGCAAGGAGCGCCGTCCTCGCCGCCATCATCACAAGCCGCGCCAGGGACAGCACCCAGGCCGTGAAAAAGCCTCTGTTCTCCCGCCGCAGCGCCCGGAGGCCCAGCGTCAGCAGTATCATCCCCAGTCCCGGGAGTATGATGTCAAGATTCAGGAAATTCAGCGTCACCGTGGTGAGAAGTATTCCCCATACAATGAGCCTCACGGGCCGCCGCCAGGGGTTCACATCCAGCTCATCTGAGCCCGGCTCCATCCCCTCCAAAAGCTCCTCCATGCGGTCATCCATCCGTCTCACCTCCCATCGCCTCCCGGAGCTTCCGCTTCGCCCGGTATAGCTTCCCCTCCACGGCCCGCTCCGTCATGCCCAGCTCCGCCGCGATCTGGGCGGTGGACTGGCGGTAGTAATATTTACGGTATATGAGACGGCGGTCGGAGGCCCCGAGGCCCTCAACGGCCTTTTTAAGCGTCTCCATCTGCTCCCGGCGAAGATACTCCTCCTCCGGCGTCTCCCCGGAGGCGATGCCCTCGTCAAGCTCCTCCTCAGCCCTTTTCCGCCGCGCCCGGTCAAGGGCCGCGTTTCGCGCCACGGCTGTGATGAAGGGTCTGAGCGGCCTCTCCCGGTCGAGGCGCGGCGCGGCCCGCCAAATCTTCACATACACGTCGCTGGCGCACTCCTCCGCGTCCCTCCCGTCCGGGAGTATCGGGTCTATCACATATCTTATGAGCGCCCCGAACCGCCGTCTCAGCTCCTCAATGCCCTCCGGGCTTTGAGTTTTCAGCATATCGATGAGCTCCCCGTCCACCGTCTCACCCCCTCCCTGTCCATCTGAAATACAATACGCGCCAAATCCGGAAAACCCACGAAAAATGGGCGGGCAAAACGCCCGCCCAAAAAAATCGCCGTTTATATCCTCTATATCCTCCCCGCGCTGACGAGGTACTGGTATATGAGCTCCACCGCGCCGTCCACGCCCACCTTCGTGACGTTTATCGACAAATCGTGGTTGAACACCGTCCCCCAGTTCTCCCCGGTGAAGTTCTTGTAGTAGTTGGAGCGGTTCCGGTCCAGCTTGCGGAGCTGCTGCTCCGCCGCCCTGTCGTCAAGGCCGTACTCCGCCTTACACTGGCTGAGGCGGTCCTCCCGCTCGGCGTATAAAAACACCTTCACGCAGTCCGGGTCGTCCCGCAAAAGGTAGTCCGAGCACCGCCCGATTATGACAGAGCTCCCCTTCCGCGCTATCTCCTGTATGGCGTTCGCCTGAGCCGAAAAAGCTGTGTAGCTCATGGGCACGTCGTAGCTGTGGTGGAAGCCGTGGATGTTCACGGAGCTCGCCGCCAGATTAAAGAGGAAGGACCCGGTTATGTTCTCCTCAAGCCTGCCGATGTACTCGCTGGAAAGACCGCTTTTCTCGCTGGCAATGTCCAGAATCTTCTTGTCGAACATGGGAACGCCCAGCCTCGCCGCCAGCTTCCCGCCCACAGCCGTGCCGTGGGCGCCGTATGCCCGGCTGATAGCGATAATTGTCTTTTTCAAGTTGAGTCCCTCCTTTTCAAAATATCTGTCATCCATTCCGCTGCCGCGTCAAAGCCGCGCCCGAAGCACGACTTTAACATACTATATTATACTACCCCTCCCCGGATTTTGCAACCTGAAAATGGTAAACCTTCACAGTTTTTTGCACTCCGGCGGAATATCTTTGACTTTTCCAGGAATAGCTGTTAAAATAGGACCAACTGAGAAATTTTCTGCGAAGGAAGGTTTAAAATATGCCGATGCCCGCATTCAGGGAGGCAGACATTCTTCTCCCCCGCACCAGCGACCTTCAGGACTGGAGCGTCATAGCCTGCGACCAGTTCACCTCCGAGCCTGAGTACTGGGACCGGGTGGACAGGCGCGTCGCCGACAAGCTCTCCACCTACCACATGATCCTCCCGGAGGCGTACCTCGGCTCCGTCTCTCCCCTCGCCATGGCGGAGCGCGTGAACGCCGCCATGGCGAGCTGCCTTGAGGCGGAGGTCTTTGAGGTGCTCCATAACTCCTACGTCTATGTGGAGCGCCACGTCACAGGCGGCATCCGCCGGGGGCTTGTGGGGGCTCTGGATCTGGACGCCTACGACTATTCCCCCGCCTCGACCTCACCCGTCCGCGCCAGCGAACGCACCGTCGCCGACAGGCTCCCGCCCCGGATGAAGATCCGTGAGCACGCGCCCCTGGAGCTTCCCCACACCATGGTCCTCATCGACGACCCGGACAGGAGCGTTGTGGAGCCGCTGCGCTCCCGCACCCACAGTATGCGCAGGCTCTATGACTTCGACCTTATGGAGGGCGGCGGTCATATAACCGGCTGGCAGGTCTCCGGCGAGGAGGCAAAGCGCGTCGACGAGGCCCTCGCTGTCATCGCCCTGCGGGACGTGCAGATCGTCATCGGCGACGGCAACCACTCCCTCGCCGCCGCGAAGGAGCTCTGGAACGAGCTCAAGCCCACCCTCACCCCGGAGGAGCGGGAGCGCCACCCCGCCAGATACTCCCTTGTGGAGCTCGGCAACGTCTACGACCCGGGCATAATCTTCCAGCCAATCCACCGCGTGATTTTCGGCGTCGACACAGGCAAGCTCCTTGAGGTCATGACCGAAAAGCTCAGCTTCCCGGAGGGCCGGGAGATAGAGTACGCCGTCGGCGGCAGGGTCGCCGGGAAAATGCGCATCCGCGGCAGGAGCTTCGGCGGCATGATAGAGCTTCTCCAGAGCTTCCTTGAGGAGTACGCCGCCATGTCCGACGGCGGCGAGGTGGACTACATCCACGACCGGGAGTCCCTCTTAAAGCTCACCGCCCAGCCCGACACCTTCGGCATTCTTCTCCCCGCCATGGACAAGGACGAGCTCTTCAAGACGGTCATCAACGACGGCGTCTTCCCCAAAAAATCCTTCTCCATAGGCCACGCCCGGGACAAGAGGTACTACCTTGAGTGCCGGAAAATACGGTAATTAATTAATCAACGATCAAAATGCCCCGCTCCGTTTTCCCGGAGCGGGGCATTTTCAATATTTACGGAGCGCGTATGCCGAAATCTATCTTCGCGCCCCGTTCTCATCAAACGTCCTCTTCAGCGCGGCCTCCGTCGCGGCCATCGGCAAAAGCAGCAGAATCAGCTGAACGAGCATTACCGCAAGCCCAACGACGGCGGCAGCGTTTATTCCCTTATTAAAAACGAACAAAAGCGGTATGACCGAAATCGGCAGCAGGACAAGCCCGGTTTTAAACCAGAGCTTCCCGCAGTACCTGTGCGCGAAATCCCATGTATCCTCGTTTTTCATCGACCTGGCGGTCCGATAGCCGAACAGCGCGTTTATTTCCTCAGGACCGCCCTTCATGAACATCCTCCCAAACCCCGTCATGCTCAGCGGAATGACAAGGTCCATGATGAGCATAAAGGTCCAAAATGCTGTCACAATATCCACCTCCGTAATGTCCCGCTCCGGGGAAGGCCGTTTGAGCCCGGCCGAAGGCGCAGGGTCCATTCGGGCTTTATTTTCCCCTGTGCCTGCGGTAGTAGATGTAGGAGTATGTGATGGGGGTCAGCGCCATGAGCAGCGTGACGGAGAGCAGCGCCCAGATCGATGCCTCCGGCGGGATCACCAGGGAGAGGAGTATCACAAGCGCTCCCCCGGCGACCCAGACCTTTCCGGCAAAGCGGTGGGTGGCGTTCCAGTTGGCCTCGTCCTCCAGGGCCCACATGACCTTGATGCCTATGGTGTAGTTGCGCCGACATTTTGGGAGGTAGTTTCCGAAAATTATAAAGAGCAGCCCCACAAAGCAGGGGACCACCAGCTCAACGCTCACCTCCGCCCCCAGCGCCGCGGAGTAGGTCAGCGCGCCCACCAGCACCGACGCCACGGGGCAGATCCAAAATACCATCCCCAGCACCTTTTTCGCCTGCCCATTCACCTTTGGGTCGAGGCTTGTCATCACCACACAGAAAAGGTGCAGCGCCGCCATGATCGCCGGTATGGCGAACACGGCGAAGGCCCTCCCGGTCCAGCCGTCCAGCTCCCCCGCAGCGTTCCAGTGTATCGGCATCTGCTCCGGCAGCCTCCTCCAGAGTATGAGCCCCGCCACCATGGGCAGCAGTGTCACAACAGTCGTCACAAGTATCTTCCACTTATTTTCCTTTATCATCCTCATTACCCCCTCTCAGGTCCGTGATCCAAAGCATTATCTCCTCCAGCACGGAGGCGTTGAGCTCGTAGTAGATGAACTTCCCCTCCCTGGTGTCCCGGATGAGCTCCGCCTCCTTGAGCACCGACAGGTGCCTGGAGATGCTCGCCCCAGTCACCGGGAATCGGGAGGCTATCTCCCCCGCCGGCAGCCGCCCGGCCTTGAGCATGTTCAATATCTCCCTCCGTGTGGGGTCCGACAGAGCGGCCAGAGTTTTCTGTAGGCTCAACACATCAGCTCCCTTCTCATTTAACATTTAGCCTAAATGTTAAATGTATGATACCACGTCTCCCCCGGTTTGTCAAGGGGGTGGGGAAAATTTTTGTCCCAAGACAGCAATCGCCCCGCAACCGTCCAAACGCGATTGCGGGGCTACGCCACTTGTTCAGTTATCAAGCTGGGATGCTCCTTCCATTGATCCCTCAGCTCTCACTCTCTTCACACTGCCGACTCAGCAAACAACGTATGCGGCAACCTCCGCTAAAGGTGCTGTGGCACGCTCCGAACATGGGACCTTGGGATGGCTAAATCATTCCGCCTTGATTCCAGCGGCGGGATCGGATGAGGTGTACATCGGAATCCCCTCCCTTGCTGTGACTATAATATATCATATTGCTTAAAAAACGTCAACCCCTCCCGGCAAGTTTCAGCGGATTGACCAGATTTTTTCCCTTCCGATTTTTACCGCCCTCCGCCGGGTGATAAAAATATTGCCTTTGACCGCAATTCGTGGTATTATCATCAAAAAAAGTTTTACTCCTATCTGATTTCGGAGGATTTTCGCGTATGAAAAGTGACGAGGAGCTGCTCGCCCTTCTCGACTCCTCACCGGAGGAGGGCATGGAGGAGCTTATTGACCGCTGCTCCGGTCTTGTGTGGAGCATAGTCAAGAGGCGCCTTGAAAATGACGAGGACGCCCGGGAGTGCGTCAACGACACATTTCTGGAGTTCTACCGCCGCCGGGGGGACGTGGACCTTAAGCGCGGCTCTGTCGAGCTCTTCATCGGCATCCTCGCCAGATCCATAGCCATAAACCGCTACCGCTCCAACACCCGCAGCTTAAGCTCCGGGGAGTCCGAGGATCTCCCGGACCCCTGTGACCTCATCGGCTCCGCCGAGAGCCGCCTCGATGTGGAGAGCGCCATCGCCGGGCTCGGACCCGAGGACGCCAGGCTCATCCGTATGCGCTACTACGGGGATATGTCCCTCCACGAGATAGCCGAGAGCATGGGCATCCCCTATGAGACGGTGAAAAAGCGCCACCAGCGCTCCCTCAAAAAGCTCCGCTCCATACTCACTGCCGGGCTTGCGCTGCTCATAGCCCTCCTCCTCGCGGCCTGCGCCTACCTCATACTCCGGCGCTTCGGCATCATCCCCGGCATCGGCGCCGTGGACATGGACGCTGAGTGTTACCTTCTTGACGAGGAGATCACCGCCTCGGCGGAGAGCTTCCGGGTATATGTGGAGGAGGCCGTCTGGCTTGACGGCTCCCTCACCGTCACAGGCGCCGTCGTCCCCGGCCCCGAGCTTGAAAAGGAGCTGGAGAGCGACCCCATGTCCTTAAGCCGCATTGAGGAGCTCGCCTCCCCGGGCATCCTCTCAGACGGGAACGAGGTCGGCTTCTCCTCCGTCTCCTTCGGCAGGGACGGCGGAAAATACGGCTTTGAGTTGAGAGCGGATCTCCCCGAACCGAAAAGCGGCGGCGTCTCCCTTATCCTCGGCGGCTGTCAGGCGGACCTCGCCCTCTCAAGGGCAAAGAAGGACGACGTGGACAGGCGCTCCCTCGCCCTGACGCAGTACGGCGGCATAATGGCCCGGGCCCGCCGGACCGAGGACGGCCTTTTCGTGGACATCTACACCCTGAACACCGGGGAGTACACCATCTGCCCCCTTCTCATCTACGACTTTCACCACCAGAACAGGGCCGGAGACATGGTGCTTAAAGGCCCCGGCGGCGCCGAGTACACCGGGGAGTGGACCTACAACCCCTCCGCCGTCAATGACACCGTCTCCACCTGGAGCTTCGGCGACATCCCCGCCGGGGAATATGAGCTGAAGCTCCCCTGCGTCTATGTCGGCATCCCGGAGCCGGAGGGCTGGTCCTTCCCCGGCATACCCCTGGACCTTAAAGCTCTTACATGGTCCGCCGACCCGGCGGACACCGGGGTGGGGAAGCTCACGATAACCGGGGTGGAGGAGGGCCCCGCCTCGTCGGTCCCGGAAAAGCTCGGTCCCTCCGACGCAGTGCCCATATTCCCCGAGGACGCCGCGGGCTTTTATATCTCCCTTAAGTGGGAGTCAGACAGCGGTCTTGAGCTTGTGTCCCTGCCTGTCGAGGTCTGCGCCGTTGTTGACGGCATCGACCGCTCTTTGGACGTGACCCAGTATCAGTCCCTGCCCGTGGACGGCGCTCTCACCGTCTTCGCCATGGACGAGTGGGGCGTGGGCGACGCCGTGGAAAGCTCCCTCCTGCGCCCCGCCTTCCCCATAACGGTGATGCTCCCCGAGCCCGTCTCAATAAGCCTCAACATCCCCGCCGGAGACTAAAGCTTACAAAGCGGGCCCGTAACGCTTCAATATGCAAAATCGAGGGGCAAGGCGTAAACGCCTTGCCCCCGGTTTTACCCGTCGGCAAAGGGATTCATCCTTTGCCGATGTCTTGATTTACTCCGCGCTGCCGCTGGGAGTCAGGTCAAAATGTCCGATCTCCACGGGCACGGTCTCCAGGACGCTGCCGTCCTCCCCGGTGATGGTCACAACGCAGGAGCCCTCGGTAAGCTCGCCGCCGTCCAGCGTCACGTTGTAGGTCCCCACCTCCACCGCGCTGTCGCCGTCGATGGAGTAGCTGGCGGTCATGTCGTAGTCGCTGAAGGTGTATGTCCCTGTCTCGGTCCACCTAGCGTCCTCAGTGCCGTCGGCGGTGTCGTACCGGATCTTGAAGTTATAGGTCTGGGCCTCCTTCAGATCCTCCGGGTTTAAGGTCACATCGTAGCTGACGGTGGGCAGCTCGTTGCCCTCGGCGTCGTAGTATTTCACGCCCTCGCCGTCCACGACGGCGTTGATGATGATGCCGTCCTCGCCGTTGATGGTCCCCTCCGCCACAAGCTCAAGGTCCTTGAGGACCTTTCCGCCGTCCTCCGGCTCCTCGGCGGCCTGGGCGGGAGTGCCCGCCAGCATGAAGCCCGCGCACCCGATAAGGCACGCCGCGGCTATGGCGCCGGCTATTGTGGTCTTTTTAAATTTCATGATTCCAACGATCCTTTCCTCGGCCTTTTTCATGCCGAATCCCATGGAAAACGCCCCGTGAACCTGCCCCGTGGAGAGATGCACAAGCAACCCCGCGTACTCCGCTCTGGCCTCGCCGTCGGCGTGCCTCAGCACCGCCCTGTCGCAGGACATCTCCACATCCCTGCGCACAAGCGCCGCCATCAGCCACACCGCCGGGTTGAACCAGTGCGCCGCCAGAATGAGCGCCGTCAGGTAATGCCACAGGTTGTCGCCCCTTCTGGCGTGGACGGCCTCGTGCTCCAGCACAAGCTCAAGCTCCCGGCCCTTAAGCTCCGGGGTGACAACCACCTCCGGGCGCACAACGCCGAAGGTCAGCGGCGCGCCGTCCATTCTCCCCACGCGGAGCCTCGCCTTGCCCGGGAGGGGCGTCTGCCTCACGAACACCCGGGCGAGCTCCGGAAGTCCCCGGACGCTCCGCCGGACGCGAAGCCAGCTTCTCACCATCAGCGCCGCGAGAACCAGCGCCGCGGCTATGTAGAGCCATCCCGTGATGCCCATCCCCGGAGAGCTCTGCACCTGTGGCGCCGGGGCGGCGCTCACCCCTCCGGCGTGTCCGCCCTTTTCAAAGAGCGCGAACACGGAGACGGGACTTTTCCACTTCACAGGCGTCAGGAGCCGCGCGGCACACAGCGCCCACATGACGAGCGTCACGTTGGGGCTTATCCTCCCCCGCAGCACCCGGCGAATAAGCGCCGTGAGCAAAATGAGTCCCCCGCCCAGGACCGTGTTCTCCAAAAGCTGTCCCATGGCGTCACCTGAGCTTCTCGATGAGCTCCCGGAGCTCCCGCGCCTCCTCCTCCGTCAGCTCGTCACTGAGGAAGGAGGACAGAAAAAGCGCCTTGGAGCCCCCGAAAAAGCGGCTTATCAGCCCCCGCGTCTCCTCCCGCCGGACCTCATCCCTTGATATGAGTGCCCTGCAGATAAATCCCGGGTCCCGCCGCTCTATGGCGCCCTTGTCCACAAGCTTCTTGATAACGGTGTAGGTGGTGTTCCTGTTCCAGCCGCAGGAGGCCGCGAGCTTCTTCGCCAGCGTCCCGGCGGAGAGCTCCCCCTCCTCCCACAGCGGCTCCATCACCCGGAGCTCGGATTCAAAAAGTCTTTCCATATTCCTGTTCCTCCTTGAAGTGACTATTGCAATAGTAACAACGGTATTAGACTATCACAGTAGTCACTTCTTGTCAAGGGATTTTTAAAAATTTTCCGATAAATTTTCTCCCCGCCGATTTTTTCCTTTTCCGCCGTCGAAAAATGTGGTATAATTCGTTAAAAAATATGTAAGGGGGCACGGAGCATGAACGATTACACCATGACAATAGAGCGCGCCGGCAAGGGGGACCCCATAAGCCGCCGCCTGATGTATTCCCCGACCAGCAGGATAAAGTGGGTGAGCCGTGAAAAGGACAGCGAGGGCCGCCCTCTTTATGAGCGCGCCCCCTCGCCCACCACCATTTCCTATCCCGTTCTGACGGGCTTTTTCGCCGCCGGGAAGCACTACTCCAACTGGAAGCAGCTCATAAGAAAGGACGACTACCGCCCCGACAACACGGACAAATTTGGCCGCCCCGTGCTCTATCTCGACGAGCGCTACCCCTGCTTTGACAGCAGCGACTACCTCCACGAGAACCGCTTTTACAGGTGGTTCTACCTGCGCAGCGGCGACAGGCTCACGGTGGTTTATGTGGAGGACGACAGTAAGCTCGTCCACGTCACCGAGGACGCCCTGGACGTGGAGTGCGACTTTGAAAAGCTCCGCCAAAGCTGCCTCTTTCGCGAAAATGTATAAAAATGTCAAAATGGCTGGAATCCTGATTCCAGCCATTTTATAGCCCTAAGGGGTTTTTGACAAGCAAAAAGGCCCTTTGGGCCTTTTTTGTCAAATAAAAGCCCGCTTTTATTTGAGAACAGTGGACCGTTCCCGCCCCAACAGACATGAAAATAAACCACCTATCGTAGAATATTGACGAATTACGCGGCCTTGC
>CANRIU010000038.1 GCA_947630755.1 uncultured Oscillospiraceae bacterium | reverse complement strand
TCGAAGAGGTCAAGGCTCTTACCGTTCTCGAGCTCTCCGAGCTCGTACATGCCCTTGAGGAGGAGTTCGGCGTCTCTGCCGCCGCCATGGCTGCTCCCGCCGTCGGTGGCGCCGCCGCTGCCGCTCCCGTTGAGGAGAAGACTGAGTTTGACGTTGTCCTGACCGGCTTTGACGCCGCCACCAAGATCAAGGTCATCAAGGTCGTCCGTGAAATCACCAACCAGGGCCTTGCCGAGGCGAAGGCCACTGTTGAGGGCGCTCCCAAGACCATCAAGGAGGCTGTCTCCAAGGATGAGGCCGAGGAGCTCAAGAAGAAGATCGAGGAAGCCGGCGGAAAGGTCGAGCTCAAGTAAGATTTTCCACAAAAATACACGGCGCCGGGGACTGCGTTGGCAGTACCCCGGCGCCGCTTTTTTCGTTAGAAGCTCTTTATGACAAAGCTCAGCGGGTCAAGTCACTTAAGGCCGTTCTCGTAGGCCTCGATCATCTTCTTGACCATCTGTCCGCCGACGGAGCCGGCCTGACGGGAGGTGAGGTCGCCGTTGTAGCCCTGCTTGAGGTTGACGCCGACCTCGGTGGCGGACTCCATCTTGAAGCGGTCCATAGCCGCGCGGGCTTCGGGAATGTTGATTCGATTGCTTCTGTTAGCCATTTTTCTGCATCTCCTTTTTTGATTCAAAGCGTCTTCGCGCTTCAGGCTTATTGTTGCCTTGAGCCTCCCGCTTATTCGGCGGGGGGCTTTGTAAGTTTTGTCATTGCCGGACCCGCCGCGCCGCCGCCTCCAAAATGCGGCGGGCACCGCTCCGGCTTTTTTTGCCGCATGAGGTGGAAACAGGCATTTTTCTATGATATAATCATTTTCGGCGTCAGCCGGAAAAAATATGCGAGGTTTAAATCTGAAATGAGCTTTACAAATGAGAAGATCCTTCAAACGGCCCTAGAGCAGTCCGCCGTTGACGCGGGATGTCTGGCGGAGGACTTTTTAAGGACCGAAAACGTCGTCGTCACATCGGTAAATTCTCCCGGGGCGAGAAAATACCTCACCCTCCCCTTCGACTGCAATCTTGTCTCCTACGGGAACAATGTGGTCGCATCTGTCAGCGACAGATGCCGGGAAACCGTCGCGGATTTCATAGGCCGCTTCCCGGCGCAGCGCTGCTTTGAGACGCCGACCCTCCATGTCCTCAACGACGCCCTTCAGAGGGACGGCCTGCGGGTGTGCTTTATGGCGGAGTATTTTCTCCCGGACCTAAAGCTCCTCGCCCCGCTGGACTGCCCATACAGCATGAGGCTCCTCGGTCCGGAGGACTTCGCGCCGCTCTACACGCCGTGCTGGAGCAACGCCCTTTGCGAAAAGCGAAAGGAGCTGGACGTACTGGGCGTCGGCGCTTACGACGGGGAGCAGCTTATTGGCCTTGCGGCCTGCTCCGCCGACTGCGACAGCATGTGGCAGATAGGCATCGACGTGCTGCCTCCCTACCGCAGGCAGGGCGTGGCGTCGGCCCTCACAAGCCGCCTTGCCCTGGAGATACTTGACCGGGGCAAGGTCCCGTTCTACTGCGCCGCATGGTCGAACATAAGATCTGTGCGCAACGCCATAAAAAGCGGCTTCCGCCCCGCCTGGGTGGAGCTCACCGCCAGAAGCGCACTCTTTGTGGAGGAGGCCAACCGGGGAAACAGCCGTGAGGCGAGGGGCGAAACGGAGTAAAAACATCAAATCAACATAATATTATCCCGCAAAACTTTAATATTTTGTATTGACAAAGACTGCCCGGTGTGTTAATATATAAACCTACTTACAAAGTAGGTAATACATGACAGGAGCCTCTCCCCATGGAAAACTTCTTCGAAAAGCTCGTGCGGGAAAACTTCCGTTTCGGTCGAATGTGTATCCGCGGACCGATTTCAACAGCGAAATACACATTTTGAATTTAACCGAAAGGAAGAAATACCATGTCAAATTATAAATTCGAGACCCTCCAGCTCCATGTCGGTCAGGAGCAGGCCGACCCCGCCACCGATGCCCGGGCGGTGCCCATCTACCAGACCACCTCTTACGTTTTCCACAACTGCCAGCACGCTGCGGACAGGTTCGGCCTTGCCGACCCCGGCAACATCTATGGGCGGCTCACCAACTCCACTCAGGACGTGCTGGAAAAGCGCGTAGCGGCCTTGGAGGGCGGTGTCGCGGCCCTCGCCGTGGCCTCCGGCGCGGCGGCAATAACCTACGCCATAGAGGCTCTTACGCAGAAGGGCGACCACATCGTGGCCCAAAAGACCATTTACGGCGGGAGCTACAACCTCCTCGCCCACACTCTGCCACTCTACGGCGTGGAGACCACCTTTGTGGACATCCACGACCTCTACGAGGTCACGGCGGCAATAAAGCCCAACACCAAGGCCATATTCATTGAGACTCTCGGCAACCCCAACTCCGACATCCCGGACATCGACGCCGTTGCCAAGATTGCCCACGCCCACGGCATCCCCCTTGTTATCGACAACACCTTCGGAACGCCCTATCTCATCCGGCCCATAGAGCACGGAGCGGACATAGTGGTCCACTCCGCCACAAAGTTCCTTGGCGGTCACGGCACTACCCTCGGCGGCATCATCGTGGACAGCGGCAAATTTGACTGGAAGGCCAGCGGCAAATACGCCCCAATCGCGGAGGCAAACCCCAGCTACCACGGGATAAGCTTCGTGGACGCCGTGGGCCCGGCGGCGTTTGTCACTTACATACGGGCAATACTCCTCCGGGACATCGGCGCGACGATCTCCCCCTTCAATGCCTTCCTGCTTTTGCAGGGCATCGAGACGCTGTCGTTGCGGCTTGAGCGCCACGCCGAGAACACAAGGAAGGTGGTGGAGTACCTTAAAAACCACCCGAAGGTAGCTAAGGTCAATCACCCCAGCCTTCCCGACCACCCCCAGCACGAGCTTTACAAGAAGTACTTCCCCAACGGCGGCGGGTCCATCTTCACCTTTGAGATAAAGGGCGGCAGGGAGGCGGCGTTCCGGTTCATCGACAGCCTTGAGATATTCTCGCTCCTCGCCAATGTTGCGGATGTGAAGAGCCTGGTCATACACCCGGCCAGCACCACCCACTCACAGCTTTCTGATGCCGAGCTTGCCGACCAGGGCATAACCCAGAGCACCATACGCCTCTCCATCGGCACGGAGCACATAGACGACATAATCGCAGATTTGGAAAAGGGCTTCAAAGCCATCTCCGTTGAGGATTAAAATAACCGGAAAAAACTAAAACCCCCGGCTACGGGGGTTTTTAGTTTGAGCGGAGAAAAATCCACGGCTCCGCTTCACCCCTTGACAGTCGGGCAGGGGAGTGGTATACTGTGGTTAGTTAAGACTAACTACTTGACCCAAACAGGGAGGACGCCATGGAGAAGCTCACATTGAAGATAGACGGAATGATGTGCGGAATGTGCGAGGCACACGTCAATGACGCCGTAAGGAGGGCCTTCCGGGTGAAGAAGGTCACCTCCTCCCACGGGAAGGGCGAGACGGTTATCCTGTCCGAGCAGCCACTGGACGAGGCGGCCCTCCGCGCGGCAGTCGACGCCACGGGGTACAGGGTGCTGTCCCTGAAGCGGGAGCAGTACGAGAAAAAGGGACTCTTTAATATATGATATAGCGGATACAGCGCAAAGCGGGTGTCAGAATGACACCCGCTTTAGTTTGTCAAAAATGTCCTTCGGGCCTTTTGGGCAGCCCGCGCACCCCATGCGGGGTGCGGCCCAGGGGCGAGGGCAAGGGAGGGGACGACTTCTGGGTATTTCATACTATTCCCAGATAAAAATATCAATTTTTATCTGGGAAGGCCGTGCTACGCACAGCCCATTTAAGCGCTGGAAGCGCTTAAATGACGTCTCATACAAAACCTGACGCGCCTTCGGCGCTATAAAAAGTGCTTTGCACTTTTTAACAGGTTTTAGTATCAATCCGCGCACCCCATGCGGGGTGCGGCAGCCTGCTGCTTGCGTAAGCTGTCTCTACGGACCCGATTGGGCGGGGATCTTCCCCGGTCAGGTGCTTATCGGGAAGAGCTTTGCGTACTGCTCGATTATGGGGTTTCGCTCCTGCTGCTTTAAAATCTCCCGGCGGAGGGACTCCACAAGGTCGGGCATCTCCGGGGCGAGGTCGCGGCACTCAAAGGGGTCGGAGGAGAGGTCGAAGAGCCGCGGCTCCTCACCGCCCTTGAGGGTGAGCTTATACCTGCCGTCGGTGATGACGCAGAAGGAGGAGGCGGGCCCACGGGGAATGAGGGTCACGAGCTCGGAGATGGCGTAATCCCGTACCCGGGAGGCGCGGTTTTCGACGATGGGGCGCAGGGAGACGGAGCCCTTGCCGGAGGGAACCGGGAGGCCCGCGTAGTCCAGAAATGTCGCCGCCAGGTCCTGAAGCTCCACCGGGGAGCTGTTGACGGCGCCGGAGGCCCCGCCGAATCGGGAGGCGTCGATAACGAGGGGGATGTGGATGGACCCCTGCTCCGGCTTTGCCTTGCCGTAGAGGCCGTGGTCGCCCATCATCTCGCCGTGGTCGGAGCTGTAAACTATTATGGTGTTGTCAAGCTCGCCGCGCTCTTTAAGGGCGTCCAGCAGAAGGCCGATCTTCCGGTCTATGTTCTCTATCATGGCGGCGTAGTTCTGGCGCACACCCTGATTTTCCCGGGTAAAGGGGCAGTCCGCCGCGTCCGGGAACACCCGGCCCGCCATGCCGCTCTTCATGCTCTCGGTTATGTCCCAGGGGTCGTGGGGACCGGAGAAGTTTACCTGCATGAACCAAGGGGCGCCCTCGGGGATGTCAGAGAGCATCCTTATGCCGTTCTCCGTGACCCAGTTGTCGGCGTAGAGCTCGTCAGGCAGAGGGCAGGGGCTGTCGCTGTGGCCCCGGCGGAGCATGTCGTCCCTGTACTGCTCGATCCACCCGGCCTTCTGGAGCATCGAGCCGTAGGGGCCGGGGCTGCCCCCGGCGTAGGCCCAGACGGTGTCCATCTTGCCCTCGTTGTCCAGGGCGGCGGTGAAGCCCGTGCCCTTCATGGTCTCGTGATAGCCGTCCTCCCAGGAGAGGTCCGCTTTATTGAGGTCAAATTTGCCCACGCCGCAGACGTAGTAGCCGCTGTCCCTGAGGCGGGAGTAGAAGGTCTCAAGGGAGCAGTCGTAATTTACCTGATTCGTGAACACGCGGCACTTCTTGTAGCGCTTGCCGGAGGCGAGGCAGGCCCTCGCCGGGGCGCATATGGGCGCGGGGGACACCGCCCCTAAGAAGGTGGCTCCGCGGTCCATCAGGGCCCTTATATTCGGCATATCGAGGTGCAGGTCCCGGACGCCGAGGGAGGCTTTCACCTCGTCGTCGTAGGGCATCCAGTCGCCGCTGTGCTGGTCGCTGAACAGGAAGAGAAAATTGGGACGCTTTGTCATTGGAAATTCTCCTTTCGTCGGCTCTCCGGCGAAAATTCCGGTTTACGCGCCGAAGAGGACGGAGTTTACTAAGCTCTCCAGGTACTCCTGCCTGCCGGAGCCGGGGCTTGCGGGCCTGCGGAGCTTTGAGGCGTGGGCGGCGAGCTCCTCGAGGGTGGCCTCGCCGGAGCGGATCTTATGGCCCAAATCGCCCTCAAAGCTGGAGTAGCGGTCCTTTACGAAGGCGTCAAGCCTTCCGTCCTCGATGAGCTGCGCGGCCTTTATGAGGCCCAGGGCGAAGCTGTCCATGCCCAGAATGTAGCCGTAGAACATATCCTCCGGCGTGTTGCTGGGGCGGCGGGTCTTGGCGTCAAAGTTGAAGCCGCCGGTGAGGCCGCCGGCCTTCAGGACCTCGTACATGCACATGGTGGTCTCGTAGATGTTGAAGGGAAATTCGTCGGTGTCCCAGCCCAGAAGCAGGTCGCCCTGGTTTGCGTCCACGGAGCCCAGCATACCGTTTATGGCGCTGATGCGCAGGTCGTGCTGGAAGGTGTGGCCCGCGAGGGTGGCGTGGTTTGCCTCGATATTGAGCTTGAAATCCTTATCCAGGCCGTACTGCCTCAAAAATCCGATGGCGGTGGCGGCGTCGTAATCATACTGGTGCTTCATGGGCTCCTTGGGCTTGGGCTCTATGTAGAAGTCCCCGGTGAAGCCGATGCTGCGGCCGTAGTCAACAGCCATGTGCATGAGGGCGGCGATGTTCTCCTGCTCAAACTTCACGTCGGTGTTGAGCAGTGTCTCATAGCCCTCGCGTCCGCCCCAGAAGACGTAGCCCCTGCCGCCCAGCTTCACCGTGAGCTCCAGGGCCTTTTTTATCTGGGCGGCGGCGAAGCAGTACACGTCAACGGAGTTGGTGCTGCCCGCGCCGTTCATGAATCTGGGGTTGCCGAACATGTTCGCGGTGCCCCACAGGCACTTTATATTGGTGCCCCGCATCTTCTCGAGTATGTAATCGCTTATCTCGTCAAGGCGGCGGTTTGTCTCATTGATGTCGTCGGCCTCGGGGACAAGGTCCACGTCGTGGAAGCAGAAGTACTCTATCCCCAGCTTCTCCATAAACTCAAAGCCCGCGTCCACCTTGGCTCTCGCCTGCTCCATGGTGCCGAGGGTCGAGCCGAAGCTCTTGTCCGTGGTGCCGGAGCCGAACATATCTACGCCGGAGGCGCAGAGGTTGTGCCACCAGGCCATGGCGAAGGGGAGATGCTCCTTCATCTTTTTCCCCATTATGACCCGGTCGGCGTCATAGTACTTGAAGGCCAGAGGGTTTTTGCTGCCGCTCCCCTCATAGCGGATCCTGGGAATAGATGTGAAAATGTCGCTCATATTGTTCCTCCTGTGATAATCTGAAAAGGTTTTGACTTATGTATTGTTCTCCACCGCCCGGCGGCAGTGTGTTAGAAGCTTCTCCCTCATTTTTGCCGCCGTGTCCCGGTATTCGGGGTCGGAGTACATGTTTTTATTTTCCTCCGGGCAGTGCGAGGTGTCCACAAAAAAGACATCCTCCCGGTCCGCGCCCACAAGCTCACCGTCCTGTCTGACGGTCATGTCAAGGCGGTATTGCCCTTCGCGGATGCAGGCCCTTCTGGGCCAGCCCCCGCCGTCTTCAAATTTCCCCAGACGGGCGTTGGGCATGGCGAAGCTGTCCGGTTCGCCAAAGCCGATCGTGGAGTAGACGCACCCGGGGTCCCCGCCGCCAAAGAGGTCCGTGCCCTTGAACTGCTCCGGCGGGTCTATCCCCGCAAGGCCGAAGATGGTGCGGGCAAGGTCTATATTTGAGCAGAGCCTTTTGTCCCTGACGCCGCCGGGGCGGCGGGGGTCGCGGATTATCAGGGGGATGGCCTGGCAGGCGCGGTTGAATATCTGCTTTGACGCGCCCCGGGACTCCCCCCTGAGGGCCCCGTGGTCGGAGTTGAAAATTATGATGGTGTTGTCCATATCCTCCCGGAGGAAGTCGAGTATCCGGCCCACCTGGTCGTCCACCCAGCTCACAAGGCCGTAGTAGTAGACCTTCGCCTTTATGCGCTGCTCGTCGGTGAGCTCATCCCACCTGAGTATCCCCGCAAAGACCTGCTCAAATCTGCTCAGACCCGAGATGTCCTCCAACTCGCCGGAGAAGGGGCAGCTTTCGTAAATAGTCTCGTAGCCGCGCTTCAGAATCACCGGGGTGTGGGGCTGGAGGTAGGATATGCGGACGTAAAATGGCTCGCTCTGACGGGACATCCAGTCTATGGCGTTGTCCGTAACCTTCTCCGGGCCGTAGGGCAGCTCCGGGTAGAGCCCGGCGAGGCACATCGACTTGCGCCCCAGGGGCGAGAGCTTCTCTATACCGTCAAATTCCTCCGGCGAGAGCCCAAGGCGCATATCACCACCCGTCTGGTCGTCAAGCTCAAAGGGGCGAAGCTGCCTCGGGAGGTGCGTCTTGCCGAAGTTTGCCGTGCGGCAGCCGTTTCGGCTGAGGACCTGGGGGAAGGTGTCCGGCACAAAGGGCATCTGAAAGGCGGGGTCGGCGGCCTCGTTGTGGTATACGCCCGTGTCCTCGGGGTAGAGGCCCGTGAGCATACTCGCCCGGGAGGGGACGCAGACGGGGGAATTGCAGAAGCAGTTTTCAAAGAGGGTCCCGCTCTCCGCGATGGAGTCGATGTTCGGCGTCCTCATGGGGACGACGCTGCTGCCGTAGCACCCGAGGGCGTCCTGGCGCAGCTCATCGCAGAAGATATGTACAATATTCATTAAAGTCTCCTTTATTATAGCCGGAGCCTCCTGCCCCGGTCAAGGCCCCGGCTGGAGCGGCGGTAATTTTTATCCGGGGAAGGCCTTAGATCTCGTTTACCCGGCAGCACCTGACGAAGTGGCCCGGGGAGACCTCCTCCTGCACCTGGGGGGCGTGGCAGGCCTCCGTGGCGTACTTGCACCTGGCGGCGAAGCGGCAGCCGGGCTTCGGGTTGATGGGAGAGGTGATCTCGCCCTCAAGTATCTCCGGCTCGCCCGTCCTGTGGATGTCGACGGAGGGTATCGCCGAGAGCAGGGCCCTTGTGTAGGGGTGGAGGGGGCTGCGGAAGAGCTCCTTGGAGGGGCACTGCTCCACCACCTGACCAAGATACATGACGCAGATGTGGTCGGAGATGTGCCTCACCACCGAGAGGTCGTGGGTGACGAACATATAGGCAAGCCCCCTGCTCTGCTGGAGCTTTTTCAGAAGATTGAGGACTTGGGCCTGAACGGAGACGTCAAGGGCGGAGACGGGCTCGTCGCACACTATGAAGTCGGGGTTCAGCGCCAGCGCCCGGGCGATGCCCACGCGCTGCCTTAGGCCGCCGTCCAGCTCATGGGGGTAGGCGCCCCGAAGGCGCATGTCTATGCCCACAAGCTCCATGAGGTTCTCCGTGAGCTCGTTTATCTGCTCGCGGGTGTACTTTTTGGAGACCTTCAGAGGCTCGCGGATGGTAAATTCCACCGTCTTGCGGGGGTCGATGGAGGAGTAGGGGTCCTGAAAAATTATCTGCATCCTCTCACGGACCTGGCGGAGGGCCCTGCCCTTCACGTCGGAGATGTCCTCCCCGTGGAGGAATATCTGTCCGTCGGTCTTGTCCAAGAGGTGTATTATTGTGCGCCCCAGAGTTGACTTGCCGCAGCCGGACTCCCCGACCACGCCGAGAGTCTCGCCCTTTTGGATGGTGAGGCTCACGTCGTCCACGGCGTGGAGCATTCCCCGGGGAGTGGGAAAATATTTTTTAAGGGCTTTTGCCTCGATAACAGGGGTCATTTTGCCTTCTCTCCTTTTATGACAGCCTCAAGATTACAGCATCTGCACTGATGTCCATCGGGAGTCTCAGCCATTTCGATGGGGCCCTCGCCGCACCTTTCGGTGGCGTATTTGCAGCGCGGGCGGAATGCGCAGCCCTTCGGGAGATTCGAGGGGTCGGGGGGCAGACCGTCTATGGGGTGGAGCCACTCCTCGTCCTCGTTCATATTCGGTATGGCGCCGAAGAGGCCCACGGTGTAGGGGTGGGAGGGGTGGTCGAAGATCTGCTCCCTGGTGCCGCTCTCGACTATGCCCCCGGCGTAGACCACGGCAACGTTGTCGCAGTAGGTAGCCACAACGCCCATGTCGTGGGTTATGAGTATCATGGATGTGCCGAGCTTATCCCTGAGCTGGCCTATCAGCCTTAGCACCTGGGCCTGGATCGTCACGTCCAGCGCCGTTGTGGGCTCGTCCGCCAGCAGCAGCGCCGGGTTGCACGCCAGGGCTATGGCGATTATGACGCGCTGCTTCATGCCGCCGGAGAACTGGTGGGGGTACTCCGAGTAGCGCTCCCGGGGTATGCCGACAAGCTCCAGCATCTCCTGGGCACGGCGCTTGAATTCATCCTTTTTGCCCTCGTTATGGAGGGCTATGACCTCGGCGATCTGGTCGCCCACCCGCTGGACCGGGTTTAAGGCGGTCATGGGGTCCTGGAAAATCATGCTTATCTTGTTGCCGCGGATGCCGCGCATCTCCTTCTCCGGGAGGGCTATGAGGTCTACCCCGTCAAGGAGGACCTCGCCGCCCACTATCCTCGCGCCCACGTCCGGGAGGATGCGCAGGATGCTCTTCGCGATGGAGGTCTTTCCCGCGCCTGTCTCTCCCACGAGGCCGAGGGTCTTGCCCTTCTCCAGGGAGAAGGAGACGCTGTTTACGGCGTGGACAACCTTTTCCTTTGTAAAATACTCGACAGTCAGATCCTTTACTTCAAGGAAATGTCCTGCGTTCTTTTCAAGCTCTGCCATATTATTATCCCCCTGCTGTCAGCGTCTGAGTTTCGGATCAAGGGCGTCCCGCAGTCCGTCGCCCATCAGATTGAGCGAGAGAACGGTGAGGGCGATGGCAAGACCGGGAAAAATCGCCATGTGCGGGGAGCTCCGGATAAATTCCCTTGAGTAAGAGAGCATCGCGCCCCACTCCGGCGCGGGGGGCTGGACGCCAAGGCCGATGAAGCTTAAGCTCGAGGCCATGATTATCATGTTCGCCACGCCCATTGTGGCCTGGACTATCATGGGCGAGATGGAGTTCGGTATCATATGGGAGGCGATGACGCGAAGCTTCGTGCAGTTTATGGACTGGGAGGCCTCGATGTACTCGTTGCCGCGGACCTTCAGCATCTCCGCCCGGAGGAGCCTCGCCTGACCGGGGATGCCGTTGACGGAGAGGGCGAGGATGGTGTTTATGTATCCGGGCCCAAGGACCGCGGAGAGGACGATGGAGAGGAGAAGGCCGGGCAGGGATTGGATAATATCCAGAAATCGCATTATCACGTTGTCCACCCAGCCGCCGAAATATCCGGCGATGGACCCGATGACCATTCCCAGAGCCGCCGCCAGAAGGGTACTGAAGATACCCATTGTGATGGAGTACCTGCCGGCGTAGAGGACCCTGGACAGAATGTCGCGGCCCAGGTCGTCGGTGCCGAAAAGGTGCTCGGCGGAGGAGGTCTGCCTTATGGCGGTGGTGTCCATCTCCTCGTAGTTGTAGGGCGAGATAACGGGGGCGAGCAGCACCAGAAGAAGCTCCAGAACGAAGATTATCGCGCCCAGCATCGCCAGCTTGTTGTAGCTGAGCTGCTTGAGTATGGTCTTAAATTCGGAGTTGCCGCTGCCTTTGCCCCTGGACTTTTTCTCAGCCATGCTTCACCCTCCTCTTACCCATGCTTTCATACTGCGCTTTGATGCGGGGATCGACCGCCGCATAAAGCAGGTCGACTATCAGCATACAGAAGCTGAATACGATAGCCAGAATTATCGAGCCCACCTGCACCACCGGAAGGTCCCGGGTGTTGACGGCGGTGATGATGAGCGTGCCCATGCCGGGGATGGAAAAAATAGTCTCAATTATCATCATTCCGCCAAGGAGCCGCCCGAAATGGGTGCCTACCACGGTGATGATGGGGATGAGGGCGTTTTTCAGGGCGTGCTTTGTGATAACGTCAAATTCCTTGACGCCCTTCGCCCGGGCGGTGGTGATGTAATCGGAGCGTATGACCTCCAGCATACTGGAGCGGGTCTGGCGCGCCAGAGACGCTATGCCGTTGGTGCAGCCGGCTATTGCCGGGAGGATGTAGTACTCAAGACCTCCGATGCCCATGGGCGGCAGGAGCTTGAGCTTTACGGAGAACAGTATCACCAGCAGCAGCGCGAGCCAGAAGTTCGGTATGGATATGCCTGCCAGGGCGAAGGCCATGCACATGTTGTCGCCCAGCTTGCCCTGGTTTATTGCCGCGATGATCCCCAGCGGGATCCCCACGAGGACCGAGATGGCGAGGGTCGAGACGGTGAGAACGAAGGTACGGGGCATCCTCTCAAGGATGGAGGTCTTGATGTCCGCCTTTGTGACCCAGGATTTTCCGAAGTCAAAGCGGATGAACGTGTCGGTCAGGAAGTCTCCCAGGCGCACGAAGAAGGGGTCGTTGAGGCCCATGCTGTCCCTCAAAATCTCCTTGTCCTCCTCGGTGGCGTTGCTGCCCAGGATGATCTCCGCCGCGTCGCTCGGGCAGAAGGTCATAAGGGTAAAGACAATGACAGCCACACCCAGCGCGACAGGTATCATCCACAGCAGTCTGCGAATAATATATCTAATCATTGATAATGCTCCTTTTTCGGCCCGGATACGTTATGCGGGCGTCAGGCTTCATTAATACCGGAGGGGGAGAACATGTCTCTCCCCCTCCGAAGCTTCCGGATCGTTATGCCTTATCCATAGATGGACGCAGCCATATCCACGTCGCCGGAGTCGGTTATGACGGCGTGAGTTATGTTGAGCTTTGCATCATACACGGCGGTGACAAGGGGAAGGACGACGCCATAACCGTAGCAGTTGTCCATGATGTACTTGTGGACGGCGTCAATGTTCTCCTCGGTGAAGCCCTCGTTTGTCCAGGTGCTGTACAGCATATCGGTGAGGGTCTGGTCCTTGCGGGAGGTGGCGTCGCCGTTGGCGTAGGCGTTGGAGTCAAAGCGGTTGGACCAGAGGTTGACAAGGCCGTTGCCGATGGGGGCGAGGACCAGGTCGTAGTTGTTTCCGTCGGTCTGAGAGGAGGACCACTGGGCGGCGTCGCAGACGTTGAGCTTGAGCTGGATGCCGATGGCGCCAAGGTAGGACTGAATCATCTGGGCAAGGCGGTTGGCGCTTGTGAGGGCAAGGAGGGTGAGCTCCTCGTTGTTGTAGTTGGACTTGGCAAGGTACTCCTTGGCGAGGTCCACATTGTAGCTGAAGTACTCCTCGTTATCCCACTTGGGAAGATAGCCCACATTCGTGCGGGGGACAACGTCGTGCATGGGCTCGGCGTAGCCGGAGTAGGCGGCGGCGATGATGCCGTCGATGTCAAGGGCGTAGCAGATGGCAAGGCGCAGGTTGACGTCGTTGGCGACGACCTTGCTGTCGGCGCCGGAGAAGAACAGCTGGATGCCGTTGCTGCTGGGGCCGTTCACCATGACGTAGTCGTCGTTGCCCTCGAAGTTCTGGACGGAGGTGGCGGACATGCTGCCCATGGCGTTGATGGTGCCTGTCTCAAGGCCAATCTGCTGCTGGGAGGCCTCGGTGATGTAGTGGTAGGTGAGCACCTTTACGTTGTTGGCAAGGGCGGGGTCGATGAGGTCCTCGGACTGCCAGTAGTCGTCACGGAGAGTGAAGGTGATGTGGGATCCGGCGACGAAGTCGGTGACCTCATAGGGGGAGGTGGAGACGAGGGAGGTGGCGAACTCATCGGGGCTGGCCTCAAAGGCGGCGCGGGAGAATACATAGGTGCTGTAAAGGACCATGGGGAGCATGTCGACGATGTTCTGCTTCATCACGATGTCAAAGGTGTAGTCGCCGGTCTTCTCAACGTGGTCGACCTTGTTGAAGCAGGGCTTAAGGCCGCGGGACATGTTCTCCTCGATTATCCAGACGATGTCGTCGGCGGTGATGTGGTTGCCCTGGGAGTCGGTGATGTTCTCATAGAGGGCGATGTGGTAGGTCACGCCGTCGTCAGCGACCTCCCAGCTCTTTGCAGCCTGAGGGACATACTCTCCGGTGACGGTGCGGACGGCGAGCCTGTCGTAGATGTGGCGCACGAAGGTGGAAAACTGGGCGCTGGTGTTGCGGAAGGGGGTGAGAGTCTCCCACAGGGTGGTGCTGCCCACGTCAAGCTTCTCAATTATCTTGCTGCCAGCGGGCTCCTGACCGTCGCTGCCGGGGGTGTCGGGATTCGAGGGGGTCGTGGGGGTGTCGGGCTGGTCATCCGGTCCGCTGCAGGCGGCAAGAGTGCCGAGCAGCATTCCGCAGACGAGAAGCATCGCTAAAATAGCTCTGAGTTTCCTGTTCATAATTGTCCTCTCCTTGATTTTTTATTTTGTATTTAATTTATCCCTGTTTCCGGGGATTGCTTACCGCTTTAATCCGAGTCTCCCGTAGAGCTCCTCCGGGGCCTCGTTTTCCCGCATGAGCCCGGTCATCGCCTCGATAAGCCGCGCCCTCTCGGCCTCGTTTTCAATGGGCCGCTCCTGGCCGGGGTCCCGCTCCAGGTCAAAAAGCTGTGAGCCGTAGGCGTAGGACCTCACCGTGAAGGTCCTGGCGGGCACCCGCAGAAGGGGCATATTCTTTGAAAATCCGAAGGGCGGGACCATCTGCGCTCTCTCAAGCTCCGGGCCCATGCGGGCGTTCATGTTTGTGGGCATGAGAGTGTAGTTGTATAACGGCTCCTCCGGGTTTTCCACGTTGCGCATATAGACATAGCGCCCGTCGGTGATGTTCATCTGCCCGCCGTGGTAGCCGAAAAGGGCGTATCGGCGTACCGGGGTGTCCTCCGCGACGGTGCTTTCAAGGTCGTGGCCGCGCATATCGGCGGCGGGGGCGAGACCGAAATACTCAAGCAGCGTCGGCGCAATATCTATCGTCTGTACAAGGCTCCGGCGGTGCTGGCCCGTTTTCCCGCTTCTCGGGTCCCAGATAAAGAGCGGTATGCGGGCTATCTCGTTGTAGCAGGGCATCATGTTTTTCGCCCACCAGCCGTGCTCCCCGAGAAGGTAGCCGTGGTCGGTGTTGACGATGAGCATGGTGTCCTTCCACATATCGTGGCGGTCCATCATGTCAAGGACCCTGCCGAGGTTTTCGTCGCACATGGAGATCATGGCGGCGTATCTCGCCCGGATCTGGGCAATCTCCTCCGGCGTCTCCTTCACCACGTCGTAGGGCGGCCAGTCAAGGGGCCTCTCCGCGTCCGTCCGGGCGTAGAGCTGAAGGTACTGCTCGTAGGTGAAGAAGGGCTCGTGGGGGTCGAAGGACTCTATCTGCAAAAACCAGTTGTCGAAGGTGCGGTTCGTCTCGATAAATTCAAGGCCACTGTCAAAGATCCTCCTCTGGCAGCCGTCGGCGCTGTCCTTGAGGTAGAGCCTGTTGACCGCGTCCTGCCGATAGGCCCTCTTTTTAAAAGAAAGCTCCGGGCCGGGGCGGGGGACGATGGTGGTGGGCTTTATGTCCTCTGAGAGGTTGCCCTTCCAGGGGTCGCCCTCCTGTCCTCTCACGCTCTCCCAGGAGGAGTACCTTGTGTGGTAGGTGGCGCCGCCGTCCTCCCAGTAGTGCTGGTGGTCGCTGACGAGGTGGGTGTATATCCCGGCGTTTTTCAGCATCTCCGGCATGGAGTCGTCGAAGGGCTCCAGAGGCGACCAGCTCCTGTGCATAAAGTTGAGCCTTCCGGTGTGCAGCTCCCGGCGGGCGGGCATACAGGGGAGGCTCCCGGCGTAGGCATTGTCGAAGGTCACGGCGTGTGCTGCGAGCCTCTCAAAATTCGGGGCGTGCACCCAGTCGCAGCCGTAGGGCGGGAGATATTTTCGATTGAGGGAGTCGAACATGACCATTATTGCTCTCATGTCTGTTCCCCCCTTTTAAAGCACTATCTGAGCCCTGCTGCCGCCGCCTGTCTTATCATTTAAGAATCTCAGCAGCTCCCCGAGGGACAGGAAATAGTGGACCCTGCTGCCGTTGTAGTTGAAAAAGCCGTGTCCCACCTCGGGGTAGGTTATGAGCCGGACGTCATTGCCCAGCTCCCCGGCCCTCGCGGCGAAGTCCCTCACAAGGTCAATGGGGACCACGGTGTCGCCCTCACCGTGGAGGATGAGCATGGGGGGCAGGCCCTCTCTCAGGTCCCCGGCGGTGAGCAGGTTGTCTATGGGCACTCCCGCGACCATGGGGCCTCCGGCGCCGCCCTCCCGGGACAGCCCGGGGTTAAAGAGCACCGCCGCGCAGGGATCGGCGCCGCCGTCCAGAATACATCTCATGACTATGACGGCCCCCGCGGAGCCGCCCACAAGGGCGGCGCGGTCCGGGTCCATGCCGTAGCGCAGGGCGTTCTCGAGAAAATACCTCCACGCGGCTATACCGTCGGCGATGCTCTCCCGGGGGGATGTGCCGTACAGGGCCTTCACCCGGTAATCGGCGCAGGCCGTGACGTAGCCCTGCTTTGCAAGCTCTATGGCCTGGGGCTCGAAGGCCTCCTTGCAGCCGGAGATGAACGCCCCTCCGAAGAAGAACAGCACCCCCGGCCTTCCGCCCTCGGGGGCGGGGGAGGAGGGGACGAAAATCTCCAGGGGGAGGACATATCCGTCGCTGAAATATGTCTCCGAAAGGCGCTGGGGCTCCGGGTCCCGCTTTTGCTGCCTTAAAAGGGTCCTCTCGTGGACCTGGGCGAGTCTCTCATCTCGTGTCATTATTCTTTCACCTCTCTTTTTCTTTTATAGCGCGCGGTGCGCTCGTCGGATATGACGCCGCTCCAGTTAAGGCCGTATCCGAAGTCGTAGGTCCTGCCCTCGGAATCGACGTAGCACTCCATGTCGAAGGGCACGTCCTCGAGCTGTTTCTCCACCGTCTCCATGTCCGCGGGCATCTGCATGGGCAGAAGGCCGGAGGGCTCGAACGCGCCGGAGATTATGTCCAATATGGCCGATGTCTCTATCCCGCTGTGCACCAGGATCGCGTCCGCCGCGGGCTCCAGCTCCCCGACCACCACCGGGCGGGAGAGTATCAGGGAGACTATCACGGGCCTGCCGCCCATTGCCCTCCGGGTCTCAAGCACGGCGTCAAGGTCGGACTCGTTATATGCCGTGACTGTCTTATCCTTATAGGAGCGGTTTGTGAAGCCCTCAAAGTAGTCACCCCCGGCGATGCTCACCTCCCGGGCAGACACAGCCCTGTAGGGCCTGTATTGAAGGCTTACCGGGAGGTAGCCGTTTCCTCCGGAGGCCAGGTCCTCCTCGGACCAGCCGTAGCCAGTATCCGGCTCCTCTATGAAAACAATGGCGAAGTCGGCGTCCCCGGGGTCATCGGTGAGGTCAAAGTACCTGCTCACCACCCGGGCGTCCACCGGGAGGAATACCATCTCTCCATCCTCGCCCTTTGTCTGGGTGGCGAATTTGAGGTCTATCCTGTCCCGGGAGCCGCTTCTGCGCCTCGGGGGGATGTATACCTTCTTACGTCCGGACACCGGAAGTGCGTTTTTGCTGTTTTTCAGCATTATCACGGATTTTCGCTGGACATCGTATCCCTGCCCCGCTGCCCCGGCGGAGCGGATCTCCTCCCGGGATTCATCAATATCAAGGTAGGGGTTTTCAAACATCCCCTGCCGGAAGCTGTAAAGGAGGCGGTAGTATACCCGGTCGCACAGGAGCTCTCTTGTGCGCTCCTCGCCGTATCGCATCACGGCAACGTCAATGGCGCTGTTCAGAGCCCTGTAATTTTCGTCCGCACCGAAGATACACATTCCGGCGAGGACGCTCTTTAAATGCTTCGCCTCAGCGGTGTATTCCTCCACGCCCCAGCCCTTCCCGGCGAAGAAGCTCCCCCGGGCGATGTCCCGGGTGATGCCGAAGTCCGAGAATATGCCGCCGGAGAAGCCGAGCCTCTCCCGGAGAAGATTGCGGAGGATGTAATCGCTGTAACCGTTGCCCACGTTCTCGCCGTTCACATTGTCCCGGCCGTAGGAGATGGTGTAGTAGGGCATGATGAACGCCGTGCTGCCCGTGGGTCCGGAGAGCTTCATCGCACCCTCGGTAAAGGGCCTTAAATGCTCCTCAAAGTTATTTCCGGGGTAGACCGCGTATTTTCCGAAGTTGAAGTGGGCGTCCCGCCCCGCCTCGCAGGGGCCGCCGCCCGGAAAGTGCTTTGCAGTGGCGCAGACGCTCTCCCGGCCCCAGCCGTTCTCTATCTCCCTGTCCCCGGAGGAGGTCTGGAGCCCGTCGATAAAGGCCCGGGCCATGTCGGCTGTGAGCTCCGGGCTCTCGCCGAAGGTCTGGAAGAACCTGTTCCAGCGGGGCTCCGTGGCGATGTCCGCCTGTGGCTCAAGGGCAACAGTGACGCCGGAGGCCCGGTACTCCCGGGATGTCGTCTCGCCCCATTTCCTCGCGTTCTCCGGGTCGAAGGTGGCCGCGATGCCCAGAGGCACGGGCCAGCTGGAGAAAATGGGGCTGCCCGGCCCGCCGTCCCGGCACTCGTTTATCCCCTCCGCCGTCATCAGGGCGGGTATGGCGTGGGGAAGCCTCTCCATCTGCGCCTGCACCTCGTTGCTGATGCCGCAGATAAGGGACAAGTCCCTCTCGGCGCCGATGGACATATAAGCGTAGCCGTGTATGTAGCTCTCCTCAAGCTCCGGGGTGTACTCGAGCCTGTCGCCCTCCCTGAGGAGCTTGTGGAGCATGAGCCCGGCAAGCTCCCGGAGACTGAGCCGGGAGAGCAGGTCCCGCGTGCGTTCCTCCGCAGGAAGCCGCCAGTCCTCATAGGGGAGAAGCTCGCCTGTCCGGCTGTGGTCTTTAAAGAGAAGGCCGTCCTTTTCAATTATTGTGACTCCGGACTCGTCGCTGAAGCCCAGCTTCGGTCCGTTTTCGTTAAGGGCGTATCTGATTTTCATTTCTTCCTCCCGAAAGGGCTTTTGTGAAAAGGTCGGTTTCATTAACGTGCTCGTGCACGTTAATGACAGGATAACCTAATTGGCTCACCTTGTCAAGCCTCAAAAGCAAATTTATCAAAAATGCCAAATTTCAAGCGCCAATATTGTGCGGTTTGACCAACGTTTGATTTCGTAATTTTTACTTTTGCAAGCTGCATCATAAATTGTCCACTTCTGCAATTTCCTTGTTGACATTCGCACTAAAAGTATGTATATTGTAATTATGACTGCTGAGGTGTTGGCAAATGATAACAATAAAGCAAATTGCACAAATGGCCGGGGTATCAAGGGGGACAGTTGACCGCGTTCTCAACAACCGTGGCTCCGTGAACGACGATACGGCGGAGCGGGTGAGGAAGATCGCCCAGTCGCTGAATTACACCCCGAACAAGGCGGCAAAGTCGCTTTCCGTGCTCAAGCACGGAGCAAAATTCGGCTACATACTCTTTTCCCCCAAGGGCAACCCCTTCTTTGCCCAGGTGGAGCAGGGCATAAAAAAGAAGTCACTGGAGCTTGTGGACTACGGCGTCACCACCATTGTGGAGTACGGGGATTTCCTTGACGCGGCGTATCAGGATGAGGTGATAGACAGGCTTGTTGACCAGGGCGTCAACGGGCTGGTCCTCTGCGGCTTCAACACCGTCAAGACCGCCGGGCACATCCGGACTCTGTCCGAGGCGGGCATACCTGTGGTAACGGCGAACACGGACATCTCCGACTCCCCGAGACTTGCCTATGTGGGCAGCAACTATGAGACAGCGGGGCGCACCGCCGCGCGGCTCATGGACCTCATCACCAACGGCAGCGCGAAAATCGGCATCGTCCTCGGCTCCTACGACATACTCTGCCACTCAATGCGCATCCAGGGGTTCCTGTCCTACATCACGGAGAAGGCCCCGGGGCTCCAGGTGGTCGCTACGGTCCAGAACGGCGACGACGACTTTGAGAGCTTCACCGTGGTGGAAAAGATGCTGCGCGAGCACCCGGACATCAACGCGCTGTTCCTTGCGTCCGCGGGCGTCCACGGCGCGTGCAGGGCGGTGGAGAAGCTGGGGAGCGAGCGTCGGCCCAGGATAATCTGCTTTGACTGCCCGGACAGCACAAAGCAGATGCTGCAAAAGGGGGTAATCGCCGCCACCATATGCCAGCAGCCTGATTACCAGGGCTCAAAGCCGCTGGATATTCTGTTCCAGAGGCTGTGCATCGGCGAGATGCCAAGTAAAGAATTTTACTACACAAACAATGAGATCATCGTGAGCGAGAATATGTAAAAGCCGCCCGCAGGACCTTTTTTTGACAGACAGCACCGCCCCGAAGCGTAAGCTTCGGGGCGGTGCTGCTATTGTGTCACATGAACCCCCGGCTATGCCGGGGGGCAGAATAGGCTTTAGCTAAAAGCATCGAGCGAAGCGAGCCGCT
>CANRIU010000037.1 GCA_947630755.1 uncultured Oscillospiraceae bacterium | reverse complement strand
GCAGGTTTGTTTATTGATGTGATGTGACGCGGGGGCGGCTCAGACTGATTTAAAAAATGGTTATAACGTATACTTTTCTGCAAATGTAAGTTTCTTCAATTTTCTCAGCATTTCGGCAAAAAAATTGTAAAAATATATGGAAATACGCTCCCGGTTGTGATATAATGAATAAGAATTTTTTGCACAGACTTTTTGCTAAAAAGTATACCATTTTGCAGGGGTAGATTTTGGGGCGAAAAATCCGCAAAAAGCAGTCAAAAATCAGCGATAAGGAGATGTAAAAGTGATGAACAAAACAAGAAGCCGCCTTCTGGCCATCTTTCTGTGCCTGTGTATGCTGCTGGGCGCCGTCCCGGCGGCATTCGCGGCGGAGGAGAAGGCCCCGGCGGAGAGCGAGAGCCGGGGCGGCGCCCTGGAGAAGGGCTTTCGCAGCAGGCAGTTTTTGCTTGAGAACAGGTACAGGTACGCCGACTCCGACGTGGTGCGGGCGATAGTGGTGCTGGACAGCTCCCCGGTCGCCGAGGCCGCGGGAGTGCGGACCATAGCCGGTGCGGGAGCTCAGGATGCCGGGGTCATGGCATACAGGGCGAAGCTGGAGAGAGAGCACACCGACGTGCACTCGATAATGGCGGTGAAGGACATTGACTACAGGCTGGTGTACGAGTTCGACACGCTTCTGAACGGATTTTCCTGCGATGTGGCCTACGGGGATCTGGACGCCATCGCGGACATACCCGGGGTGGACGCGGTGTATATCGCCAACACATACTCCATACCCAGGGACGAGAAGCCGGATATGGAAAACTCAAATGAAATCACCGAAAACTCAAAAGTGGTGAACAGCGAAAAGACCAGCGGCGAAGGAACGGTCATAGCCATTCTGGACGGCGGCGCAAATGTAAGGCACAATGCCTTTAAAGAGTACGACGATAAGTTTGAGTACGGCCCGCTGACGGAGGAGAGCATCAGCGCCGCCTCCGCAAAGGGCGCGTATGTGAGCGCGAAGATACCCTTCGCCTACGACTACGCGGACCTGGACACAGACGTGCTTGACAGCCCCATGACCGAGGGGCACGGCTCCCACGTCGCGGGGATCGCCGCCGGGTATTCGGAGAATGAGCCCACATTCTCCGGCGCGGCGCCCGGAGCGCAGCTTGTTATCATGAAGATATTCAGCGACTATGGCGCGACAACCAGCGCCGACGTGTACTTCGCGGCGCTGGAGGACGCCCTGCGGCTGGGGGTGGACGTCATTAACATGTCCATCGGAACGGACAGCGGCTTTACCCACGACAGCACGCTGGAGACGGTTATTTTCGGGGATATTTATAAAAGGCTCACGGAGGCGGGGATCGTGGTCTGCGTCTCCGCCGGAAACTCCGGAAACATGGGGAACAACGGATTTCAGGACATTTCCTCGATGGGGTACATAGGGACGGACTACACCGATTACGGCGTTGTGGGGTCGCCCTCCACCTACGAGAGCAATATTTCCGTGGCGTCAATGGAGAACTCCAGGTACGACGCCTACTGCATCGAGGTCAATGGAAAGAAATTTGAGTATAACGACTCCAACACCACCGCGGTGAATATGTGGCTGGCCACCTTTGTCGGTAAGGAGGAGGACTATGTTGTAATCACCGACGACAAGGGGGAAATGAGCCTCGGGGACTCCGGGGATTATGTCGGCAAGGAAGTCACGGACAAAATCGCCGTTGTACAGCGGGGGACGCTGGACTTCCAGACGAAGCTCAACAACGCGCGCGACGCCGGGGCGAAGGGGCTTATTGTGGTAAACACCGAGACCGGGCTTATCGGGATGCAGATAACCAATTTCGCAATACCCGCGATCTGCGTCTCAAAGGAAGCTTACGACGCATTTATGGGTGAAGAAGGCGGTGACCACACGGGCAAAGTCCGGACGAGCAGAGAGCCAGAGAGCGTGGACAGCCTCACCGCGGGGAGAATGAGCGGGTTTTCGAGCTGGGGCACCACGCCGGACCTCACGCTGAAGCCGACCCTCACGTCCGTGGGGGGATATGTGAAGTCCGTGGACTGCGGGACGAGCCCATATTACGGGAACGACTATGTGACCATGAGCGGCACGTCCATGGCGAGCCCCAACCTGGCGGGGACATTCGCGAATGTACTCTCATGGCTGCGGAAAACCAAGAGCCTCGATAAGAAGGAGGCGGCGGAGACGGCGAAGCTGCTTCTAGAGTCCACCGCGGGGCTCGTGCTGGACGAGTACGGGCGGCTATACTCCGTGCGCAAGCAGGGCGCGGGACTGGGGCTGGCGGACACGGCAATCACCGACTATGAGAAGGGGTGCTATATAAAGGACCCGCTCCAGGAGCTGGGGGAGAATAGTACCGATACTTTCAGCTTCGAGGTCACGCTGCACAACCCCACGGGAAGTGAGGTCAAATACACGCCCAAGGCGGCGGTTTTGACGGATCTGGCGGAGGACCTTGGGGGAGGCGTTTACATGAACGCCCTTCGGAGCAGGTACCTCTACAACGACTTCGCGGGGGATGAGGACACATTTGTTAAGGATGGCGATGCGCTGGTAACATTTGAAATAAAAGACAGCGGCGAGAGTGCTGATGAGGTTACGGTAAGCGCAAATTCGGATAAGACCGTTACCGTCACTGTGACGCTGAAGCCGGAGGCCATTGCGCAGTTTGAGGACGAGGGATTTGAGAACGGGACTTTTGTCGAGGGGTATGTGCAGTTTACCGCCGAGACAGCTGATACGCCCAGCATTCACGCCACGTTCATGGGGTACTACGGCGACTGGGACGCCGCTCCCGCGCTGGAGGAATATGACTTCACGGATTACGAGAGTGCAGTTTCTTATCTTCTGCTTGACGATGAGGGGCAGGAGTATGCCGGGATGGGCGTGACGCCCTACTCACTCTACGGCGTGGTGACGGACTTCAACCTCGCGGCCATCGCGGCGATAATCGAGACGGAGAACGGCCCGGCCCTCGCCGGGGTCACTCCGGGAGTGAACTTTCTGGACTATCAGGACGACGGGATGGAGAATGTTGTGCCCTTTGACGCAAAGCGGGTGTGCCTGTCAACGAGCGAGAACGCGTACTACAACCTTTTGTATTTCGCGCCCTTCCAGCTCAGAAACGCCGAGGAGCTGAGCGTCACCATCACCCCGGCGGACAGGGAGTGGCCCAGGTATTACGAGGATTCCTCGAGTTTTATGCCCAAGGCCATATACGCAGAGACATCCCAGGGGGCGATGTGGAACTATTACAGCGAGTTTATGTGGGACGGCAGGGACAACACAAACAGCGGACTGCCCGTGGAGGACGGGACGAAGGTCAGGGTGAATGTGGATGTGACGCTGCCGCATAATGAAACCATGCAGAGGGGCGCGTGGAGCTTTGAGCTCACCATGGACTCCACGGCGCCGAGGATAGAGTCCATACTTTACGACAGCGAGAGCGGGGACATAACCGTGACCGCAAACGACAATCTGTATCTGGCGGGGGCGTACCTTGTGGACTCCGGTACAGAGGAGCTTCTTGACTGCATCCCCTGCGCCGGAGAGGAGGGGGAGAGCGCGACGCTCACCTTCCACACCGATGATAACTGGGCGGGAAGGTCTAATATTGTGGTGGCTGTCATGGACTACGCCACAAACGAGTCCTCGGAGGTATTTAACCTCATCGACAAGGACGCGGTGGGCAAGCCCGTCACCGTGAATCTGGTGACGCCCGGCGGAAGGACCGCCACCGACAAGGCCGTGGGGGAGAGCTTCACCTTCCCGGAGTGCAGTGAAAATTACAGCGGCTGCCGCTTCGTCTGCTGGTCGGATACGCAGATTTCAGGCTGCGCCACACTGGAGGAGGCCGAGGCCGCCGGAGCGAAGCTCTACGGCCCTGACGAGGAGGTGCTGCTGGCAAAGGACGAGGACGTGACCTTCTACGCCGTTTATGAGTACGGCGCGCTGAGAAGCTACGCCAAGACGCAGTACAGGCTCTACGACGGGAGCGACTACACGGGGAGCTTCTCCATCAACAACCCCCGCTGGGTCATGAACGGGGACCTGGAGGCCGTGGAGAAGGTGGATATTGAGGATATTGAGCTTATTGACCCCACCTATGGGGCGACGCACGCCGTGGCGGCATCCTGCGACTTTGACACGAGTGATGACAGCATACGGTTCAACATAAGGCTCGTGGACGGGCGCGGACAGTACACCATAAGAAACGAGGCCAACGGAAAATACCTTGCCTGGAGCGAGGACATGACGGGACTGGAGCTCTCCGACGAGGACACGGAGCGAACCAGGTGGTCCATAACCTTCGAGTCCCACAGGAGCGGGAACACCGTGCGCATTTCGCCGGATAACGCCGACAGCGGGAAGGTCATAAGCGCCGAGGGCGGGTCCTGGAGCACCACCGGGTGGACGCTCACGGACACCGCGGCCACGAAGGCGGACGCCCTGCCGAGGCTCTCCATCGCCGCAGACGAGGGGTACGAGGTGGACAGGTACACCACGAGCGTGAGCACCTTCAGCCCCACATTCCCGTCGGCGCCGGAGCTTCCCGGGAAGATGCCCACGGACAACAAGCCCACGGGCGAGTGCCCGTCGGTGCTCTATAAGGACGTCCCCGCCGAGGCGTGGTACCACGAGTGCGTGGACTATGTCCTTGAGCACGGCCTTATGGACGGCGTGGGGGAGGGAGTATTCGACCCCTACGGCATAACCACCAGGGCGCAGCTTGTGACGATACTTTACAGGCTCGAGGGCGAGCCCGCGGTGACGAAGAATCTGCCCTTTGAGGACGTGGCCTCCGGGACGTGGTACTCCGACGCCGTGAACTGGGCCGCCGCAAACGGGATAGTCACCGGGTACGGCAACGGGAAATTCGGACCGAAGGACGTTGTAACAAGGCAGCAGATGACGGCGATACTCTACCGCTACGCGGATTTCAAGGGCTATGACATGACCGGGCGGGCGGACCTCTCGGGCTACTCGGACGCCGGAAAGGTCGGCAGCTGGGCGGCGGAGGCCATGAGCTGGGCCGTGGCAGGGGGACTTGTGGAGGGCATCGGCGCTGCCACATTGAGCCCCGGGGCGCAGTCCACCCGCGCGCAGGCCGCGGCGGTGCTCATGCGCTTTTGCGAGAAAATCGTGAAGTGAGAAAGACCGGAAATACGCGGTGCGGCCCTGTGACCGCACCGCGAGTAAAGGAGAGAACAGGGCAAAATGACAAATAAAAAGGCGAAATTTCCAAGGGCGCTTCTATCCCTCCTGCTGGCGGCGGTAATGGCGGCGGGATTTTGCATCCCGGCGGCCGCGGCCCCGGAGGACGGCGGGGAGAAGGATTACAGCGGAGAGCTCATAGCGTTCCAGGCGAGCGAGCTGGGGTATAACTACGGAACAGACGAGCTGGACTTTGCATGGGTGACAATCGACCCGGCGACGGTCTATTACGACCACACTGTGCCGTATCCCGCGGATGCGGATTACAAGGGCATTGAAGTAATAGAGCAGATGGGTTTCAGCAGCTATAATCCGCCGTACATTTCGGCTGCCGTGGGCATCGACGGGTATGTGTTCTTCACCTACGACGAGATCACCGACCCCGGCTACACGCTGTACCGTGGGGAAATCGGCAGCACGAAGGACGCCGTGCCCATGGTGGAGATGGGGAGCATCGACAGCAACGGCTTTAAGGTCATGGAAGAGATCCTTGACATGGATTACAGCGGCACGGACAAGCGCATTTACGCCATTGACGACGGAAGCGGCAACGCGATATGGTCCATCGACCCCCTCACCGGGGAGGTGGAGCTTGCGGCGCGGGTCTTTGTGGACGGCTCCAACCCCTTCGCGAACCTGGTGAACATCGCCATTGACACCGACGGGGAGACGTTCTACGGGACCTGGACGGATGCGGACGAGGTCGCCGGGACGAGAGAGGTGAAGCTGGAGAGGTGGACCCTGAAGGACGCCGAAATGGGCTCCGACGGGTACCGCATAGTCAACAGCACCACCGTCGGCGTGCTGAAGCTCGATGAGCCAAAGCACAATGAGATCGACAATCTGGTACACGACGGCGCGGGGAGCCTCTGCTTTGTAGGCGATGAGCTCTACATGGCGAGCAGCGAGCATGAACGCAGCACCATCACCTCCACATTGAACCGCCTTTACAAGGTGGATAAAGACTCCGGCAGGGTGGAGTACGCAAACGAGAATAACGAGAAGGGCGCGGCGCTGTTCTTCGCGGCGACCGCCATGTTCCAGATGAAAGACCCCGGACTTTTGGCGCCCACTCAAACTGTGAGCTCTTTTGCCCTCGACAGGTCCGAGCTATCCCTTCACACCGGGGGAAAGGCACGGCTGGGGTATAAGCTGAGCCCCTGGACGCTGACGGACCAGACGGTGAAGTGGGAGTCCTCAAATGAGGACGCCGTCACCGTGGACCAGGACGGCAATGTCACCGCCGTGGGGATCGGCGAGGCGGTCATCAAAGCGACGCCGACGCTTGCGCCGGACAAGGCGCAGACCTGCGCCGTGTCGGTGGTGCCCCTGCCGGAGATGCACATCACGGCGGCGGGGTATAAGCAAGAGGAAGGCGGCTGGGGGGACTTTGACGCAAACGACCCCGGGGCGTTTGAGGTCGAGGAGAAAACAGAAAAGAAGTACCTCGGCGGCGGATACATAGGGAACCACAAGCTCCTGGTTCAGGACGGGGAGAACGCATACATCGTTGACGCGGACACCTTCGAGACGGAAAAGCTGGGCGCGGTGGGATACACGTTCTCCGACGCGGTGGAGTCACCGAAGCTCGCCACGGAGGGGCTGGACGGGAAGACATATCCGGGACTTTTCCTTGGGAAAAAGGAGCAGTACTGGGGAGACGCCTCATATCTGTTCTGTCTTGACAGGGATAACCTGAGTCCGGAGGAGGGCTACCGCTTCTACGGCGAGACATACGACGACCCGGGCGAGCACGTTCTGGCGGCAATCGCCTACGCGGGCAAGACGACCTATGTGAGCGAGGACTATTGGGGAAACACATATGAGTATCCGAACTCCGACCTCTACTACGCCGTGACCGAGGACGGGGCGCTCTATGAGATCGCGCTTTACGACACGGAGGACGACCTGGGGGAGAGGTACCTGGGGACCCTGCCGGACGTGAGCCTTGAAAACGGCTCTGACGGGGACGGCAGCGCCTTCGCCTCCATGACCATGGACGTCGGCACGGGGTATCTGGTGCTCACCTACGGCACGAGTGAGGGCGGCACCACCGTTTGGGCCATTGACCCGAAGCGGGCCGAGACGGTTTACACCTTAAAGGGTGAGGAACTGGGCTGCTTCACCGCCATTTACGACTACGACCGGGCCCACGACATCGCCGTGCGCCTTGGGGTGAGCGAGACGGAGCTGCTGGAGGACGACACATATACTCCCGAGGTGCAGGTCATACTCTTTAAGGACGACGACCGCGTGACCTGGGCCTCCAGCGACACGGATGTTGCCGAGGTGGACCCCGAGACGGGGGTCATCACGGGCACGGGAGAGGGCTCCGCAGTCATAACCGCCACGACGGTGGAGGCGGGGAAGGACGGTGAGAAGGCCAGCGCGTCAATGACGGTCAACGTCACCGGGAGGCTGCGGCCCTACACCAATGTTCAGGTGAGCGGTCAGCTTGACGACGGAAGATGGGTGACAATGCCCCTCAGGGACGTGACGGAGATCGAGGAGATCGGCACCTCACAGCCGCTATACGGCGGTGGAATGCACGAGGGGCTTATCTACGGCAACGACAAGCCCCTGGACGGCGGGGCGTCGGACCTGTTCACGCTGGACCCGGAGAGGGATTTTGAGAAAACCTCCTGGCAGAGCGCGCCGAACTGGGACCAGATCGGGGGCTATTTCGGGCTGGTGGACGCCACAACCGCGCCCGGCATGGACGTGGTGATCGGCGACCTTGAGGCCACGGCCTTCGGGTATCCGATGTTTATTGCGTATGATTCGGGGACAATCAACTCCTCCGGCTTCAGGCCCGGACGGGGAATACTGCTGCTCAGGGATATTGAGGTGTTCTCGGCCTACGGACTTGCGTATTTCGAGGATGTCCCGGAGGCCGGGGCGGTGGCATATGACCGCGTGGCAATGACGGCGGAGATGGTGGAGTACCCGGAGGACAACATGAGCTCCCTCTGCGAGGTGTTTTATGTGACAGACGGGGTGTCGCTCTACACCACGGCGTGGATACCCGCCGCGGCGGAGGACGATTACGGAAATGTGGGCCTGTCCTACAACATCGTCACCACGAAGGTGGGGGACCTTGACAGAGTATTTGAGGACAATACGGCGCTCTCCGCACAGATGGCGGATCTGGACCTTGACGGCTTGAACGACGGCGTGGTCGTTGCCTACTCCGGCGACGGAGCGGGAAGGCTTTTCTACATTGACCTTGCCAAAATCAAAGACGGCGTATGCCATGTGGAGTACCTTGGCGCGGTGAAGGGAGCTGCGCGGGTGACGGCGCTGTATCCCGCGCCCACGGGCGAGTTCCCCGAGACGCCTGTGACGCCAGTGACGCCGCCTCCCTCCGTGCCCTCCGGACCCTCGCAGCCCGGAACGAGCCAGGAGACGGTGACGAACCCTGACGGCTCCAGGACGACTACCACAACAAACTCCGACGGCACGGTGACCGCAACCACCACTACGGCAGAGGGCGTTGTGGGCACCGAGGAGAGGGACGGCGAGGGAGTCGTCACCTCCGCCGTGGTCATTATCCCCGAGGGGGCTGGCGGGGAGGGCGTCGTGACGGCGCCCATCGAGGTCGCGGCAGCCGGGGAGAGCTCCGGCGCGCCGGAGATAGTGATCAGGAACGAGTCCGGCGGGGAGGTGACGGTGGAGATACCCGTCACGAAGGCGGGACCCGGCACCGTGGCGGTGGTCGTAAGGGAGGACGGCACCGAGGAGGTCGTGCGGGACTGCGTTATCGGCGAAAAGGGCGTTGTACTCCGGGTGGAGGAGGACGTGACGATAAAGGTCGTGGACAACACCCGGACCTTTGTTGACGTCGAGCCGGTGCACCACTGGGCGACAGACGCCGTGGAGTTCGTGGCGGCCCGGGGGCTTTTCAACGGCACCGGGGAGAACAGGTTCACGCCCGGCGGCGACATGACCCGGGGAATGGTGGTGACGGTGCTGTACAGGCTGGCAAACGAGCCGGAGAGCGGCGGGGAGAGCTTTGGCGATGTGGCATCCGGCGCGTACTACTCCGACGCCGTGGCTTGGGCGCAGAGCCGGGGAATCGTGACGGGGTACTCCGACAGCGAGTTTGCGCCGGGGGACAGCGTGACGCGGCAGCAGCTTGTGACGATACTCTACCGCTACGCAAAGGAGATGGGCTGTGTGACCGGGAGCGCCGGGAGCCTTGAGGGCTACGCCGACGCCGGAGAGGTCAGCGGCTGGGCGGCGGAGGCCATGAGCTGGGCCGTTGAGACGGGGCTTATTGAGGGCGTGGATGGGACGCGCCTTGCGCCGACGGGCAACGCAACCAGGGCCGCGGTGGCGACCATGATCATGCGCTTTTGCGAGAAGGTAATAAAATAACGGGAAAAAGGCCGCGCGGCCTTTTTCCCGGAGGGAGAACGTGAGAACAGGGGGCCGGAGGTATTCCGGCCCCCTTCAGGCTGTCTTAACAGCCATGAAGGGCTTTTTTGACAGGGCATGCGGGTGAATGGACCGAAATCATGATTCGGGCCGCTTTGGCTTTGTCGGCCGGGGGCCTGCAAAAAACAGGACGCGGCGGGGGAGATTTTGTTTACACGGGGAGCCTGAGGGTATATAATCAAGGCATTGACGGAGAGGGGGAGAGCGAATGAGGACGGTGGGGATACTTTTCATATGCCACGGGAATATATGCCGCTCGCCGATGGCGGAGTTTTACATGAAGGATCTGGCCCGGCGGGAGGGCGTGGAGGAGATGCTGTACATCGAGTCCGCCGCCACGAGCCGTGAGGAGCTGGGAAACCCGGTGTATCCCCCGGCGCGGCGGGAGCTTGCGCGGCACGGCATCGGCTGCGGCGGGAAGACGGCGCGGCAGCTGACGCGGGGGGACTACGGGAGATTTGACTACCTCATTTGCATGGACCGGGCGAACATACGAAACGCGCTCTTCATTCTGGGCTCGGACCCAAAGGGGAAGCTTGGGCTGCTGCTGGACTACACTGACCACCCGAGGGACGTGGCGGACCCGTGGTACACCGGGGACTTCTCCCGGACATGGGAGGATGTCACCGCGGGGTGCGAGGGACTTATGAGACATATTTTTCCCAATAAAAAATGAGCGCCAAAAGGCGCTCATTTTTTTGAGGTTACGCGGGGGGCAGGGTGAGGCCGTCGAGCTCCTTTTGGAAGGCGTCGAAATTTAATGAGCCGTGGGAGTTGTGGTCGGTTTTCACGGCGAAGTGGACGGCCCTGAAGGCACCCTTAAACTCCGGCTCCAAAAGGACGTCGCGGAAGAGGCGGGCGACGTGGGCCGGGGGATTTGAGAACGCGCCGCAGCCGAGGGCGCCCAGAACGAGAAAGCGCTGGGAGTTCTCGGCGGCTATGCGCAAAATGGTGCGTATCTTGTTTTTCGTCCGGGCGGCGTCGCCCTCCGACATCAAAGACTCGCCGTTCTCGCCGCGGATGATGTCGGGGGTGTCGACCCCGGCGACGGCGATCATGTTGACGGTCCAGGGCTTTTTGAGGAAGGGGTAGCCCTCCTCCTCATTGCCGCGAAAGACCGTCACCCGGGGGGAGAACACGCCGCCGAAGTCCGGGTTCAGGGGGTAGTGCCTGCGGGAGGGGCGAAGGCCGTATTTGTCGGCGTAGGGGGCGTAGCGGTAGAGGGAGCGGAAGTAGTCGGAGCAGCGAAAGAGGTACTCCTCCTGCGCCCCGGAACCGCCAATTACGCCGCCGCCGGGGTTATAGGCATTAGCCATATTGAGGACGCAGACCTCAAGGCCCTCCTCGCGCCAGGCCTTGGCGGCGTCGAGGCAGTCGCCTGAGCCGACGGTGACGGCGGCCTCGGAGGCGAGGGAATGAAAGTCCGGGGTGAAGGGGTCGGAGTAGAAGAAGCTTATCGCGGAGGGGTCGCGGCTTAAGCAGAGGGTGACGGGGGTACCGTCGGGGAGGGTGTAGCCGCCGGATTTTACGGCGGAGAGGGTGTTCTCCCACACGTCGATGCGGGCGGGGTGCTTATTCCTCGCCCGGGAAAATTTCTCCAGCCAGCGCTGGGGGTCCCAGCCGGGGAGAGAGGTGCTACTTAAGTTGTCCATTTGAGTTGTCCTCCTTATTTTGATAACTGGAGAGGTAGACCTGCCACTCGAGCTCACGCATGGCGCTGTTAAACTGCCTGGCGAAGAGAATGGCGGTGAAGGTCACGGCAATCACGTCAGCCACGGGCTCCGCGGCGTAGACCGCCATGGCCTGATTCTGAGTGAAGACGGCGGGCATGATGTAAATCAGGGGAATCAGGAGCACGAATTTTCGCACTATGGCGACGATTGCGCTGGCCCTGGCGTTGCCGAGGGAGACGAAGGTCATCTGGCAGGCGATCTGCACGCCGAAGAGGAGCATCGCCCCGCAGTAGACCCGCATGGCCCGGGCGGCGTAGGATATGAGCTCCGGCTTGGGGGTGAATATGCCGGCAAAGACCTGGGGGAAGAGCATTATGAGGGCCCAGAGGGCGGTGGAATATATGACGCTTGAGAGGAGGAGAAACCGGAATACCTCCTTCACCCGGGAGACGTTCCCGGCGCCGAAGTTGTAGCTGGAGATGGGCTGGGCGCCCTGGGAGAGGCCCTGAAGGGGCATCATGGCAAACTGCATCACGGAGCTTAAAATGGTCATGCTGCCGACGGCGATGTTGCTGCCGTATTTGCGAAGGGAGGTGTTGAAGCACACGGAAATTATGCTCTCGCTGGCCTGCATCACGAAGGGGGCGATGCCCAGAGCGAGGCAGGGAAGGACCAGAGAGGGGATGATGGACATATTGGAGAGCTTTAAGCGGAGAATGGATTTTCCGGAGCTCAGAAATGCCACGACCCACACGCAGGAGATGCCCTGGGAGATCACCGTGGCAAGGGCCGCACCCCTGACGCCGAGGTCCAGAATGAAGATGAATACGGGGTCCAGGATTATGTTGATTATCGCGCCGATGAGGACCGTGAGCATACCCGTCCCGGCGAAGCCCTGGGCGGTGATGTAGGCGTTCATGCCGAGGGTGAGCTCCACGAAGATGGTGCCGAAGGCGTAGACGCCCATGTAGGAGCTGGCGTATTCGATAGTCTCAGGCGTGGCGCCGAAGGCCAGGAGTATGGGCTCGTTCCATATGAGTATCACCGCCGTGAGGACCACCGAGACCACGACCTGGAGTGAGAAGCACCCGCCCATGGTCCGGGAGGCGGAGTCCGTGTCGCCCTTCCCCATGAAAATTGACGCCCGGGGCGCGCCGCTGGCGGAGACGAGGGCGGAGAAGGCGGAGACGAAGAGGATTATGGGAAGGCAGACGCCCACGCCCGTGAGCGCCAGGTCGCCGCCGCCGGGAAGGTGGCCTATGTATATCCTGTCCACGATGTTGTAGAGCATGTTTATGAGCTGGGCGGCGATGGTGGGTATTGCAAGCCTGAATAGAAGCCGCCCCACGGGCTCCGTGGCGAGAAAACGATTGTCCTTTTCCATTTTCGTCCCTCCGAGGTTCAATGATGCATGGTGTTATTTTATAATATTTTCGGTGGTATTTCAATATAAAATAATAAATCCCCGCCGACATTGGGTCGACGGGGACGGCTTTTAAGGTGACGCGAGTTCGCTTGAGCTCCTTACTGGACCAGGGTGAAGGTGGCGAGGATATTGTCAAGTCCGGCGCGGGAGCGCTCCGGGGCGGAGTCCGCCGTCACGGCCTCCACGAGCATCGTGCCGCCGCCGAAGGGCAGGGCGAAGAAGCGTCTTGAGCCGCCGGGTGTGCTGACCGTCACCGAGAGGGCCTGGACGCCCTCCGCGCCGAAGTACACCGTGTCGGGTTCGCCCTCAAGCCCGGCGTCCGCGAGGACGCTTTTCGCGGCGTCCTCCGGGGAGGTGTCCGGGAGGGAGGTCACACTGAGGCTGAGCTGGGCGTCGGGGCTGAGCCATATGTCGCCTTCGCCGGATTTTTCAAAAAGCTCCGGGTCGTACTCAAAGACGAAGCCCGCGCCGGACGCCTCGGCGTAGACCGGGGCCTCCGCAGGAGTCTCCGGGAGGGCGTCGGCGTCATCGCCGGCAGTCTCGGCCTCGCCGGGGTACAGGGGGTTTGGGGCCTCCCCGGTGTCCGGAGCGCCTTCATCCGTGACCGGGGAGGGGTCCACGGGCTTTACGAGGGGACCGGAGCTTTCGCCGCCGCAGGAGGCGAGGGAGAGAGCCGCGGCGAGTGACAGTATGTACAAGGCAAGCTTTTTCAAGGTATTTCCTCCCTGCGGAGTTATTTGCTTTGCTCCCTGCCGGAGAATATGGCGTCCAGCTTCTCAAGGAGCAGGTCTATATCCACGGGCTTGGGGATGAAGTCGTTCATCCCGGCCTCATATGCCCGTTCCCGGTCCTCCTCGAAGGAGTTGGCGGTGCAGGCGATTATGTGTACCTCCCCGGCGTCGGGGCGGGGCAGGGCGCGTATGGCCCGGGCGGCGGCAAAGCCGTCCATCTCCGGCATGAGAAGGTCCATGAGTATCACGGGGAGGGAGCCGGGACGGGAGGCGCGAAACTCCTCCACCGCCTCGGCGCCGTTGACGGCGGTGACGGCCTCGTAGCCCTCGTCAAGGAGGAGCTCCACCATTATCTCCCGGTTGAGCTCGTTGTCCTCCGCCACAAGGACGCGGCGGGGGGCAGGGAGATTTTCGGGCTCCGCCTCCGCCTCGGGGGCGGGAGCGGGGGCGGGGGACTGGTCCTCCGGGGCCTCCGGCAGGGAGACGGGCCTTCCCGGGAAGGTGAAGGTGAAGGTGCTGCCCACGCCCTTGCGGCTGACGAAGGTGAGCTCGCCGCCCATGGCGGTGGCGAGGCTCTTGCTTATGGCAAGGCCCAGACCCGTGCCCTGATTGCCCTTGGAGACGGTGTCAAGCTCCTGAGTGAAGGAGTAAAATACCCGCTTTTGAAATTCCTCGCTCATGCCGCGGCCGGTGTCGGAGACCTCCATGGAGGTGACCACGTCGCCGCCGCGCCCCTCGGACTGGGTGACGCGGAGGGTGACATCGCCGCCCCGGGAGGTGAATTTTCTGGCGTTGTCAAGAAGGTTCATCAGCACCTGCTGGATGCGTATCTCGTCCCCCAGCACGCAGGGGGCGTCAAGGTCCGTGGTGACGTTGAAGGTTATGGTCTTTTCGTCCATGTCGCCCCGGACGAGGTCGCAGGCGGAGGAGATGATGAGGCCCAGGTCCACCGGGTGTTTGGAGAGGACCATCCTGTTCTCCTGAATCCTTGACATATCGAGGATGTCGTTGACGAGGCTGAGAAGGTATTTTGCCGTGGCGGTGGACTGGCGCAGATAGACCTCCAGCTGCTCCCGGTCGTCCAGCTTCTGGCCCATGAGGTAGTTAAGGCCGATGAGGCCGTTGAGGGGGGTGCGTATCTCGTGGCTCATGGTGGAGAGGAACTGGCCCTTGGCCTGTGCCTCCATCCGCGCGCGCAGGGCGCGCATCTTCTGGCGGAGAAGGAGAATGGTCATCGCGATGATTATCACCGCCGCGGCGGCGAAGATGCCGAAGGCAAAGCGGTAGCGGTAGATAAAGTCGCCCAGAGTCAGGTCGTACTGGTTGTCCATTATGCCCTGAATGGTGTAGGTGCCGAGCTCGTCCTCGGAGATGGCGGCGATGGCCTTGTCGATGATGGAGATTATCATATCCCCGTCCTCGGGGCTTCTTCCGGCGCCGTTGTCAAAGGACACCACGGCGGAGAAGCAGAGCCTGTCGTCCATGCCCATGACGGGTATGACCCGGAGGTCCTCGTAGGCGGGCTTGGAGAACCAGTACTCAACGACGTACTGGTTTTGGATAACGAGGTCCGCGTCCCCGGAGAGAAGGGCGTCAAAGCACTCGGTTATGGAGCCGAAGTCCTTTATGATGAAGTTGGGGTAGGTGGCGGCGAGGACGGAGCGGATGGTCTGGGAGCCGGAGTAGAGGGCCACGGTGAGGGGGGCGTTTACGTCAAAGACAAGGTCCCTGTCCGTGACCACGACCTTGCGGCTTGTGAAGTAGGGGTCGCTCATCGTTATGCCCCGGGCGTGCTTGTTGGCCTCGTTGTACTCAACGCTCGTCACAAGGTCGTAGCCCTGCTCCTGAAGGAAGGTGTAGGTCACGTCCCCGGTGGGCAGGGGGGAGTAGGAGAAGCGAAGGCCGGTGAGGGAGGCTATCCTGTCGAAAATGAAGCGGGAGATCCCGGAGAGCTCCCCGTTCTCCCCCTCAAAGGAGACGGGTACCCTGTCGCTGACGTAGCCGACCTTCAGCACGGGGAGAGACTGGATGAAGCTGCGCTCCTCATCCGTAAGGGAGATGCCCTCCGAGGCGCGGGCGGGAGGCGCGGCAAAGCATAAAAGCGCCGCCAGAACAAGAAGGCACGCCAGCGCCCGCGCGGCGGGGGCACAGGCAGATGTGAAGGTATTATCGTTCACTCTCATTTATGCACCAGCTTTTTGATAAGATCAGTATGAAAACCGCCTTATTCGGGTGGATGATGACGAAAACCGGGGGAATATGAACCGCTTATCCATTATTTCAACATATAATAATACCAAATTGGTCAAAAGCTCTTTCGGAGACTATGAAAAAAGCGGATTTTATTTGGAAAACAGCATATTTGCCAGAAGATGTAAAAAATCTCCCCTCCGGGAGAAAACCCGGAGGGGAGAGAAAAAGGCTCATTTACGGTTTTTATTGATGACGCCGATTTTGGGAAATCAGGTTTTTTACTCGATCTCGAGAGTGTGGCTCTCGGGGAGCTGGGGCTGCTTCTTGGGCATTGTGAGGCGCAGGACGCCGTCAGTGTATTTGGCCTTTATGCCCTTAGGGTCGATGCCGGAGATGTCGAACTGGCGGCTGTACTGCCCGTAGGAGCGCTCAAGACGGACGTAGGAGCCCTTCTTGTCCTTCTCCTCGTGCTTGGAGTGGCGCTGGGCGTTGATGGTGAGCACGTTGCCCTGGACGTCCAGGTGGATGTCCTTCTTGTCAAAGCCGGGCAGGTCGGCCTCCAGCAGGTAGCTGTCGCCCTGGTCGGAGATGTCGGTCTTGAACTCCGCGATGTCGCCGTTCTGGAAGAACCCGGTGAACGGGTCCTCGAAGAAGCGCTTCTCAAAGTCCTCCATGGCCTTGAAGGGGTTGTAGGTGATGTCCTGATTGCGGTGGAAGGGTCTAAGCTCAAACATGATAAATACCTCCAAATATTATGTATTATGCCCGCCCGCGATGTTATTATCCGATGGGGCGGACCGGGTGTCGGTTCCGGGGCTCTTTTCCCGCCCGTCGATAAGTATAATAGACCCGGTTTATGAACATTTGATGGTAAAATTATGAAATTTCCATGAACTTTAGCACTCACGCCTTGAGAGTGCTAAAAAGCTCAGACGACGAAGGTGAGGACAATGGAGCCCAGGGAGGCGGCGAGGAAGAGGAGCATACCCGGGTTCAAAAAAGCGCAGGAGAGGCGCTTTTTCGGGGGTATCTCCAGCTCCGGCGGGGGGAAGGAGGTGTCCCGGGCACGGATGATGAGGAGCACAAGGCCCGCGAGGGAGAGGGCGATCACCACCCCGAAGTAAATCATGAAGGGGAGGTCGGAGCTCAGATCCGACAGGTACGGGGCAACGACGCCGCCCATGAGGTTTACGAGCATATGCAGGCCAATGGAGTACCGGAGACGGCCGGTTTTGAGGTAGATGTAACCGAATACCAGCCCCAGGGCGAAGGCATAGAAGAACTGGGAGAGATTGCCGTGGAAGAGGCCGAACAGCAGCGCCGAGAGCACCACGGCGCGCTTCGGGCCGTAGACGCCCATGCGGTCGATGAGCTGCCTGCGGAAGATAAACTCCTCAATCACAGGGGCGAGGACCGCGAGGAACAGGGCGCGGTAGATAACGGGCTCGCTGGTGTAGGAGCTTATGGGGTTCTCCGCCGTGTGGCCAAGGGCGGCGCGCACGAGCTCCAGCGTGAGATTGCCGATTACGTTCCCCGCGTGGAGAAGGAAAATGCAGATGAGGGCGCAGGAGATGAGCTCCAGGGGCCGGAGGGGGCGGCTTTCGGGTCTCGAGACGGGGAGGGGGCGGAGAATGAGAAGCCCCACAGGTATGGCGATGAGGTAGAGGGGCACGAAGGTCTCAAGCCAGAGCACATAGTCAGGGGCGACGATGGGCCAGAACCGCCCCGCGATGATGGCGGCGGCGATCTGGAGAATGGTGGCGAGGGTCAGCATGACGAACAGGCCCGTTCCTGTACGGGAGTAGCAGCGGCGGGCGGCTCTGGGGTCGGCCTGCCCCGAGGTCGGCGAGGGGATGGGCCGTCCGCCGTAGGGGCCCATAAACAGGGGCGTGAGGGCGAAGAAAACAAGGCCGAGGGCGATGTTCACCGCCGCGGCACAGACCATGGCGATGGCGGTGCGGCCCATGGAGATGCCTATAACGGCGATAATGATGTCGGGAATGAGGCCGAAGTAGACGAAGAGTATCATCACGAGCTGCTTCAGCAGCTTCCCGGCGGAGACGGGGACAGAGAGGGCGATAAACGATTCCACGGTGGTGGCGTAGAAGTCCACGGAGACGATTATGGGCACCCAGAGAAGGGCCGCGAGGGGGTTTGACCCGGCGATAAGGGCGCCGATAATGATGGGCGGGAGGATGTCGAGAAGGCAGCTCACGGTTCCGCCCAGAAGGGACCAGAAGAGCTTTGCCCAGGTGGACTCCGGGGTGAGGAGGAAGAGGTTATTCGAGGTGTCCTGCCCCAGGGGGTCGCCCATGGCGCGGAAGAACACGAACACGCCGAGAGTCAGGGCGAGGGGCGCGGAGCTTTGAAGCTCCATTATCCGGCACAGGCCCCCGACGACGACGGACGCGGCGAGGTAGGTGGTCATGGTCTTTGTGAGAAAGCCGAAGCGGGCAAAGCGGCGGCGGTTGTAGAGCGTCTTGTGGAAGTAGATATTCGCGCCGAAGCCCCGGCTGAGGCCGTCACGAAGGAGCTTTTCACTCCTGTCCTTTTTGCGGCGGGCTCCGGTGGTGCTCTCCGACTGGGCGGCGGCGAGGAGCTCCGCGGTCTCCTCGGACTTTGCCATGGCGTCCTCGTAAAAATCGGCCTTCAGGCGCCATATGCCCCAGGTGAGCGCCGCTCCGCCGAGGCAGAGGGCCAGAAGATACGCCGCCGCGCCGGGGAGGCTGCCCTCCGCCGCGCAGCCGCAGAGGCCCTTTATCCAGCCCCAGAAGGGGATGAGGCGGGTGAAGCGGGCGTTAAAGAAGCTCACCGCCGCCAAAAGCACCCCACCGGAGCTGCGGGAGGCGTATATGGCGAAGGCAAGGGCGATGAGAATAACAAGGGCGTAGATGCACCGCCGGAGGTTTCGCTTCACCGAGGGATATGTGGCGGAGAGGGTGTAGAGCGTGACCTGCAAAAGGGCGCCCACGGTCATTATAAGCCCCCAGGCCAGAGCCAGAGACAGGCCCGCCCAGAGGGTGAGGCCCATGTTTAAGACCAGATTCGGCACCTGAAAGAGCATGTACACTATTCCGATGAGCCCCGCGCCCATCTGGGTGGCAAGGCGGAACATGAGCACCGACTGGGGCTTCATGGGGGAGGAGAACAGGAGATTCACGTCCGCGGGGAGGAAGATGCGGCTGCCGTTTTTGTCCGCGTTCACGGCGAAAAAGACGAAAACCAGAAGCGCCGCGCCTCCGGCCGCGAGCTCCACCACATCGGCGGCGCTCACGCCCTGCTCTTCAAAAAATGAGGGCTCCTCCACGCTCTCCTCCGGCTCCTCCTCCGTATCCGGGGAGACAGAGGCAATGACGCCGCCGAATATTCCCCCCACCACGGCGCAAATCAGAATGAAAATGAGTATCCATGTCTTGAAGAGCTTTTTGAGCTGGTTTTTGAAGGTGTGGAGGGAGTAGTACAGAAACAGTCTCATGCGCCCTCACCGGACCCTTCGGTAATGTCGAAGAAGAGCTGCTCCAGACTGCGGCCGTCCCGCTCCAGCTCCTCCCGGGTGACGTTGGCGCGGATGGCGCCGTGGTCCATGATGAGTGTGCGGTCCCAGAGCATATCCACGCTGTCGATTATGTGGGTGCTGACGAGCATGGTGCGGCCCAGGGCGCGCTGCTCCTCGATGATGAGCTTGAGCTCCTTTATGGCGTGGGGGTCGAGACCGATCATGGGCTCGTCAAGAAGTATGACCTCCGGCTCCGGGAGAAGGCCAAGGCAGATGTTGAGCTTCTGCTGCATACCCTTGGAGAGCTCGTCGCCGAACTTTCGCTTTTTGTCGGTGAGCTCGAAGCGGCGGAAGAGCTCCTCGGCGCGGTCTGAGTAGTCCCGGAGCTTATATGCCCGGGCGACGAACTCCATGTGCTCCGACACCGTGAGATTGGGGTAGAGGGAGGGCATCTCCGGGATGTAGCCAAGAAGGGCCCGGGCCTCCGGAGACTTGTTGGGGAGGCCGTTTACGGTTATCTCCCCGTCGAACTTCAAAAACCCGATGATGGACTTCATTATGGTGCTCTTTCCGGCACCGTTGGGCCCGAGAAGCACGGTGACGCTGCCGGGGTCGAGCTCAAAGGTCACGTCGTCACAGGCCGTGACCTTGCCGTATTTTTTTGTGACATGGGACACGCCAAGCATAATACTCGCCTCACTAACGCATAAAATTGGGTCGACAATGCGATTATATAGGAAACCGGGGCTGTTGTAAAGGATTTTGATACAAAATCTGGGACCGGGAAGGCCCTGCCTCCGAGGGCGGCCCTTCGCGGTCCCAAAAAATCATATCGTTGTTCTCCCCTTGGTGAGGATGTCCGCTATGCGGCAGGAGGCCAGGCCGTCGCCGTAGGGGTTCTGGGCGCGGGACATGGAGTTGTAGCGCTCCTCGTCGGTGAGGAGGGTCTTGAACTCGTCGTATATCACGTCCTCACGGGTGCC
>CANRIU010000036.1 GCA_947630755.1 uncultured Oscillospiraceae bacterium | reverse complement strand
AGCAGGGTGATTTTCACTGAATTTCGCAAAATTCAGTGAAAATCACCCGCACGTTTCCCCTTGTCGGAAAAGCCCGCCAGGGCTTTTTCGACAGTCTGAAAAAGGACGATGCAAACGCATCGTCCTTTTTCAGTTATCGTCCTTTTTCAGTTAGTTTTGTGCATCCTGCCCCCCGGTGTATATCGGGAAGGTCACGGTAAAGAGCATCCCGCCGGAGTCCGCCCTCCTTGCGGTCACGTCGCCGCCGTGGCGCTGGGCAGTGGATTTCACAATGGACAGCCCAAGGCCCGTGCCCCCCGCTCCGGAGCCGTCCCTCTCCCGGGACTTGTCCACCCGGTAAAAGCGGTCGAAGATATACGGAAGCTCCTCGTCCGGTATTCCTATGCCCGTGTCCTCCACCTCGAATACAACGTTCTCGCCCCGGCGAAGCACTCTCAGCGTCACCGAGCCGTCCTTTTTGTTGTACTTTATGGCGTTCTCCACTAGGTTATATATGATTTGGAAAAGCTCGTCCTCGGAGGCCATGATGAATAGTCCGTCCGTGAGCTCCGCCCGCAGCTCCACGCTGTCTCTCGCAGCTATGGGCTCCAGTGTCCCAAGGACCTTCCCCGCCACGGCCTCGCAGTCCACGCTCACTCTTGTAACTGTGGCAGCGTTGTCGAGCTTTGTCAGGTCCAGAAGCTGCCCAGTTGTGCGGGCGAGCCTCTCCGACTCCTCCCTTATGCCGCCCACAAACTCCTTCACCGTGTCCGTGTCCATATTGTCCGTCTCCAGAATAGTGTCGGACAGCAGCCGTATTGCGGCGAGGGGCGTCTTGAGCTCGTGGGAGGCGTCGGCGACAAACTGCCGCCGCTGCTCCTCCGTGCGCTGGAGCCTCCCGGCGAGGTTATTGAATTCCTCCGACAGGTCCGCCAGCTCGTCGTGGCCCTGCACCTCGATACGGTAGGTGTACTCCCCCTCCCGCAGGTTCTTCAATGCGTCCAGCACCTTCGTTATCCTGTATGTCATGGTCTGGGAGAGGATGAAGGCGATGAGCAGCGACGCGATGCTTATGGCGACGGAGATCTGGGCCAGATCCCGCTGGAGGCTCAGGACTATCGCCCCCTCCGAGGCGTCGTACTCATACACTCCCACCGCCCCGAGGACCTCCCCGTCCCTGACAATGGGGACGCTGGCGTATGTCTTAAATGCTCCCCCGGAGAATATGGCCCGGTACTCGTCGGACCTGTCCCCGATGGCCTTCCTCGCGAGACCGAAAAGCACCCGCTCGTCATACCCGGAGGTGCTGTTCCTGATGGAGTACATCTCGTCAAGGTTCGTGTTCACCACCGAGACGCTGGACAGGCTGTCCGTCTCAAGCAGGCTCATGACCTGGGACACAGTCTCCGGCGTGATACGCTCCAGCGCCTCCATGGCCCCGCCTATCTGCTGGGTGTGGGGGAGGATGGAGTTCTCCTTTGCCGCCAGAACAAGGTCCCGGGACTTTGTCACCGGGTATGTGTTCAAAATCACCAGGGCGAGAGCGGTTATTGACAGGAAGGCGAGCAGGTACTTGAACCTTACGCTTATAAACCGCCTCGCGCCCTTATCAGCCCTTGAAATAGTACCCCACTCCCCACTTGGTTATGATGTACTCCGGCTCGGCGGGGTTGCGCTCCAGCTTCTCACGGAGCCTGTGAACGTGTACGTCCACCGTGCGGATGTCCCCCTGAAAATCGTAGCCCCAGACCACGTTCAAAAGATTCTCTCGACTGTATACCCTGCCGGGATTTTTCATCAAAAGCTCTATAACGTCAAATTCCCTGCCCGTGAGCTCCACGTTGTTCCCGTCCCGGTACGCCATGCGCCTTTCGCAGTCGATGGCGAGGGACCCGCAGGTGAGAAGGTTCTGCTCCTCCGCCTGTGCCTTGAGGCTGGAGCGCCGCAGCAGCGCCCTGATCCTCGCCTTGAGCTCGAGGATGTTGAAGGGCTTTGTCACATAGTCGTCCGCCCCGTACTCAAAGCCGATTATCTTGTCCATGTCGTCAGTCCTGGCGGTGAGCATGATTATGGGCACGGAGGAGAACTCCCGTATCCTCATGCACACCTCAAGTCCGGAGAGCTTCGGCATCATCAGGTCAAGTATGATGAGGTCATAGCCGCCGTTCCGGGCCATGTTGAGGCCCTCCTCGCCGTCATATGCCGCCTCCACCTGATAGCCCTCGTTCTCCAGGTTGAATTTTATTCCCCGAACCAGCAGCCGCTCGTCGTCAACAACAAGTATTTTCATTGCGTCACCTCATATAATTCAAATAATTATTCCTCCGGGTCAAATCCGCAGGTCACATCCCCGGAGAGGGAGTCAAATACGCTCTCCCCTATTCCGGGAACATTCATAAGCTCCTCCGGGCAGAAGAACGGTCCGTTCTCCTCCCTGTACTCAACTATCCTCTCCGCCAGCACCTCGCCGATATTCGGGAGGGTCATGAGCTCTGCCCTGGACGCAGTGTTGATGTTAACCCTGCCGTCCCCGGGCGATGCCTCCGGCAGCTCCACCACCGACCTCTCCACCGTGACGGAGATGTCCCTGCCGGAACCGCGGCCCAGAAAATATCCCGCGGTGAAGACAACGGCAGCGGCGGCGGAGGAGATAAAAATCTTTTCTGTCAAATTCAGCTTCATTTTATTTGCTTTTTTCCCGCTTCTTTATCTCTTTTCCATTTTCCTTAATCCATCTTTTAGACAAAAATCGACTTTTCTTATTGATTTTAATGAAAAAAAACCTTATTATATAGGGGTGGACAGGGGCATCCGGCCCTTTCCTCATATAATATTACTATAAAATCATCCCTTTGTCCAACTTTTTTTAGTATTTGGAGATACAAATGACCAGAATTATAAAAAAAATAACAGTTCTTTTAATGGCTTTCGCCCTTTTTGTCCCGTTTCTTTCCGCCCTCTCTCCCGGCGCCCGCGCGCTGACGGATCCCGCGGTGAACACCGCCTCGGCGCTCCTCATCGACCTTGACACAGGCGCCGTTCTCTACGGCAAAAACGAGCACGATGTTCGCGCCCCGGCGAGCCTCACCAAGGTCATGACCATTCTTCTGGCTGTGGAGGCATACGAGCGCGGCGATGTGCGCCTCTCCGACCCCGTGGAGGTCACGGAGGACGCCTTTTCCGACGTGGGGATGGAGACAGGCGGCGCGGGGCTTAAGGTCGGCGAGATTTTGACCTTTGAACAGCTCCTCTACTGCGCGATGATCTCCTCCTCAAACGAGGGGTGCAACGTCATAGCCATCAAGCTCGCGGGCTCCGTCAGCTCCTTCGTGGCGATGATGAACCAGCGCGCGGCGGAGCTCGGGTGCACGAACACCAACTTCGCGAACACCCACGGTCTTCCAAACGACCTGCACCACTCCTCCGCCTACGACCTCTACCTCATCACCTCCGCGGCGCTGACCCACAACCTCTTCAAGCGCATCGTCAGCTCCGATACATACACCGTCCCGCCCACGAACCTCTCCGAGGAGCGGGTGCTCAAGACGACGAACAACCTCATAAATCCCTCCAGCACCTACTACTACGAGTACGCCTCCGGCGTAAAGACGGGCTACACCGACGCCGCCGGGTACTGCCTCATCGCCACGGCGACCAAGGAGGGGCGGCGGCTCCTCAGCGTGGTCATGGGCGGCCAGTCCGTGGTGCTCGACGACGGGCGCACCCAGGTCCAGAGCTTTTCGGAGACAAAGCGCCTTTTGCAGTGGGGCTTTGACAATTTCAGCTACCAGTACCTGCTCACCACCCTGAAGCTCATGGCGGAGATACCCGTGGAGCTTGGGCTGGGCGCGGACTCCGTCGTTCTCCGGCCCGAGCACGACGTCACCGCCCTGCTGCCCAACGACGTGGACCTGAGCACGGTGGAGCTTGAGCCCGTGCTCTTTGAGACGGGCGCCATAACCGCCCCCGTGGAGCAGGGGCGCGTCCTGGGGGAGGTCTCCGTCAAATTCAACGGCGTGGACTACGGCAAGGTGAACCTCATCGCCAACACGAAGATCGAGCTTGACCGCGCGGCCTACATAGGCTCTGAGCTTAAGTCCGCCGCCGCCAACAAGTACGTCCGCCTCACCTTCACCATAATCGTGGTGCTGCTTATACTTTACGCAGCCTTCATCCTCTACTACAACGTCCGCCGCCGCAACAAGCGCCGCGCCGCCGCGGCCCTGGCCCGCCAGCGTGTGGAGGCCTACCGCCGCAGTCAGGAGACGACCACGGGAAAGAGCTTTGAGGAGATCGAGGAATCCCACCGCCGCCGGGCGGAGGAGCGCTCCAGAAGATGACAGCCTCTCAGCCCCGCCCCTTAAAGTAAAATCAAGGAGGTCCTCCCATGTCCCTTCAGACCGCTGTTATCCGCCGGGAGTTTAAAAAGAGCGACGACATCCGCGACGCCGGGCTCACCACCCCGGAGGATGTCCGGCGCTTTGACGACATAGTCTACGGCCCCGACAGCACCTGGAATGTGCTCGACGTGTACCGCCCCGGAGCCGCCGGGGACCGGCCTCTCCCCGTGATTGTCAGCGTACACGGAGGGGGCTGGGTCTACGGCGACAAGGAGCGCTATCAGTATTACTGCATGGACCTTGCCCGGCGCGGCTTTGCCGTGGTGAATTTCACATACCGCCTTGCCCCGGAGCACAGATGGCCCGGCTGTCTTGAGGACACCTGCCTTGTGTTCTCCTGGCTTCCCGCAAACGCGGATAAATACGGCCTTGACACGAAAAACGTCTTTGCCGTGGGCGACTCCGCCGGTGGGCACATACTCAGCGTATTTTCGGAGCTGTGCGTAAATCCCGATTACGCCGCCCTCTACCCCTTCGCCCCGCCGGAGGGCTTTCGCCCGAAGGCCGTGGCGCTCAACTGCGGCTCCTACCACCACGAATATTCCGCGTCCGGTCCCCAGGACATAATGACCGATGTCCTGCCGGATGTGAGCGAGGAGTCCTACCGCCTCATTGACGCCCTGCGCTATGTGACCCCCGCCTTTCCTCCCGCGTTCCTCATGACCGCGGTGGATGATTTTCTCAAAAAAGACGCCCTTCTCATGGCGGAGAAGCTCGCGGAAAATGATGTGCCCTTTGAGCTCCACCTCTACGGCGGCCTGGATAACCGCCTCGGTCACGTCTTTCACTGCAATATCCGCTCCGAGGACGCCCGGCGGTGCAACGATGATGAGTGCGGGTTTTTCCGGCGCTTTATCGGGGAGTGACATATGGACAGCCTCCGAATAGCCTTTGACCTTGTTGCGCCCCTGGTGGTGTACATGGCTGTGGGCCGGGTGGTGAAGCTTTTTAAGCTCCTGTCCCCGGACAATTTAAAGCAAATAAACGCCATGATTTTCAAAATCATGATCCCGCTCCAGCTGTTTTTTGACATCTATTTCGCGGATCTGGGGTCCTCCGTGGGGCCCGGTCTCTTCATCTGGGCCGGGACGCTGACGGTGGCGGTGTTTGTGATAACGCCCATTATCGCAAGGCGCACCGTCAGGGAGAGGCCCGACGTGCCCACCATGACTCAGGCTGTCTTCCGCTCAAACTCCGTGCTCTTCGGCTCCGTAATAAGCTCCTCCCTCGCCGGGGAGGCGGGGGCCGCGGTGAGCGCGGCCCTGTCGGTGCTGATCGTGCCCCTGTTCAATATCCTCGCCGTCATCGTCTTTGAGATTGAGCGGGGCGGCAGGATAGACATAAAGAGGCTCCTACTCAATATCGCCAAAAACCCGCTGGTCGACGCGGGTGTTCTCGGCGCGCTGGTGAGCTTTTCGGGAGTCAAGCTTCCCGAGCTCATCGTCACGCCCCTCAACACCATCGGCGACATCGCAACTCCTCTCGCGCTGGTGGTTCTCGGGGCGATGCTCTCCTTCGGGAGCATCGTCAGCCACAAAAAGCTCCTGTTCACCGCCGTATTCTGCCGTCTCGTCGCGGTTCCCGCGGTGTGCATTTCAATCCTTGTTGCCCTGGGCTTTCGGAATGAGGAGCTCATCGTCCTCATGGCGGTGTTCGCCTCCCCCACGGCAGTTGCCTCCGCGCCAATGGCCCAGACCATGGGCGGCAACGGCGTACTGGCCTCGGAGGCGGTGGCGCTGTCCACTGTATTCAGCATAATCACCGTCTTTCTCTTCACATTTGCCCTCTCCTCACTGGGACTGTTTTGACCCTCGGCAAAAACCTCAAATTCCATATTTTTCCGGCGACATGCGCGTCGGAAAAAATTCCCCGCACGTCCCCTTGGCCTCGAAAGCCCGTTGGGCTTTCGAGCCAGCCAAACAAAAAGACCGGACTCATCGTCCGGTCTTTTTGCTGGAGTGTTGAAAAAGCTTCGCTTAAAATTAGCGCCCGTCCCGCAAGGGGATTCCCTTCGGTCACAGCGCGAAAAAAATTCAATGCAAAATCCGGCGACATGTGCGTCGGATTTTGCCCCATTCAGGTCACCAAAGTGTGCGGCCCTTCGGGCCGTGCGCGCAGGGGACCGGCAAATTTCTTCCGTCGGCAAAGGCAAAGCCTTTGTCGACGGTTTGACAAAAAGACCGGACTCATCGTCCGGTCTTTTTGCTGGAAGCGCCTTCGCTCAATCATCGTCACTGAGCAGCTTGTAGAGCAGCGAGTACAGGGTCGTGGACTCCTCATCGGTGAGTCCGACGCACTCTCTGATACTCGCCGGGATCCCAAGCGCCTTGTCCCTCAGGGCCAATCCCGAATCGGTGATCTTGACCTCAAGGTTCCGCTCGTCCTTATCTGAGCGGCGGCGGGTGACGTACCCCCGCGCCTCAAGCTTTTTAAGCAGCGGCGTCAGGGTCCCGGAGTCCAGATGCAGACAGTCCCCAAGCTCCTTGACGTTGACCTGGCGCCTCTCCCACATAACCATCAGAGTTATGTACTGAGTGTATGTCAGGTCGAGCTTGTCAAGAAAGGGCTTGTACCGCTTGATTATCTCCCGCGAACAGGCGTACAGCGGGAAACACAGCTGGTTCTCCAGTCTCAGGGCATCATACTTTTTCTCTTCCATATCTTCCTCCATATGTTTTACGCGCTTTTATATTTTAACCGCCCCTTTCGGAGGGTTTAATGCGTTATAACCCCATTTTCTCCATTATTTTTTCGGCAAAGTCAGCCGCCGCAGAGCAGTCCTCCCCATTTGGCCTGCCCTTGTGGAAGCCCATAAATTGTCCCCGGCAGTGGAATTCCTCATGCAGGAGCTCCACCCCGGTCTCCTCAGCCACCTTGCTCACCGTCTTATATGTGGATTTCATCGCGGCCGAGGTTCCGAAAAGAACTATTTTACCGATGTTCCATCTGTTCGCCCTGATAAACTCCTTTACCGAGTCGTCCACGTCAAAGGCATAATAGGAGCAGCCCAAGAACACCACGTCAGCTCTCTCCAGAAGGCCCTTATCTACCGGGGCGGCCTCCACCCCTAATCTTCCCGCAATAGCGTCGGCAAGCTTCTTTGTGTTCCCCGACCGCGTATAATAGCGCACGGCGGTTTTCATGATCAGGCCTCCTGTCAATAATGTATTTTTACTATTATATACCATATTTGCGGCACATACAAGACCATAAAATCGTATTGACCAAAAAATAATCAAAAAATAATCAAATTATGGCGTAATTGCTGCAAGTATGAAATATAAACTGCATTATATATCTTTAAGCTCCGGCAAATTTGAACACCGCGCCGACTATGGCGGAGGCGGCGATAAAAACTATCGGGTGGAGCTTTTTCAGCTTCCTGTGCTGGGTGCATAAAAACACCGCGAGGGCGAGTATAAACGGGGGCCAGTTCACCCCGGAGAGGATGTTCCCGGCGGCAAGCTCGTCCACCCTCAAGAGGACATTTGCCGCGACGCTGAGCCCCGCGGCGGCTATGAGCGCCGTGGAAGCCGGGCGCAGGCCCTTAAATACGCTGTCAACTATCCGCGACTCCCGGAATTTCTGCAAAAATCCGGCGATGATAAGGATAACTATTATCGACGGCGTCACAAGGCCCAGAGTGGCGACCACCGCGCCGATAATGCCGCTGGTGTGGTAGCCCACATATGTAGCCATGTTGACGCCCATGGGGCCGGGTGTGGACTCGCTCACTGCCATCATCGTGGTGAGGTCCGCGTCGGTGAACCAGCCGGTGACGGCCCCCATCTCCCGCAAAAACGGGATCGTGGCGAGCCCTCCGCCCACGGCGAAAAGCCCGGTCTTGAAAAACTCAAAGTAGAGGCGCAGAATGGTCATCATTTTCCGCCGCCTCCCCTCCTGCCCTCGGGAAGCCAGATAATAAGCCCCACAAGGGCGGCGCAGATTATCAGCGCCACCGGGGAGCAGAGCTTGTCCAGCGCATTGCCCCACCAGCTGTCCGGGAAGGAGATGAAGCTCCCCACCGCGGCAAAGAGAAGTATGCCGATGAATATGGCGACGCTGGGGCTGTTTTTAAGGGTGCTCTTCCCCAGCTTTATGACGCTGGAGGCGATAAGCGCTACAACGCAGGCGTTGACCCCGGCGATGGCGTTGCGCACAAGAGGTATCTCGGCAAAATTTGTGAGGAACATGGCGATAAGGGTTATAATGACCAGCGACGGGAATACCACGCCGAGAGTGGTCACTATGCCGCCGATGGTGCCGTGGCGCTTGTGCCCGATGAAGGTCGCGGTGTTGACCGCGATTATCCCCGGGGTGCACTGGCCTATGGCGAAGTAGTCGGTAAGCTCCTCCTGAGTTGCCCAGCCGTTTTTCTCCACTATCTCACGCTGTAAAATAGGGAGCATTGCGTACCCTCCGCCGAAGGTCATGACGCCTATTTTGGTGAAGGTCAAAAACATCTTGATAAGCTCCATCTAATCCTCCAAAATATGGTGGAAAATGTCCATTTCCCCTCATTATCGATTATAGCACAAATTTTCAAAAATGCAAATAACAAACTATTACAGAATATCGGCAAATTATACCTGAAAAATAAGTAAATTCCTCCAAAACGCCGTTGATACTTGACTTTTTCGTGCAAAAGCTTTACGCTTAAAGCGTAAATTTACATTTTCAGGAGGAAAACATGACCAGAAAAATCACAGCTTTCGCGCTTATCCTGGCGCTGGTAACGGCTCTCGCGCCGGGGGCCTCGGCGGTCTGGGTCACTGACCCGGGGAGCCTTCGCGGGGCGGACTTCACCGACGACCCGGCGCTCGCCGCGGGGCTTGACCGGGTGTTTCGCGGGGAGATAGACCTTTATTCCGACCTGACCTGCTCTGTCCCCGCCCCGGCGAGGATAGGCTGCCGGGACGTCCCGCTGGGAAGGTATCTTTTTGTAAGATCCCCGGGCGGGACGGTCTACTCCGGGACCTCCTGCTACATATACGCCAACGCAGTCTACGCGACGCTTTTCGGTGACGTGCCCTACCACGGCGAGCCTCTGGGCTGGACACGGTCATACAGGGCGATGGAGGGCGGGGATAGCATATCCTGTGAGCGCTTTCTGGCGTCGTCCATAAGGTGCGGCGCGCTGCTGCGCACAACACCGAACCCCGACGGGTCATATAACTCCGAGAGGGGGCACTCCGTGATCATCCTGTCCTATGACAAGCGCTCCGTCACATATCTCGAGGGCAACGCCGACGGGCGCGGGCTCATTCGCGTGACGAGCCTTGACTGGAGCGCGGCAAACCGGGTCCTCTTCTCCTCCCGCGGGTACAGGCTGTCCTTTGTGGTGCAGCCCGCGGACAGGCCGACGGAGGAGCCTGTGGCAGCCGGGCCCGGACTTTTGGGCTATCTTCGCCCCATCAGAACCTACTCCGGGCAGTTTAAGGACGTGCCCTCCGGCGCATGGTACGCCGGGAACGTGGGGACGATGTTCTCCCTCGGGCTTATGTCCGGTCGGGACGAGACGCGCTTCGCCCCCGGCGGAAATGTTACGGCAGCCGAGGCCGTCACCATCGCCGCAAGGTTCCTCTCCGCCTATTATGACGACGGGCACGTCTTCTCCCCCGGCGGCAGCTGGTACGCGCCGTATTACGAGTACCTCTCCCTCTGGGGCATCGACACCTCCTTCGCCGCCCCCGGCGCAGCAATTACCCGGGGCCAGTTCGCCGCGCTCATGGCCCGCGTGCTCCCGGAGGACGCCAGGTCCGAAAGCTGCCCCGGCGTCACCTTCCCGGACGTGGGGGGCGAATTTCGCGCCTGCGTGGAGCTTCTGGCAAGGTGCGGCATCGTCGGCGGCTCCGGCGGGGCCTTCCGCCCCGATGCGTGCCTCACCCGCTCCGAGACCGCGGCGATAGTCACCCGCATGGCGGACCTGTCCCTGCGTCTCGGCGCCTGATCAGCCGCCGATTATATCCCGCAGCGCGCGAAGCGCGTTCCTATGGGTTATCTTCTCCGCCGTCTCCGCGCCAAACCGCCTCTCGATAGCCCGTGCCAGCACCTGCTGGTTCCCGCAGCCGCCCCACTCCAGCTCCGAACCGATGCCGTCGTAGTCGGAGCCCAGGGCGACGTGGTCGCTCCCCGCAACGTTCACCATATGCACCAGATGCCGCAGAAGCTCCGACACCGCGGTAAATCTGTCCTCCTTGTCCGCCACCGGGTGGAGGAAGTAGTTGCAGTAGTTAAGCCCCACCACGCCGCCGGAGTCGGCGACGGCCCGGAGCTGCTCGTCCGTCAGGTTGCGACCGATGTCGCACAGCGCCCGGCAGCAGGAGTGGGAGGCGATAAACGGCTTTTTTGAATATTTTGCCACGTCCCAGAAGCCGCCCTCGCTCAAATGCGACACATCCACCGCGATGCCAAGCTCGTTCATCCGACGCACCGCCTCGATGCCGAAGGGCTTGAGCCCCAGCATGTGCTTCTCCGGGTCGCCGCTCTGCGGGTATCCCAAGGAGTTTTCGTAGTTCCATGTGAGCGCAACCATGCGCACGCCCTTTTTGAAATATTCGTCCACATTCTCTATCCTGCCGTCCAGCGTCACGCCGTCCTCCACGGTCAAAACGGCGCTTATCTTACCCTCGCGGCTGTTTTTTTCGATGTCCGCAACGCAGTACGCCGGGGCGATGCTGTCACGGCAAAGCTCCAGCTCCCTTAGATACGCCGCGTAGGCCCTGTCAAAATACCCCGCGGCGTCCTCCGCGACGCCGTGGCGCTCCGCCGCGCCGTAGGTCGGCACGAAAATCGCGAAGCACTGGGCCAGCGTCTCGCCGCGCCGGAGTCCCTCCAGATCGACGTGTCCGCCCTCCAGGTCCCTCAGGTGCCCGCCCTCATAAAAGCGCATGATTGTGTCGCAGTGAAGGTCAACTATCTGCATAAAGCCACTCTCCTTTCACATTATGAAGTATTATACTCCCCGGCGTGAGTAAAAGCAATTATCTGCTGAATAATTGTTTATAAAAGCCATTTTTTCAAAGCTCTTCCCCGGGCTTTGGAAGGCAATATCCGCCAATCCCTCCGGCGAATAAACCGCGCTTTTGCCGGATATATTAACTGCGCAAACAAAAAGGAGGGTTCAGCTTATGATAATGGACAGGATCGCCCTTATTCTCCTCATAATCGGCGGAGTCAACTGGGGCCTGGTGGGAATATTCAAGTTTGACCTTGTGGCCTATCTCTTCGGCGGTCAGACTGCCTCGGTGAGCCGCGTAATATACACCCTCGTCGCGCTGGCGGCGCTGTGGTGCATATCGCTGCTTTTCAGGGACAGAGTGGAGTCAAGGGACAACTCATAACCAATCATCACGGCAAAATGGCGGAGGCTCAGCCTCCGCCATTTTAGGCTGTCGAAAAAGCCCTGGCGGGCTTTTTCGACAAGGGGATCGTGCGGGATTTTTTCCAGGGCGCATGTCCCTGGAAAAAATATTAAATTTGTGTTTTTTGACAAACTGAAACGGCGGGGGTTTCGCCGGAGGTGACGCGCACAAGGCGCTTGAGGCTCAGGGCAAAGTTGAATATCTCCGATATGTAAACAACGGCGATGTAGCCGTCAAGGGCGAATCTGGGAAGTATGAACCACATCGCCGTGGTGGAGACAAGTGAGTCCATAAGGTTCAAGCCCATGGTGAACATGTGCTCCCCCAGCCCCCGGAGCATCCCGTCGGTGACGTGGTCCAGATACATAACGGGCATCAGCGGCGCGAGAAGGGCTATAAACCTGCCCGCCTCGTCGCTGGAGAACAGCACCGCCCCCAGCTTTTTTGAGAAGCACAGCACAAAAAGCGCCGACGCCGCGGAGAGATACAGGGTAAATTTCAAAAGCGATTTCGCCGACCGCTGTATCTCCTCCCCGTTGCCCCGCATCTGCTCCTCGGTGAGCTCCGGCACCACCAGCTCCGAGACAGAGGCGAAAAGCACCATGGGGAAGGTTATGACGGGCATCGCCATCCCCCGGACAGTCCCGTACCCCGCGAGGGCCCTCTGGGCCGAGGCGCCGCTTTTCGTAAGCCCCATGGGGATGAGAAGCTGCTGGAGGGTCTTAAGCGCAACTCTGGCGTAGGCCGTAAAGGCCAGCGGCACCGCCACGGAGGTTATCCGCTTAAGCTGCCCCGGGACGGGCCGTGTCTCCGGGCGCGGGCGTTTTTTGTCAAAAATGTATAAAAACGCCATCACGAGGAAGGACACCACCTCCCCCGCCGCGCTCCCCGCCGCCGCGAAGGCGCAGGTCATGCGCGGGTCGGAGCTCTTGAAGGCCGCGAGCAGCGCGAAGGTCACGCCAACCCGCACCGTCTCCTCGCTGACAGGTCCCCCCAGAGCCATTCCCGCCCGGCAGGTCCCGGTAAAATAGCCCCCCAGCACCGCCCCGGCGGAGAGAAAGGGCATCCCCACGGACAGGACCTTCAGCGCCGTGGACGCCCTCAGGTCGCCCAAGAGCCTGCCCGCAACAAAGCCGGAGGAGCTCCACAGCGCCGCCCCGGCAAGTCCCCCGCACACCGCCGCGTAGGCAAGACACCGCCGGATAAGGCCGAGTATCCGGCCCATCCGCCCCATGCCCATCTCCTCCGCCACAAGCCGCGTGGACGCGAAGCGTATCCCGGATATGGCGAAGGTCGCCGCCAGCGACCCCACGGAGGTTATAAGCCCCATAAGCCCCAGCCCCGCGGCGCCAATGCGCCTTGCAAGGGCAGACTGGAACCAAAGTCCAAGTGCCTGAGTGAAGATAGACGCCAGCGTCGTGATCGCGGTGTTCGCCGCAAGCCGCCTTGTCCGCATATACCCGCCCCCTTATATTTCCAGGTCAAGTATATGCCGCGTTTTTGCCGTCAATGAAAAAAGCCTGCGGGCAAGCTTCAGCCTGCCCGCAGGACATTTAAAATAGCTCATCCAGCAGAAGGTAGTATCTCAACTTCTCCCTGTCAGGCCTAACGCTAAGGATGTCAAAGAGCACATCGGCGTCAAAACCGGGGTGGGTGTGTCCGTGGCAGCCGTCGGTGTTGTCATGGAGGCTCCGGCGGGCGATGGTAATATCCCGCCACGGGTCCCCCACCCCGGCGCTGCCGAGGTCAAGAAAGCCGGAGATTTGGCCGTTCTTTGTCAGGATATTTGGAAGGCACATGTCCCCGTGGGTGAAGCGCCTGTCCTCCTCCGGGCGGTTCTCCTCCAGCCACATGAGAAGGTGCTCCGGGTCCCGAAATCCCCCGGGTCCGAAGGTGGCGGGGTCGGTATTTTCAATGTCCACCTCTCCCCGCTCCACATATCCGCGGGCGGCGGCAAGCTCATCGTCAAGGTCCGCAGTATATGGACAGTCCGAAAAATCCACAGCGCTCACCATCTCCAGCGCCCGCGCCAGGAGCTCCGCCGTCTTTTTGGCATCCGTGATGACCGCGCTGTCGCAGAGCATCACTCCGGGAAGGCGTGCCATGAGAAGAAACTGCCTCCCGCCCGCGCGCTCACAGGCTATGACCTCCGGTACTGGAAGCTTTCCACGGAGCCACTTCGTCATTTCCGCCTCCCGGCGGGCGCTCTCCCCCTCCGGAGAGATTTTCAGGACGAGGTCCGGGTATAAAAACACTCCCGCGCCGGACATCCCCACCCGGTCCGGCTCGCCCCGCGCCCCACGGAGAAGGGATGATATTTTTTCGGGCAATACCATTAGTTGAAGGTCCCCCTGTTCTTCTCCAGCACCGCGTCAACGGCGCTGCGCAGCGGCCCGTTCTCCGGCCTTTGGAGGCCGGGGTCCGCCTCCAGAAGCTCCTTTGCGGCGCTCTGGGCCGTCTTTAAAAGCTCCATGTCCGTGGCGAAGCTCGCAATCTGCATATCGGGAAGGCCGCTCTGGCGGGAACCGAAGAAATCCCCGGGGCCCCGCAGGCGCAGGTCCTCCTCCGCCAGCTTGAAGCCGTCGTTTGTCCTGCAAAGCGCCCGCAGGCGCTCCCGGGCCGCGTCCCCGCCGGACCCCTCAAAGAGCACGCAGTAGGACTTGTGCTGTCCCCGGCCCACACGGCCCCGGAGCTGGTGGAGCTGGGAGAGGCCAAACCTGTCCGCGTTCTCCACCACCATCAACGCCGCGTTTGGCACGTCCACGCCCACCTCTATCACGGTGGTGGCGACGAGAATGTCCGTCTGCCCGGCGGCAAAGGACTCCATTATCTCGTTTTTCTCTCTGGCCTTGAGCTTGCCGTGGACAAGTCCCACGCGAAGCTCCGGGAAGACCCGCTCCGAGAGCTCTTTTGCGTACTCCTTCACGGATTTCAGGTTGTCCGGCGTCTCCTCTGTCTCCTCCACCGCGGGGCATACGATGAACACCTGACGGCCCTCCCCCACAAGGCGGCGGATGAAGTTGTATATCCTCTGCCTCATCCCCTCCCCCACGAGGAAGGTGTCCACCTTCTCCCGTCCCGGGGGCAGCTCGTCTATGACAGAGACGTCCAGATCCCCGTAGACAATGAGCGCCAGCGTCCTTGGGATAGGCGTTGCGGACATTACAAGGACGTGGGGCGCGTCGCCCTTGTCGTTAAGGGCCGCCCGCTGCTGGACGCCGAAGCGGTGCTGCTCGTCGGCGATAATGAGGCTGAGATTTGAAAACTCCACCCCGTCGGAGATAAGCGCGTGAGTGCCTATCACAAGGTCAAGCTCCCCCAGCGCCATGGACGCGAGCGTCTCCCGCCGGGCCTTTGCCCCGAGGGAACCCGTCAGCAGTCCCACACGGACGCCAAGGGGCTCCAGAAGAGCCGTCAGGGATTTGTAGTGCTGCTCCGCCAGTATCTCCGTCGGCGCCATGAACGCCGCCTGGGCGCCGTTTTTCACGGCGTTGTAGGCTGCCGCGGCGGCGACTGCCGTCTTGCCGGAGCCCACGTCCCCCTGCACAAGCCTGGACATGGGGCGGCCGGACTCCATATCCGTCAGTATCTCCCCGATGGTCCTCTCCTGGGCGTGCGTGGGCTTAAAGGGAAGGGCGGCATAAAAGGGCGCCATGTCCGCCCGCGCCATTTTCGCGCCGCTCTTCTCCTGCTGACGCCCGCGCATGAAACTCAGCGTGCAGCTTAAGATGAACAGCTCCTCAAAAATGAGCCGCCTTCTGGCAAGCTCCAGGCTCTCCATGTCCCGGGGAAAATGTATGTTCTCATAGGAAAAGCGCGTCTGGGCGAGCCTGTAACGCTCCCTCACGCCCTCGGGCAGGCGCTCCGGGAGCTCGTCCCCGCATATGTCAAGCCCCGCCCGGACGGCGGAGGCTATGACCCTCTGCGACAGGCCCGCAGTCATGCGGTAGACGGGAACTATGCGCCGGGTGGAGCCGGGGGGATTCGATTCCTTCTCAAAAACCGGGTTTTTCATCTCCGGCGCGCCGATGCGGCCCTCCACCCGACCGTAGAATATATAGCTCTCCCCGGGGATGAGGGCACGGCGCACAAAGGACTGGTTAAAAAATGTAACCGTCATTCTCCCGGCGCTGTCCACCACAACGCAGCGGGTGATGTCAAGTCCCCGGCGTATCCGCGTGAGCACGGGCTGGGAGGCCACGGTGGCGCTGACGCAGCACATGTCCCCAAAGACGAGCTCCTGAATTGTCCTCAGCTCCCGCCTGTCCTCGTATGCCCTGGGGAAATTCATCACCAGCTCTCCAAGAGTGGTCACGCCGAGCCTGGCAAATGCCTTCGCTCTCTCCTCGCCCACGCCCTTTATGTACTGAACATTCGTATCGAGCCTCATTTTTCTCCCCCCTTTGCTGATATTGTAGCATATTTTTATGGAATTTTAAATAAAACCTTGCGAATACTTAGAAAAAATGTTAAAATATTTACCCTTAAATCACTCCCGGAGGCACATATGCTGGACATTTTTATCGATTCTGCGCTTGATACGCTTAAAATACTGCCTTTTTTGTTCCTGACATACCTCATTCTCGAGGTGATAGAGGACCGCGCCGAAGCCGGGTCGATCCGCCTCACACGCCAGTCCGGCGTGTGGGGACCCTTCGCCGGAGCGGCAGTGGGGCTCATTCCCCAGTGCGGCTTCTCCGCCTCGGCGTCGAACCTTTTCGCCCAGCGGCTCATCTCCGCCGGAACGCTGGTGGCGGTTTTTCTCTCCACATCGGATGAGATGCTGCCGATACTCATCTCCTCCGCCGTCTCGCCTGTGAGGATATTGAAAATCCTCGCCGTAAAGGCCGCCGCCGGAGTGATTTTCGGCCTCGTTGCGGACCATCTTCTCCGCCTTTGCCGTCACGAGGACGAGAAGGTGGACCTCCACGAGCTGTGCCGGGAGGAGAACTGCGGCTGTGAGGAGCACGGCATCCTCCGCTCCGCCGTCTCCCACACATTGAAAATAGCGGTTTTTGTCCTGATCGTCAACCTCGCCCTGGGGACCGCCATCCATTTCATCGGTGAGGAACGGCTTGCGGGGCTCATCTTCAATAAGCCCGTCCTGGGCCCGATTTTGGCGGGGCTGGTGGGGCTCATTCCGAACTGCGCCGCAAGCATCGTCATAACCCAGCTCTATCTCCAGGGGGCAATGACCGCGGGGAGCATGATCTCCGGCCTGCTCGCCGCCTCCGGGGTGGGGATTTTGGTGCTGTTCAGGATAAACCGCCGGGCGATGGCGGACAATGTGAAGATCTTGGCCTACACCCTCGGCTCCTCCGTCGTCACGGGCATTACTCTGGACCTTCTCGGGACCGCACTGTAAACAGGCGAGGGCTTTTGCTCCTGCCGCGCCTGCCATAAGAGCGATGATCTCCCCGCCGGAATTTTTCCGGCGGGGAGATTTTTTGGCAAGGACGGAAAGGTTTTTCCCAAAATCCATGTTATTATATAGCCGTGTCCACAAATCGAAAGGAGGGACAGCATGGACCGCAGGGAGATGATCAAGGAGGGCCTTCGCTACATCGAGGAAAATCTGAAGGCGCCAATTACCGCTGTGGAGCTTGCGGACATGGCGGGCTACTCGCTCTACCGCTACTACCGCCTCTTTCAGTCTGAGGTGGGTATGCCCGTTATGCGCTACATACTGCAAAGGCGGCTTCTCGGCGCAGCATCGGAGATACGGCAGGGCGCAAGGCAGATAGACACTGCCCTCGCCTACGGCTTTGAGACTCACGCCTGGTTTTACAGAGCCTTCCGGCGGGAATTTGGCTGCACCTCCTCCCAGTATATCAGAGCCGGCCGCGTCCCCGGGGCGCTCCCGGCAGAGAGGAAGGGTAACAATATGAAAAATGATCGCACAAAAAGCGGGCGGCCCCTGCCCCGCGAATTTTCTGCTTTCGGAGGATGGACTTACGCTGGCACCCTCTCCCATATCCGAGCGGAATGTGAGGATCTATGACCCGTGCTACGCCGCCACGGCGGTGCTCAGCGAGAGCTTTGAGGGAGATCCCCCCAAAATGCCGGAGCGCTGGCTTCGCATCTATCGTAAGACGGCGGAGGGCTATGACGAGGCCGCGGCTTTAAGCGGCGACGAGCGCCGGGCATATCCCTGTGTGCTGCTGGCAAACCAGTTTATCTGCACGGCGTTTTATAGGAAAACGCATCGGCGCTATTTGAGGTCAACAGGGAAATGACCCCTGGCTGCTCTCGGTGTTCGACAAACTTTCACTGTAAAATTTCTCCCCCGGACCTTTGTCCGGGGGAGAATTGATATTTTAGTTGAATCTCTCTCTTGCGGCGTAGGTGGTGTGGAGGAGCTCATGGGCTTTGTGACCGCAGGGCTCGCCCAGGAAGTCGGCGTAGAGCTGCTGGATCTGGGTGTTGTTGTGGGACTGGCGGACGGTCAGGCGCTCGTCCTCGCTGTAAAGGGCGGCGGCGCGCTTTTCCTTGTAGGTGTCAAGAATGTCGATGTCCTCATTGGGGAGGAAGCAGGGCTTGACGTAGGGCTGTCCGCCTCCGGCGACGCATCCGCCGGGGCAGCCCATGATCTCGATGAAGGTGTACTTGCTTGTTCCGGCACGGACCTCATCCATCAGGACCTTGGCGTTCTTCATGCCGTGGGCGACGGCGACGTTGATAACGGTGCCGTCAATGTCGATGCTGGCCTCCTTGATGCCGTCGAGGCCGCGGACCTGCTCGAACTTTATGAGCTCGTGCTCACGTCCGGTGAGGGCGTGGTAGGCGGTGCGGAGGGCGGCCTCCATGACGCCTCCGGTGACACCGAAGATGACGCCGGCGCCGGTATACTCGCCCAGGAGGTCCTGGTCAAACTCCTCATCGGGGAGCTTTGTGAAGTTGATGCCGCTTCTGCGGATGAGGTCGCCCAGCTCACGGGTGGTGAGGACGCAGTCCACATCGGGAAGGCCGTCCTTGTTCTTCAGCTGGTCGCGCTCCTTCTCGAACTTCTTGGCGGTGCAGGGCATGATGGAGACGACAAAGATATTTTTGGGGTCGAGGCCGTTCTTTTCGGCGTAGTAGCTCTTTACGATGGCGCCGAACATCTCGTGGGGGGACTTGCAGGAGCTGAGATGGTCGAGCTGGTCTCCATAGTAATACTCGGCGTAGTTGACCCAGCCGGGTGAGCAGGAGGTGATCATCGGGAGGACGCCGCCGTTCTTAATGCGGAGGAGCAGCTCGTTGGCCTCCTCCATGATGGTCAGGTCCGCGCCGAAGTTGGTGTCATAGACCTTGTTGAAGCCCAGTCTGTGGAGGGCGGCGACCATCTTGCCGGTGACGGGGGTGCCTATCTTCATGCCGAATTCCTCGCCGAGGGCGGCGCGGACGGCGGGAGCGGTCTGGACGACGATGTACTTGCCGGCCTTTCTGGCCTCGTCAAGCTTGCCGATCTCGGACTTCTCAAGAAGGGCGCCGGTGGGGCAGACGGAGACGCACTGGCCGCACATGATGCAGGGGGAATCTTTAAAGCTGCGGTTCTCGGCGGGGCCGACGATGGTCTTGAAGCCGCGGTTCTGGAAGCCAAGGATGCCGAGGCCGTGGGCGTTCTGGCATCTGGCGACGCAGCGGCCGCAGAGGATGCACTTGGAGGTGTCGCGGATGATGCTGGGTCCGATGTCGTCCAGTGTAGTGGGGGTCTTGGAGGCCTCCTTCTGGATAACCCGGGCGCCGGTGAGCTGGGCCACGCGCAGAAGCTCGCAGGAGCCGTTCTTGGCGCACTGCTGGCACCAGGCGGAGTGGTTGGAGAGCAGAAGCTCAACACTGGTGCGCCTTGCCTGGACAGCCGCGGGAGAGGAGATGGTTATCTCCATGCCCTCGCTGACGGGGTAGACGCAGGAGGCGACGAGGCCTCTCGCTCCCGTGGCCTCCACGAGGCACACGCGGCAGGAGCCCTGGTTGCACTCACCGTGGTTGAAGGTGCAGAGGGACGGGATCTCATAGCCGCAGCGCTTTGCGGCCTCAAGAATAGTGAGGCCGGCCTCGACCTGGTAGGGATGTCCCTCGATTTTTATATTTACTAAAGACATTTTCCTGGTCCTCCCCTATTATTCCTTGATGATGGCCTTGAACTTGCAGGTGGACATGCAGGCGCCGCACTTCACGCACTTGGCCGGATCGATCTCCATGGCGGCGAGCTTCTTGCCGGGGGCGACGTAGTCCGTGCGGGTGATGGCGGAGGCGGGGCACTGCTTGGCGCACATGCCGCAGCCGAAGCACTTGTCCTTCACTATCTTGTACTGCATCAGGTTCTTGCACACATGGGCGGGGCACTTCTTGTCGTTGATGTGGGCAAGGTACTCGTCCATGAAGTGGGTCATGGTGGAGTTTACGGGGTTGGCCGCGGTCTGGCCCAGGGCGCACAGAGAGCCGTTGCGGGTGACATGCACCAGCTCCTCCAGAGCGGTGATGTCCTCGGGCTCGCCCTTGCCCTCGG